>CALCTH010000601.1 GCA_937893795.1 uncultured Myxococcales bacterium | reverse complement strand
CCTCGCCGGCCCGGGCGTCCGCGGCGCGCACGCCGCCGGCGGCTTCGAGGCGCGCGATGCGCCGGTGCGCGAGCGGGCAGCTGAGCCAGAAGCGCGTCGGAAAGGGCTCGCCCGACGTGAGCACGGGCGGCACGGTCACGACTACCGGCAGACCGAGGTGACAGCGCCGCGCCGGCCGGGACGGAGCGCGTAGCGGCCGGCCGCTCTGCGCCTCGATGAGCGCCTCTTCGTCGGGCGTCTCCGCGCGCGCGCTCACGGGACGCCGCGCCCCGTCGCGACGATGCGCTGGTAGACCTCGGCCGGCGGGACGCCCTCCGCCACGCCGCGCGATGCGATCTGGCGCTCCTCGGCGAGGAGCGCCTCGAGCTCCCGCAGGGGTCGCGCCCCGGCCAGAGGCCGTCCGTTGAAGAAGTAGGTCGGCGTGCCGCGCACGCGCACGGCCTGCGCCACTGCTACGTCCTCGTCGCCCGCTGGCGCGTGCCGCGCCCCGTCGAGGGCCTGACCCACCGGCCCCGGGGCCAGCCCGAGCTGCCGTGCATAGCCCTCGAGGGCGCTGCGCTCGAGGGCGCGTTGGTTCGCGAAGAGCAGGTCGTGCATGGTCCAGAAGCCGGCGTCGCCCTGCTGCGCGCGGGCCTCCAAACTGAGCCACGCGGCCGGCCGGGCGTTCGGGTGCATGGCGAGGGGCATGTGGCGGAAGACCATGCGGAGCTCACTCGCGTAGCGCGCGTAGAGCGTGGCCAGGGTCGCGGCGCCGCGGGCGCAAAAGGGACACTCGAAGTCGCTGAACACGACCACCGTGACGAGCGCGTCGGGCGGGCCCTTCGCCGGGCGTCCATCGAGGGGCAGATTCCAGCGTTCGGCGTCCCCGACGAGGCTCGGATCGAGCGCGACGGGAGCCCTTGTGGCCGTCACCGGCGGCGCTTCGTCACCCGAAGAAGGCGTCGTCACGGAGACGGGGACGCGAACGTCCGCCTCGCGCTCCGAACGACAGGCGAGGAGCGCGAGGAGCGAAAGGGAGACGAGGTGGGCCGGACGCACGCGAGCAAGGTAGCCCGATGCCCGGGACTTTCGAGCGCATCTTGCCGCTCGCGCGGCCGCACCGAAGTTGACGGGGGGGCGACGCTCCGTAGCTTCGGGGCATGCGGGCGAAGGTCGCGTTGGTGCTGGTGGTCGCGCTCGGCCTGGCGACGCTGGCCGACGGCGCGAGGGCCGACGGAGCGCCCTGGCAGCGGCGGCGGCGGCCGGACATCCGGCCCAACCGCAGCGCGCTCACGCTGGTGACGCCTCAGGACTGGCCCGCCGAGCCCTCGAGCCCCGACGCCGTGGACCCGGAGCGCTTCGCGCGAGCGCTCCGCGAGCTCTGCGGCTGGATGCCGCCGGGGCGCGCGACGCGCTACGGGAGCTGGATGCTCCAGTACGGCGCGGAGCTGGAGGTCGACCCTTTCCTCCTGGGCGCGCTCGCCCACCGCATGGGCCGCTGCCAGCCGCGCGCCGAGGGGCTCTCGGGTCTGGGGCTCACGCTGATCAGCCGGCGACAGCATGGCGCACACCTCCGGCGCGGCGTGTATCGCTACCACGTGCGGCGCGGCGCCGACGCGGGAGGCGGCTGGGAAGAGCGGACGCTGAGGGCGGACCGCTTCCCCTTCAGCGAGCACCAGCTCCGGCGCGCCGAAGCGAACCTCTACTTCGCCGCCGTGATCCTGCGCGTGCTCCGGGAGCAGCGGGGGAGCCTGGTGGGCCTCTACGACCACGTGCCCTACCGCCACTGGGTGAGCCACTGGGTGTGGGGCGATTGGGTGAAGAGCCACCGCTCCGAGGACCGCATCCTCACCGATCGCCGCCGGCTCCTCACCTACTACGGGGCCGTGACGCCGCCCACGCCGATCCGCGCCCGCGGCCTCGCGATGGGCCCGCCTCTCGACGGCGCGCCGCGGGTGGTCAGCAGCTGGATCGGAGCCGGCCGCGACGGCGGGGCGCGGCGGCATCGCGGCGTGGACGTGGAGTCCGTGCTCGGCGAGCCGGTACGCGCCGTGGCCGACGGCCGCGTGAACTTCGCCGGCGTCGACTTGCCGGGGCACCGACGCAACGCCTCGATGACACCGCCGCAGATCGCCGACGTGCCACGGAGCGAGCTCGGTGCCGGCGGGCGCTACGTGTGCGTTCTGCACCACCCGGACCCGCTTCGCGAAGGCGAGGACGCGCCGCCTCCTTGGCTGCGGAGTTGCTACATGCACCTGGAAGACGTGGAGGTCCGCAACGGGCAGAGGGTGCGTCGCGGAGAACGCCTCGGGACGGTCGGCCGCACGGGCATGCGGGAGAGCGCACCCCATCTCCACCTCGAGCTACACGGCCCAGGAGGATTGCTCGACGCGAGCGAGATTCTCGCGCCCTATCTGCTCGGCCGAAACCCGGAGGGCTCGCGGCAGCCCAGCGGATCACGAGCGCCCCCGGCGAGCGCGCAGCGCCGTTGATCACGCCGTGCCAGGCAGGGCAGACGAAGGGACGCGCGTGAGGTCCTCCTCGCAGCTGCCCTGGCACTCACCTCCGCGTGCGGGAAGGACGGCTTCCTCTACGACCCGGAAGCGGACCGCCCGAGAGGATCACGCGATGTTCGTACGCAGCTCCGCCTCGGCGAGCAGCTCGTCCACGCGTGCGTAGAGCACCTGGGCGTCGATGGGCTTCGGGATCAGCAGCTCCGAGGGCACCTCGGCACCCGCCACGAAGCCCGAAGCGAAGAGGATGGGCACCGGGCGGCGGCGACGCAGCTCGTCGGCAAAGGCTGGTCCGGACATGCCAGGCATCACGACGTCGGTGATCACCAGGTCGAAGTGCTTCTCGTCGAAGAGCGGGAACGCGGACGCCGGACCATCGGCCTCCGTGACCTCGTGCCCTCGGCCCCGAAGCAGCCGGGCGAGGACCCGTCGTACACCGTCGTGGTCGTCCACCAGCAGGATGGTCCCCGTTCGCTTCGAGACGTCGCGGGCGCGTTCCCGGACGGGCGCGGCAGCCGGCTCGTCCGCGGGCAATACGACGCGAAAGCGTGTGCCCTTCCCCGGCGTGCTCTTCACCTCGATGCGCCCCGCCGACTGCTCCACGATGGCGTGGACGGTGGCGAGCCCGAGGCCGGTGCCGCCGATCTGACCCCGCGTCGTGAAGAAGGGCTCGAACATGCGCGCCTCGACGTCGGGGGCGATGCCGCCTCCGTTGTCCTCGACGTCGATGCGCACGTCCTCACCCGCGCAGGTGACGTCGACGTCGATGCGCCCGGTTCCCGCCGGCACCGCGTGGTTCGCGTTGGCGACGAGATTGACCATCACCTGTTCGAGCTGGGTGCGGTCGGCTTTCACCCATGCCGCCTGGGGCACGCGGACGGTCAGCGTGACGTCGTCCCGGATGAGGCTGCGGAGCAGGCCTTCGAGGTCCCGGAGCATCGCCGCGGCGTCGAGGGCCTCCGGGTGGCGCGGCTGCTGGCGAGCGTACGCGAGGAGCTGCGCCACCACCTTGGCCGAGCGCTCCGCCGCTCCGCGGACCTCGGTCAGCAACCGGTCTTCCCCCTCCGGATCGGCCAGCTCGAGGGAGCACAGGATGACGGTCATGTAGTTGTTGAGGTCGTGGGCCACGCCACCGGCGAGCTGCCCCACGGCTTCCAGGCGTCGCGCCTCACGCAGCTGCTCCGTGAGCGCCGCTTCGGCCTGGAAGCGGGCTAGAGCGGTCTCGCGCAGACGGACGTTCCACCCGCGGATCACGAGGATCATCCCGGACGTGGTGACGTTGGCCGACCCGAGGACGACGGCCGAGTAGAGCTCCCACTCGGGCAGCCACGTCGTCGCGGCCACGGGGAGGATGAATGACGCGAGCCCCACGGCCGCGGTGGCGCGAGCCGAAAGCGTCAAGCTGGCGATCCCGACCGCAGTGGGGATGAAGCCGAGAATCAGCGGGCTCGAAGGCGCCGCGATGATCGGGCCGGCCGTCGCGGCGACGACGACGCACCACACGGCGACGTCCTGCCGGCCTCGAGCGACCGCCACGTACCCTGCGGCGCAGAGGATGGACGCGAACACACCCGCCGCGAAGATCGCCGTGGTGTGGGGGGCCTCGGGCCGGAGCAGCAGGGGCAGGACGATCACCCCGAAAGCGAAGCCGCATAGGCCGGCTACCAGGGTGGCGCGCTCGACGAAGCGCGCCCTCGCCCGGTGACTCTCGGGCGCGGGAGACTCTCTTGGCTTCTCGTCGTCCGCGCGCATTCGACCGTCTCCGCCGGTGCGCCTCATTCTACGTGAGGGTCCGCCGACGATTCCACGACGCGCGGAGCGAGCGGGCGAGCGGCGGGGCGCGGAGGGCGTGGCCGGGCCGACTCGATGCGGAGGGCGCCGCACGCCGTCGCCGGGGGACGCCTCTCGTCAGCGGAGCCTGAAGCGCATCCAGCGGTGGGGGATGCGGGCGTCGTCGAAGGGCTCTCCGAAGACCGCATAGCCGAGGCGCTCGTAGAAGGGGACGGCCGAAACCTGCGCGCCGAGGACGACCTCGGCGTGACCCGACGCGAGCGCCTCGGCGTGAAGCGCCCGCATCAGCGCGGCGCCGGTGCCGCGTCCGCGTTCCGGTACGCGCACGGCCACCCGCTCGGCCTTCGCGACGCCGTCGTTCGTGACGCGAAGCCTCGCGGTCCCCACGACGTCATCGCCGCGGAGGGCGAGGAAATGGGTCGCCTCGCCGTCGCGGCCGTCGATCTCCTCGCGCTCGGTCACGCCCTGCTCCTCGACGAAGACCTCCCGCCGCACGGCGTGGCAGCGCGCCAGGTCCGCGGGATCCCGCGTGACCACCACCCGCAGCGTGCTCATGCGGCCGACGCTGCCCGACGCTCGTCGGGCCGCCGGCGCTTCTTCTTGCGAGACGCCTTCTTCGCGGCCTTCTTCTTCGCGGCCTTCGCCGGGGAGGACTCCTGCGGAGGACGCATACGCGGCAGCAGATCGGTCCAGTGCTCGGACTCGCCGATGAGCTCGACGACCATGATCGCTTCCGCCGCCGCGCGGTCCGCGCGGGTCCCGAGGTCGACGAGGCCCGCGATGATGCGACGGGCGAGCGCGAGGCGCGTGGCCAGCTCGGCCCGTTTGACGTCGAAGCTCACGACGTCGGCCCAGGAGAGCGCCCAGACCTCGTCGGCGACCCAATCGGCGAGCATCGCGTCGACCTTCCGCGGCGCGGGGCTCCGAGCTTCGGCGCGATCGTAGGCTGGCGCCCACGGCCGCCACGGCCAGCGCTCGCGCTCCTCGGGGTAGAGGCAGAGCCGCATGGCCTCGGCGAAAAAGGCCGAGGCCACTCCAAAGGCCGTGGCGTCCCGCTCGTCGAGCAGGTCCTCGGCGAAAGCGCCCCAATGGGCCTTGGCCAGCCGCGGGAAGGGCTCGGCGCCGAGGAGGGGCGCCGGGGCCGCGCCGGCCTGAAGGGCGTCGAGGAGCGGCGCCTCGATGGCGCGCCACGCGGCGAAGCCGACCTTCTTGCCCTTCCGGCGGAGGCGCACCTTCTTGACGTGCCGGTCGGCCTTCGGCCGCCCGCGGCGGTCGAGGAGCGCGGGCAGCACGGCTTCTTCCTCCAGCTCGGGCCGCTCTCCGAGCGTGCGGCAGGTGCATCGGTGAAAGGTCGTCACCCGGCCCCCCTCGGGCGTCGCCGTGAGCCCGAGCGGGAAGCGCCGGCAACCCTCGGGCTTCGCCTCGGGGCCGAAGCGCGCGTGCACGTCGCAGAGCTGGTTGGGAAGCAGGAAGTGGCAGCCGCCATCCGCAGCCGGCTGGAGCATGTGGTCCTCGAAGCCGTCGTCCCAGCCCGCCCCCCGCGGGTCCAGGCGCCGGATCTCGACGAGCTCCTTCCGCGTGATGGGTCCCAGCCCGTGGATGTCCGTGCAGCAGAGCCCGTCCCCGAAGCAGGTGTAGCGCGCACCAGGGCGCATCCGGATCGGGCGAAGGGTGGTCTGGGGCGAGGTCTCCTGGGCCCGAGCCTCGCGCGGGGCGGTTGCCATGCTTGCTGATGCCCTCTCGCGCCGAGCGCGGCAAGGGCGAAAGAGCGCCGCCCGCGGGATGCGGCGAAGACGCAAGCTCGCTCGCGTCGGCGCCTTCGGATAGGATCGTCACGATGGCGTCGCCGCTACTCGGCTACAACACCAACGTCCGGCACCGCGGCAGGCTCTACCACATCCAGACCGAGGACTCGGGGGTACGCCACCCGCACGTCATCACGCACCTCTTCGCGGATGGCGGGCGCATCGTCGCGTCTCGGAAGACGTCCTACGCGGACCTCGTCGGCGCCGAGGACTACCAGGCCCGCGTGAAGCACATGATGCGCGAGCAGCACAAGGCGATGTTCATCGCGCTGCGCGACGGGCACTACGACGAGGACGGCGGGGAAGCGGCGGAGCCTGCGCCGCCTCCGCTCGACGTTGACGCGCTCGAAGCCGCCGCCGCACGCCTCGCGCAGCAGGGCGCCGCCGCCAGCGCGGCCGCGGGCGCGGGACGCTACCAGTCAACACAACC
>CALCTH010000600.1 GCA_937893795.1 uncultured Myxococcales bacterium | reverse complement strand
TCGCGTGCGGCGACGACGACGGCTCGAGCGGACCGGCGGACCGGGAGATGGGCGTCGATGGGGGCGACGCGGACATGGACGCCAGCGCCGATGCCGGCCCGATGGACCCGGTCACGCTCACTCCCTACGCCGGCGCGTGCACGCCCGTCGCACCCTTCGCGGGCGTCCCGGCGCTCGAGGAGTGCGGCCACTGGTCGGCCGCACGCTTCGCGCCGCGCACGGCTGCCGGTGAGGTCCTCGCCCTCCGCTACGTGCTCAACGACGACACGGACTCGGGCTTTTCGGATCCGGGTCTCGCGCACCGGATCCGCTTCTTCTCGGCGACCGGGGACGCGCCGCCCGCGCGCTTCTCCGGCGCGCTCACGCTCGACGTGCCGAACGCCCCCGCGCCGCCGGGGATGGACCGGGCGGTGGAGCTGACGCTCGACGAACCCTTCCTCGTCCCGGCCGGCGAAGCCCTCTACGTCGCCTTCGAGATGGTCTGCTCGCCGGGCCGCACCTACCCAGCGCTCGGCGTCGACCTCTGCGGCTCGGCCCCGGGGACCTACTGGTGGAGCCAGGCCTCGGGAGAGCCCTACGACTGGTTGACCCACGAGTCCTTCGGCTTCGAGCCGGCCGCGCCGCTCGTCTCGGTCACCTTCCGCGAGCGCTGACGGCCTTCGCGACACGGTCCCAGGACCACCGGGCCCGCCGGGGCGCGAAGCGCGCGGCGCGCTCAGGGCACCGTGAGCACGAAGCCTTCACCGAGCGGCGGACCCTCCACCGTCTCCCGGAGGGCCTCCTCCCCGAGCAGGTGGAGCCGGGCGAAGCCGAGCACGTACGCGCCGAGCACCGGGACGGCCTCGACGTCGGGGAGGAAGGTCTCCATCCCGCCCACGTTGCAGCCGTCCATGTCGGCGCCGGGCTGGAAGAGCCCGATGGTGGTCTCGTCGAGGTCCGAGCAGATGGTCAGGAAGGTGAAGTGCGCGCCCGTGGGCATCTCCACCCACACGTCGTCGTCGCGTCCGAGCTCGGCCCAGAAGGGTACGGCCTGACCTTCTTGCGTCGTCGTCGCGTCGAGGCGGCCGGTCTGCAGCATCACCGGCTGGCTCAGGCCGCTCAAGGCTCCCTCGGCGAAGGCCGACACGAGCGCCGGCGCCTGCGCGACGATGGCGTCGACGCGCGGGTCGCCGAGGCCGGCGTTGAAGGCCGCGACGACCTCCGGCGTGTACTCCTCGCAGTCTCCTCGCGCCGCGCAGCTGGCCTCGAGCGCGTCTCCGTCGATGGCCGCGCCCGCGACCGCGAAGGTCGTGTAGCCGCCGAAGCTGTGCCCGAAGACCATGACGCTCTCGAGGTCCGCGGCGCCACCGAGCCCCGAGACCTCCGCCGCGCCGTCCTCGAGCCAGTCCAGGGCGGCGCTCACGTCCTGGGGCCGGTTCAGCGCGATGCGCACGAAGGGGTCGAGGTTTCCGAGCAACCCGTCCGTGGCCGTGTTCCCGACGTGATCCGGCGCGATCACGATCCACCCGTGGCTCGCGAGCAGCTCGCCGAAGGGATAGCCCACCAGCGCGAGGCCGCCCGAGCCGTGGCTATAGACCGCCACGGGGAAGCTCCCCTCGGCCACGGAGGGCGCGTCGAGGGCCGTCCCGGGCACCTGCACCGCCGAGAGGCCGGCCACTTGGTAGGTCACGACCTCGGCGCTGCCGGGCTCCGCCGGGTACCAGACCGAGACGGGCACGGTGCGCTCGGCCGTTCCGCCGCGCGGCGTGTAGGTGACCTGGATGCCCTCCTGGAAGCCCGCCGCGAAGGGTCCCGGCGAGAGGAGATCGGCGGCCACGTCCGCGGGGTCGCCGTCGTCCCCGCAGGCGACGAGAGCGAGGGCGAGCACGACGTGAGCCAGGGACCGAAGACGATTCATTTCGCCAGTATGGCGAGCAGGCTTCGAAAAGCGAGCCTCAAGCGTCGCCACGCTCGGGCGTGAGCGTGAGCGGCTTTCGGGGGAGCCCTTCGACCAGGGTCTCGGAACGCTCCAGGAGCTCCGCGCGCGTCGCGCGGGACCCGGGCGGCACCAATC
This sequence comes from uncultured Myxococcales bacterium, assembly GCA_937893795.1. Classification (GTDB taxonomy): domain Bacteria; phylum Myxococcota_A; class Polyangia; order Polyangiales; family Houyiibacteriaceae; genus CALCTH01. The sequence goes on along the minus strand of CALCTH010000600.1, from coordinate 2,095 downwards.
CCAGCGACGCGCCGAGCAGACCGAGCAGCTCTTCAGCCTCGAGGCCCTCCTCCCGGTAGCGCCGCACGCCGCGGGCGCCGTTTCGCTTGGCCAGCCGCTCCCCGTCCTTCCCCAGCACGAGGGGTACGTGCAGCGCGGCCGGCGCCGGCGCGCCCAGCGCGGCGAAGAGGGCCCGCTGAAGCCCAGTCGCCGCGAGCAGATCGGCCCCGCGCACCACCTCGGTGATCCGCTGCTCCCGGTCGTCCACGACGACGGCCAGCTGGTAAGCGACGAGCCCGTCCGCGCGGCGCACCACGAAGTCGCCTTCGTCCGTGCCGCCGGAGGGGCCGAAGACCAGGTCGTCGAAGCGCGGCGTCGGCCCGTGCAGCCGAAAGCGGAGCGCCGCTGGCCGCTCCGGGTGCGAGGGACCCGCGCGGCAGGTCCCCGGGTAGCGCGGTGGGCCCTCGCCATGGGGCGCGCTCGCGATCTCCATCCACTCGCGGCGGCTGCAGGTGCACGGGTAGAGGTGGCCCGCGGCCTCCAGTGCCACCAGCGCCTCGGCATAGGCGGCCTGGCGCTCCGGCGCGGATTGGAAGACCGGACCCTCGTCCCAGTCGAGGCCGAGCCATTCGTGATCCCGGAGAAACGCATCGGCGGCGCCGGGCCGGACCCGCGGCGGATCGAGATCGTCGATGCGCATCACGATGCGCCCGCCGGCCGCCCGCGCGCGAAGCCACGCCACGAGGTGCGTCCGGGCGTGACCGAGGTGCATTTCCCCCGTCGGCGACGGGGCGTAGCGCGTCCGATAGGTCGGCGAGGGAAGGGCGGGCACGGCGCATCCGGAAGGCCGGGCGGCGCCGGGCTTCGCCTCCACGCTTGTCAGCCCGGGCGCGACTGCGCTAGCCCGAGGGCATGCGCAGCGCGAGTCTCGGGTGCTTCCCGACCGGCCGCCACTACCCCGGCATCGCGGACCTGATCGCCAAGGCCATCCGCAACGTGCCCGGGCTCATCGCCGAGCTCGACGCGGGCGCGCGCTGGACGGACCTTCCCTTCGTCGTCATCGACTTCGAGACCACGGGCACGGACCCCGAGAACGACCGCATCCTCGAGGTCGGCGTGGTGGTCTTCGAGCGCGGGGAGGTTCGCCTCCGGGAAGGGCTGCTCGTCGACCCGGGCGTGCCCGTGCCCGAAGAGGCGCGGGCCGTGCACGGCATCACCGACGAGGAGCTGCGCGGCGCGCCGCGCTTCCCCGAGGTCTTCCCGCGGCTGCTCGAGATGCTCGAGGGCCGTCTCCCCGTCGCCTACAACGCGTCCTTCGACCGGGGCTTCCTGCACGCCGAGGCGCGCCGCGTGCCCGGGTGGCGGGGGAGCGATGAGGCGCCGCCGGCGCTCCGCGACGACGTGGTCTGGCTGGACCCGCTCGTCTGGGCGCGCGAGATCCTGAAGGACCAGAAGAGCCGAAAGCTCGGCGACGTCGCCGCGCACTTCGGCATCCCGCTCGAGCAGGCGCACCGCGCGGCGGGCGACGCCGAGGCGACGGGGCGCGTGCTCCTCGCGCTCGCGCAGAACATGCCCACGCCCTACGGCGAGGTCATCCGGCTCCAGGGGCGCTACGGCGCCTTCCAGGAGGCCGAGATGACCAAGTGGAAGCGCTTCACCTAGCGTCCGCGACCACGCCAGCTCGACGGCCATCGAAGCGCGCCGCGGCCTCTTCCTCCTCGAGATGCTCCCGGCCTCGTGGAGCGGCCGCACGTCTCCCGGACTTCTTCCGGTGTTCGTGGACGCGCCTTGGCGTCCCGGTGACCGAAAGCCGCCGCCCGCTGGAAGCGCGCCCGCGCGCGGCGAGGAGCAAGGAGGAGACCCTTCGCGACCGCGAGGGGTTAGCCCTGACCGTCCATCTCGGCCCCGATCCGCGCCATCAACCGCCTATCGCAGAACATGGCGAACTGCGGGTGAAGGATGAGCGCATCCCACCAGTGAAAGCGCTGGTCCGCGGGGAGCGCGTCCGAACGCAAGAAGGCGACCACGTGGGCGCCCTCGGCGCGCGTGAGCGGCGTCTCACGCGCGTGCAGGTGCGCGGTGAGCGCGGCGCCGACGAGCGCCAGCTGGCCCGCGC
>CALCTH010000599.1 GCA_937893795.1 uncultured Myxococcales bacterium | reverse complement strand
GCTCGGCTCGCCCTCTCGGCTTCGGCGAGCGAGCCGCGAAGCCCATGGTAGCACCGGGGTGGATCTTGAGTCGCAGCTGGAAACGGCTCGGGGTTCGGAGGCCGGTGTCGAGGGCGCCAGGCGACGGAGGCGGATCGGTCCTCGGTATGGCCCGCCTGGCCGCCAGCCCCTTTCGTCGCCGGGCGCGCAGCTCCGTGGGCGAGGATCCGGATGGCCCGGTGGGTGGCGGGAGCGACATGCTCGGCGCCCCCGAGTCGCCTTGACGACCCCTCACGTACGCCCAACGTCGCCTGGCCGGCGCACAAGCCCACTGGCTCGGTCCACCTCCGAGTTCGGAGAGGCCCTCCCTGGCCCGCTGGGCTCAGCAGCGTGGGTCGACTGGGTCCTCGGGCTCGGGCGGTGGTCTCCGCCCACGGGCGGGGCCGACCGGGGCGGCGGTCGCGCTTCACGATGAGCCTCGGCGCGTTCTTCCGGGGCGGGCGCTTCGTGAAGCGGTGGCGCTCTTCCGCTTCGCCGCGCTCGGCGTTCACGGCCTCGTGCTCCTGCGCGGTGCGGAGCGACTCGAGGCTCTCCTCGATGCCGACCTGCGCCCCCTCGCGCAGCGCGTCGCGGCTGACGGGCGCGACATCGTCCACGTTGCCCGGCGCCGAGAGCACCGCGCCCGGGTGCGGGTCGGCGACGTTGGCCCGATGGAAGCGGCGCATCTCGTAGGTGCCGTGCGGAAAGGGCACCTCCCGGCTCTCGGGCAACTCGTCGAGGGTGCCCCAGTAGCCGCCCTTCCAGCGCTTCCATTCCTTCGCCGCCCGAATGCGGAGCTCCTGGGCCTCCGGGCCCGTCCCGCCCACCTTGAAGCGGGGGACCGAGCCGCCGCCGGGCGCCGTCAGCGTCTTCGGCTCTGCCCAGGGGTGCATCGCCCGATTCGCCTCGGGACCGAGGGCCGGGTGCGGGTGTTCCCGGCGCGCCTTCGCGTCGCCCTCGGCGGCCTGCTGAAGGAGCTCCTTCGCCAGCCGCTTCACGTCCCCGCCGCCCGCGCGGAGCAACGCCGGCGGCGGCGTGAGCACGAGCCGAAGCTGCGCCGGGCGGTCCTGGCCGAAGTAGACGTCGGGGCGACGCGCGATGAGCGCGCCGTTTCCCCAGCGCTCGAAGCTCGTGCCGAGGCCGGGCATGTCCGTCGCCGTGTCCACCAGCCCGGCCTGCACCGGGTTCAGGCGCTCGTACACGAGATACTGCTGCTCCGCCTCCCAGTTGAGCAGCCGCATCGCGTGGGCCTGCCGCGCGTCGAAGACGTTCTTCGGCATGTCGTAGCCGTACGCCGCCAAGAGCACGTTCAGGCCGCAGCTCACGCTTCGGTGAAAGTGATGCAGGAACTCCCCCAGGTTCGGCTTCGTCAGCGTCACCGTCAGGTGGTGATGCGTCGCCATCCGCACCGCGTGATGCAGGAGCACGTCGTGCTTCCGCGCCGCGTCCGCCAGCGCGTAGAGCCACACCCCGTCGACCTCGGGCGCCCAATCGCCGAGGACGCCTTCCGGAACGTCGTCCGCCGCGTCAGCCCCATCGTCGTCGCGCGCACCACGATGCGGGGAGCCGTCATCGAAGACCTTGAATCGGGGGAGCCGTGCCACCCCGCGTCGCCGCGAAACTCGACGGAAGTGCGGCGACAGCGGATCTCGTCGCGGTAGCGGCGACCGGCGCACCACCGGCGGGGGCCGTCCGGCGCCGAGTCACCGTGACCCGATCGACGTCGGCCTTGGGGCCGCCGAGGCCGCCGTGCCAGCATCGGGCCATGCGGCGCGTGGCCTCCCTCCTTTTCGCCCTGGCCTGCGCGTCGCCCGCGGCGCCTAACACGCGTACGGTGGAGCCCGTGTCGGCGGCTCCCCCGCCCACCCACCTCGATGGCTGGGTCGTGCATGAGCGCCCCGGAGACGAGCTCGGGGCCGCCGAAGCGCGAGCCATCACGCAGGCGCGCGTGGTGCTCGGCCTTCGCGTGCCGGACCCGGGGCCCGAGCCCACCCTCGAGGTCATGACCGTGTTCGCCGAACGCGAGCTGGCCCCGGCCGTGACGCTCCTGTGGGGGAGCCGGGGCGCCTTCGTGGAGTCGCTCGGTCCGCTCGAAGCGGGCGACGCCGACGCGCGGCGCTTGGCCCTGCTGCTCTCGGTCGCCGCGAATGCCCACGCGGCGTCCG
>CALCTH010000598.1 GCA_937893795.1 uncultured Myxococcales bacterium | reverse complement strand
GGCGCGTCACGCCGTCTCCTCGCCGCCCGTGTCCTCGGCGCTCGTGTCCTCGCTGCCCGTCTCCTCGGCGGCGGCGGCGGCGGTGGCCTCCAGGCTGCGCAGGAACGCGCGCTCTTCCGGGTCCTCGAGGGGGTGCGCGCGGAGCAGCTCGGGGCGGCGCTCCGCCGTCCGACGGATCGCCTCCCGGCGCCGCCAGCGGGCAATGGCCGCGTGGTTGCCGCTCAGGAGCACGTCCGGCACCGGCTCGCCTCGAAAGACCGCCGGCCGCGTGTAGTGCGGATGCTCGAGGAGCCCGCCCGTGCCATGGCTCTCCTCGCTGGTGCTGGCGGCGTTCCCGACCACTCCGGGGCGCAGCCGAGCGACCGCCTCCACGAGGGCCAGCGCCGCGACCTCGCCACCGAGGAGCACGAAGTCACCGAGGGAGACTTCCTCGTGGACGAGGCTCCGGATGCGATCGTCGAAGCCCTCGTAGCGCCCGCAGACGAGCGTCAGGGCGCTCTCGCCGGCGAGCCGTTCCGCGTCCCGCTGGGAGAGAGGCTTCCCCTGTGGGCTCAATAGAATGCGGCGGCTGGGGCACGCGCGCTCGGCGTCGAGGTCTTCGAGGGTTTCCGCGATGGGCCCGGGCATCAGCACCATGCCGGCGCCGCCGCCGTAGGGCGCGTCGTCGACCGAGCGATGCTTGCCGAGGCCATGCTCTCGCGGCGAGACGGCGTGGACCTCGAGGAGCCCCTTCGCCTGCGCCTTCCCGAGGAGCCCGATGCCCAGCGTGGCCGCGAACTCGGGGAAGAGCGTGACCAGCTCGACGCGCAGCGGCGCGCTCGTCATCCGCCGCCTCGCACCGGCAGATCGTCCCATTCTCCCACGTGCACGGCGTCGTCCGTGAAGCGCTCCACCCAGGGCTCGAGCACGGGAACCTCGCGAACGCCGTCGGGGGATCGCACCTCGAGACAGTCCACGCTCGGGTAGCGCAGCACGCGCAGGACCTCGCCCACGGTCTCGTCGCCGCGGCGCACTGGCACCCCGGCGAGGTCGGCGAAGTAGTACTCGTGCTCCTCGAGCTCGGGCAGCGACGCGCGCGGCACGGACACCTCGTGGCCTCGAAGGGCGTCCGCGCCTTCCCGGCCAGCGACGCCCTCGAGCTCGACGATCGCGTACTTCGCGGCCCGCCGGCAGCTGACGAGCGCGACGCGCCGGGCCTCGGCGGCGTCCGGCGCGCGCAACCAGAGAGCCTCGAGGGGACTCCGGAAGACCTGACTCTCGGCGTTGTAGGGATGCACCCGAAGCGCGCCGCGCACGCCGTGGGGCCGGGAGATCACCCCCACGGGGACCAGCGCGTCCCCGGAGCGCTCCTCCACCGGCTCACTCCATGATGTCGAGGAGGGCCCGCTTACGGGTCCGCGCCGACATGCTGGAGAGCAGCGTGCGCATGGCCCGGGCCGTGCGGCCTTCCTTGCCGATCACCTTTCCGAGGTCGTCGGGCGCCACGGTGAGCTGGAACACGTAGGCGCGTGCCTCTTCGACGACCTCGACCTCGACGGCCTCGGGCTCGTCGACGAGGGCGCGAGCGAGGAAGGCGACGAGGTCGCGCATGGCCTCCATGGCTCAGGCCTCGACGCCGAAGTGCTTCTTGTGCTGGTTGGCGACCTTCTTCACGCGGTCGCTGACCTGCGCACCCACACCCACCCAGTAGGCGAGGCGGTCGTGGTCGACCCGGGCCTCCCCGATGGGGCGGCTCGGGTCGTAGATCCCGATCTGCTCGATGAACCGCCCATCCCGGGGGTTCTCCTTATCGGTGACCACGATGTGGTAGAAGGGCCGCTTCTTGGCGCCGGCGCGTGCGAGGCGAACCTTGACCATGCTCTCGCTTCCTCTCTTCGCTGCGTTGCCGCAGGAGAAGGCCTGCGGGGAAGTCATGGTGCCTCGGCACCGGTGCCCAGGAGCGGGCAGCGCCCGGGGTCCCGAGCGGGGCGGCGAAATGTAGCGGGGCGCCCCCGCCGGTCAAGCGCGGTTCGTGCCGGGCTGCCCGCGGCCGCCCTTTCGCCCCGACCGGCCCCCGGACCTAGCGCCTAGGGGCGGCGGAAGAGCGCGGGCCCGGTCAGCGTTCTCGACGACGCCGCGGCCTGCCCCCTCGGCGTTTGACCGCCACGCCCCACGCGCTTCACTGCCCCGCCATGCGTCGCCCC
>CALCTH010000597.1 GCA_937893795.1 uncultured Myxococcales bacterium | reverse complement strand
GCCCCTCGATGGCGATGCAGGCTAGCGCCAGGAGCGTCGGCGGCAGGAGCTGGAAGCGGTGCAAAAAACGCAGCTCCGGGTACTTCGCGAAATCGCGGATGCGGTCGAGGTCCGTCTCCTCCGAGCCGTCCACGAAGAGCCAGCCCATGTGGGACCAGAGGAAGCCCTCGCGCACGGGCGAGTGCACGTCGCCTTCCTGATCCGAGTGCTTGTGATGCCGCCGGTGGTGCGCGGCCCACCAGAGCACGCCCTTCTGCGCGCTCGAGGTGGCGATGAAGGCGAGTACGAACTGGAAGGCCCGGCTCGTCTTGAAGCTCCGGTGGGAGAAGTAGCGGTGGTAGCCCGCCGTCACTCCCCACATGCGGACGAAGTAGAGCACCACGCAGAGCACCACCGCCTGCCAGGTCACGCCGGTGAAGAGCGCACCGAGCACGGCCAGATGGCAGAGGATGAAGGGCACCATGTGCCGGAGGGGGAAGGCGCGCTCGGCCATCCAGGCAGGGGTCGCGGCGTGGTCGTGTTCGGCCATGGCGTCACCCTAGGGGGCCGCGCCGCACGCACCGTCACCGTTGCGCCTACGCGGGTCACGGTTGCGTCACCGGGCGGTCGTCGCCGGCCCCAAGCACGGCCACGATCGCGACCAAGCAACGGAGATCACTCGGGGTTCGGGATGAACTTGTAGCCCGCGCCTCGCACCGAGAGAAAGTGCCGGGGGCTGCTCGCGTCGGCCTCGAAATGGCGCCGGAGCCGCGCGATGAAGTTGTCGACGGTACGCGTCTGGTTCGAGTTTCGGATGTTCCAGACCTTCTCGAGGATCTCGTGCCGGCTCAGCACCCGGAGCGGGTTCTCCGCGAAGTAGCGGAGAAGATCGAGCTCCAGCCGGGTCACCTTGCGGGCCTCACCGCCCACGGCGACCTCGTGCTTCTCGAAGTCGACCTCCGCCTCTGCGAAACGCAGCGTCGCCGCCCGGCCGCTCCCGCCGGCGTCCCGCTCCCAGGCCCGTCGCCGGAGCGCCGAACGCACCCGCGCCAGGAGCTCCGCCAGCTCGAAGGGCTTGGCGAGGTAATCGTCGGCGCCCGCCTCGAGGCCCTTCACCCGGTCGGCCGCGCTCGAGCGCGCCGTGAGCATGATGACCGGTACGAAGTTGCCCGCGTCGCGCAGCTTCCGGCAGAGCGCGAACCCGTCGAGGTCCGGGAGCATCACGTCGAGCACGAGCGCGTCGTAGGCCTCGGCGCGCACGAGGCGTTCGCTCGCCTGCCGCGCGCTCGTGGCCACGTCGACCACGTAGCCCTCGAGCTCGAGGTTGAGCTTGAGGCCGGCGGCGAGGTGCTCCTCGTCCTCGACGACGAGCAGCCGCTGCGGCTGGGGCGGCGCGCTCATCGGCCGGCCCCTCGCGCCGGCACCCGGGCCGGTTCCGCGCTCACCGGCGCCCCGAGCGCCGCGATGGGCAGCGCGACCGTGAAGGTGCTGCCCTTGCCCACGCCCTCGCTCTGGGCGCGCACCTTCCCGCCGAGGCTCCGCACGATCGCGCCGACGACGAAGAGCCCGAGCCCGGTCCCCTTCCGGCTCCGCACGGACTCGCGCTCCACCCGGTAGAAGCGTTGGAAGACGCGCTTGGTCTGCTCCTTCGTGAGCCCGATGCCTCGGTCCTCGACCTCGAGGACGAGGCGGCCCTTGGCGTCGGTCCGGGCGCGCACGTCCACCGGCGTGTCGCCGCCGTACTTCAGCGCATTGTCCATCAGGTTCTTGATGACGATGCCCAGCGCGGCGCGGTCCGTGACCACGCGGAGCCCCTCGGGCACGTCGACGCGAAGCGCCTCGGGCCGGCGCTTGTACCTCCGAAGGAGCGCGCCGGCGATCTCCTCGACGAGGGGCCGGAGCCGAAGCTCGGTGGTGGCGTAGGTGGGGTCCTTCCCCGACGCCAGCACGCTCGTCTGGAGCACGTCGTCGATGAACGAGGTCAGACGCTCCACGTCCTCCATCATCATCAACCGGAGCTCCTCGCGCTTCGCCTCGGGGAGCTCGGGACGGGCCATCGTCTCGAGGAGGAGCTGAATGCTCGCGAGCGGGCTCTTCAGCTCGTGCGTCACCGAGTCGATGAAGCCGTCCTGGCGACGGACCTCGAGAATCTCCCGGCCCAGGTAGAAGCTCAGCAACACGAGCACCGTGCAGATCACCGCGAAGGACACCGCGCCGAGCACGAGGAGCGAGACGTTGAGGGCGACGGATTCCTGCGAGCTCAGGTTCCGGGCGAGGAGCACGATCCAGCCGACCATGAGCGCGACGCTCAGCGGCACGCTGATGGCGCCGAGGGTGATCGGCGTCGAGAGCGACTTCAGGTTGCGCCGGGGACGCACCCGGGGAGCTTAGTACCGCGACGCGGAGTTTCGAGGCGCCACCCGAGGAAGCGCCGGCCTTCGCTCGCTCTTTCGGCCATGTGCATTACGTTCCGCGGCCCATGGATCGACGAACCGCCCAGCGCATCGCCAAGGTGCTCCGCGAGGAGCGGGAGCGGGCCAAGGAGGGGCTTCGTATCCCGGGCCATCCGCGACCGCACTTCCTCTCGCTCCAGCTTCGCGACGAAGTAGGGCTTCGGCTGAAGGGGCGTTTCGGAGGCGTGCTCCGGGACCGGCGTCCGCACGCGCGCACGGCTCTGGTGGACGTGCGCCTCGGCAGCTACCGGCGCGACCAGGTCGCCCACGGCGGCCTACGCGACAACGCCGACGACAGCGAATCGCATGGGCTCGTGAGCCTCCCGCTGGACGGCAGCCTGGACGGGCTCCGCTACGCGCTCTGGCGCCTCCTGGAGGCGAAGTACCGGGAGGCCTGCGACGACCTGCTGCATCGCAAGGCGGAGGAGCTCAACCACCTCGACGAGCATCGAGACTTGCCGAGCTTCGAGCGTCGCCCGGCCGAGCAGGCCTGCACGCTGGGCCGGCTGCCACCCATCGACGAAGCCCGCTACCGCTCGCTCGTGACGCGCGTCAGCCAGCGCTTCCGCCGGTACCCGCGGCTCGTGGACGGCCACGTGTCCTTCGGCGCCACGAACGCCACTCGGATCTTCGTCAGCACCGAGGGCGCGGAGGTCATCACGAACCAGGCCCGGCGCACCGTCGAGCTCCACACGTGGCACTTCTCCGAAGAGGGCTACGGCTTTCCCCAGCCCCGCAGCTGGTTCGTGACCGCCGAAGGCGAGCTCCCGGACGCCGCCGCGCTCCGCCGGGTGCTGCACGCCTTCGACCAGCGTTTCCAGACGCTCCGTAGGGCGCCGCTGCTCCGCTCCTTCGTGGGCCCCGTGCTCCTCGACCCGCGCCCGGCCGGGCTCCTCGTGCACGAAGCCCTCGGCCACCGCCTCGAGGGCAATCGGCTCTTGAGCGGCGGTGAGGGGCACACCTTTCGCGACGCGCTCGGCGAGGCGCTCCTGGTGGAGGGGCTGAACGTCCGCGACGACCCGCGCCTCGCGCGCTGGGAGGGCCGCTCGCTCGTCGGGCACTTCTCCCACGACGACGAAGGCGTTCCAGCGGACACGGCGCCGCTCATCGAGGGCGGAACCGTGCGCGGCTTCCTCACGTCGCGCGCGCCCATCGGCAAGCGACATCACTCGAACGGGCACGCACGGAGCGACCGGCACGAACGCGCGATCGCTCGCATGGGCGTCACCGTGGTCGACGGGGGCGAGGAGGCGCTCGACGATGCGGCGCTCTACGAGGCCTTCCTCGAGGAGATCCGCGCCCAGGACGCGCCCTATGGCGTGCGCATCATCGAGGCCAACGGCGGCGAGACGAGCACGGACGCCTACGATTTTCAGGCGTTCCTGGGCGACGTGGACGTCGCGGCACGCGTCTTCCCCGACGGGCGCCAGGAGCTCATCCGCGGCGTCGACCTCGTCGGCACGCCGCTGAACGCCGTCCGCGGCATCGTCGCGGTCGGCTCGCGGCAGGAGGTCGACAACGCCTGGTGCGGCGCCGAGTCCGGCTACGTACCCGTCACGACCATCAGCCCCGCGCTCGTCGCGGCGGAGCTGGAGCTCCAGTCCAAACCGGATCGTCCCATGACCCAGTACGCCCTCGCGCCACCCTGGGCCGCACCGAAGCCGACCTGAGGGCCCGCGGCGTCAGCGGACCTCGACCACGCGGCCGCGCACGGAGAAGGCGCCGGACGCGGCTCCCGCGTCGTCGCGAATCGTCACGACGCCGCCGAGCGTATCCACGCGGAAGGCGGCGTCGCCGTCGACGCCCGAGGTCTGGTCCTCGCCACCCACGACGGCCCCGGGCTCTCCCTCGCTGGCCGGGGAGAAGGAGCACTCGAAGAAGCCCGCGGTGCCGCCGCCGTAGAGCAGCTGATCGGCGCAGCGCACCTCGGCCTGGCACCACGGCGACGCGCCCGGTCGCGGCTGCAGCGTGACCGCGAAGGCGCAGCGCTCGCCGGGCGCGACCCGGGCCGCGCCGCCGGTGACCTCCACCTCGAACTCGACCTCCAGCTGCGCGGGCGGCGGCGGCGCCGGAGGCGGCGGGAGCCCGGGAGGCGGGAGGGC
>CALCTH010000596.1 GCA_937893795.1 uncultured Myxococcales bacterium | reverse complement strand
CCCCGCCGCTGAAGACGTAGCCGACGCCGCGCACCGTCTGGATGAGCTCCGTGCCCCGCGCGCCGAGCTTCTTGCGGAGCTTCGAGATGTGCTGGTCGACGGTGCGCTCGCCGACGACCTCGTCGCGTCCGGCGGCCTCGAGGAGCGCGTTCCGGGGCACCACGCGACCCGGCCGCCGCAGCAGCGCGACGAGCAGGTCGAGCTCGAGTGCGGTGAGCACGAGGGACCGGCCGTCGACGGTGGCGCGGCGCTGATCCACCTCCACGACGATGCCCCCGCCGCTCAATCGCTCCCCCACGAGCCCCGGACGCAGGCGCCGAAGCACGGCGCGGAGCCGGGCCAGGAGCTCGCGCGGGCTGAAGGGCTTCGCCACGTAGTCGTCGGCGCCGAGCTCGCGGCCGACGACGCGGTCCGCCTCGTCGCCCCGGGCCGTGAGCATGATGACGGGGATGGCGCTTCCCGCCCGGCCGCCGCTCCCGGCGCGGATGCGCTGGAGCACGTCGAGGCCCCCGAGCCCCGGCATCATCACGTCGAGGAGCACGACGTCGAAGGCGCCGGCGGCGAGCGCGGCGAGGCCCCGCCCCCCGTCCGGCGCGTGCGTGAGGTGCACGTCGTGGGGGGCGAGGTACTCGCTCAGCAGCGCGAAGAGCCGCGCGTCGTCGTCGATGAGGAGGACGCGGGTGGACACGCGGCGAGCCTACTCGCTGCGAGCCGGGCGCTGGGCCTCCGGGACGACGCCGCGCGCCCGCGCGCTCCCTTCCGAGGCGTCGACGCGGCGCGCGGCCTCGACGCAGACCTCGGCGACGCGCTGCTCGAAGGCGGCGCGGCGGTGGTGGTGATGCCGCGCGTGATGCGCCAGGTGGTGGACGCCGCTCGCGAAGCCGGCGAAGGCGGTGACGCCGAAGAAGGCGACGAGGAGCTTGTCTTTGCGGGTCATGGTCATCTCCTCAGCGGTAGGGGCCGTCGTCGGGGTTCGGGCGGCGCCGCGGCGCCCCCCGGTCGAGCCAGCGCACCAGATCGGCGCGCTGCGTGTCGTCGAGGTTCTCGTGCATGGTGCGGAGCGCGTCCTGGAACGCGATCTGGGCGTTCTCGAGGCGGGCCCGCTGGCCCTCGAAGGCGCCCTCGAGGGCCGGCCCGTCGAAGACGTCGTTGCGGAGAGCGTCGGCCGCGGGGGAGCGCACGTCGCGCAGCTCGCGGCGGAGCGCGTGCAGCGCGTCGGCGGCCTCGGTCACGGCGCCGCGGATGGCCTTCTCCTGGCCCGGACCGGTATCCAGGCGCCGGAAGGCGGCGTAGAGAAAGCCGTCCAGGCCGCGGCGGCGGCCGCGGCGACGGTGAGGGGGGCCCCAGGCGCGGCGACAGCCGCCGGGACCGGCGTGGAGGGGGCGCCCCCGCACGACGCGCGAGAGCGCGTAGAGGGAGGCGAAGCCGATGAGGATTCCGAACATGCCTGGAACCTCGGGCGCGCCCGTGTCGGCTTTTTCAGACGCCGTGTGAAGAAGTGTGAAGACGGCGTCCTTGACCGGGCCCGGCGAAGTGGTCACCACAGGGGTCCTCGGCCCGGCCGGGGCAGGCCCGCGCGTCGGGCTCCAGGCGGATAGCTCAGTTGGTAGAGCGCCTCCCTTACAAGGAGGATGTCGTCGGTTCGAGCCCGGCTCCGCCTACTAGCTGACATCATTCGCCTTTCCGCCGATTTCGGGCGGCGCGAAATCACCCCTCCGTGTCGGCTTCCTGTCGGGAATGGAGGGCCATGCGGGCCATCCTTCCTTGCACTGAGTCGGGGTCGAGATGTGCGTATCGCTCGGTGACCTTCGTGGATGTGTGGCCGAGCAGCTGCGCGACTTCCCCGAGTGAGTAGCGCTCGCCCCATGTCCCCTGGAGGAGGTGAGAAGCGAAGGTGTCCCGGAGGTCGTGGAGCTTGACGTCCACGGGGTCATGGGCGCGGTCCACGGCGCGGAGCCGGGCGCGCGTGCGGGTGCCGGGCGTGTGGCCAAGGCCGCTGCGCTGCTTCTGGTCCCACCACCACCAGCGGAACTTGCGGTGGCGAAGGCCGCCCGAGCTCGCGGGCCAGACGAAGCCCTCGAGGTCGGCGCGGGCCTGGAGCTCACGCCACTCACGCAGCGCCTCCGCGGCTTGTGGCATGAGCGGGATGTCCCGCTTCGCCTTGGGGCTCTTCAGCGGGGCGCGGACCTCGATCACTCCGCTCGGCCCGAAGAGCTTCACGCGCGACCATGGGAGGTGCCGGAGCTCGCTCTTCCGGAGCCCCGTGAACATGGCGGCGCGATAGAAGGCTTGCCGCTCCGCGGTCTTCCGGGCGCGGTCCCGCTTCGCTCGGGGCGTGTCGCCCTGGGCGCCGAAGGTGAGCGCCTCGAGGCGCGCCATCTCCTCGACGCGGAGCCAGCTCCACTCGTCCGTGTCGGGCCGCTCCTGCGTTGCCGGGACCTGCACCGCGGCGGCTGGGTTGGAGTCCACCTCGCCCGCCACCACGGCGGCGTAGAAGGCGCCCCGGATGAGGTTGTGGATCTTCGTGACAGAGCGTCGCGAGAGCGAGCGCCCGAGCGGCACGGTGACGAGCTCGCCCTTCGACCAGTAGCGTTGGATCGCCTCGGTCTTCAGCAGCTCCTCGAGGCGCCGGTGAACGTGCTTCGGCTCGATGTGCTTCAGCGCGCGCCGCGCCAGCCACGACCCGCCGACGTGCAGGTCCCAGTAGGCACGCTCGTCCTCGGCGTAGGCCGTCTGACCGGAGACCTCGCGCTGCCGGAGCCAGCGCTGCCCCCACATCCCGAGCGTCAGGAGCTTCGGGGCCTCGGCCAGATGGACTGCCTTCACGGCCTCCAGCCAGTCGTACGCCGCCTGCTCGTCGGCGCGGATCGCGGAGTGATGCTCCCCGTGAATCTCGATGCGCGCGCGGAACCTGCCGTCGCCGTACGGGCGAACCGTTCCCTTCGGTTGTCGAGCCATCCGTGTGCACCGCTACCCTGCGTCCTTCTTTCGGAGCAACTCCGCCACGTCGCTCGCTCGGATGCGGCCTGGCGCGAGGCGCTGGCCGCGGCGCCGCCGCAGCTCGCGCCGCGTCTCGTCGACGACCTGATGCGCCGGTGCCGTTCGGAGCGCCTTCGCCAGCGCCCGGAGGAACTCCTCCTCCGTGTACGTGGCGGGCTCCGTCACGCCTCCGCCTTCCGCAGCTTCTCCCGCTCCTCGGCGAGCGCGTAGACGAACGCCGACGCCTCTTCCTTCGTCATGTCCTCCGAGTCGGCCGGGTAGATGTCCACGCCCCAGCGCTCGCTGAGCACGGCGCAGTCCTTGGCGATCGTTCGCGCCGCTTCGATGCCGGCGGCTTCGGCGCCCTCGAGACCGGAGGCGCCCTCCTCGTCGCAGAACCACGGCCCCTCGACGAGCACGACGGCGACCGACGTGTCCGTCGTCCACGACCCACGCCACTGCTCCGCGCGCTCCTGCATCCAGGCGTCGAGGCGCTCCTGGAGGTCGGGCACGTGGCCCCGGAAGACGTCGTAGGCGTCCTCCCAGAGGTCCTCGCAGAGGCTGCGAACGATGTCATCGGCGTCGAGCTGGGGCAGCGGCGCCGGCTTCAGCGCGAAGCCCCACTCCTCTTCGCCGCGCGCGTCGTCTACGTCGACCGGGTCGTCGTAGCCGTCGCAGTAGACCGACGTCTCGTAGCCATCGACGGGACAGCGATAGTCGCGGGCGTGGACCTTCGTCGGCACCTTCAGGAAGCGCGCCCGCTTCCGATCGTCTTGCCGGCGCCCCGCGCACGGGCCGCAGTACATCTGGCCTCCCGCGGGATGCTTGTTGCCCAGCGTGTTGTCGCAGCCGTCGGTCGCGCAGACGCGCTCCGTGCAGCACTGCTCCGCGAATCGCTGCGCCTGCTCCGTGGCTCCCGGCCCACAGAAGGTCTTCGGCGAGTAGCAGGTGCCGCACTCGCCGCAGGCGTACAGCTTCGCCTTGCCGTTGGGGTCGTCGCGGAAGACGAGCTCGCGAACCCTCACGCCGTTCCCTCCAGCGCCAGCACGTCCTGCTGGAGCTGCTCCACGGCGAGCTCGCAGAAGGGCTCGTGGATCTCGATGCCCACCGATCGGACCTCCAGGTCCTTCGCGGCGCGGAGCGTGGTGCCGGACCCACAGAAGGGATCCACGACGACGTCGCCTGGGCGCGTGAACCACTTCACGAGCCACTTCACGTGGTCGAGCGTGCGGGGACACGGGTGCTTCGACTTGCCGGCACCCCACCGTCCGCTCGAGCTGACCTCGCCGGGGAGGAGGCGTCGGGGCCGAGGCGGGGGACGGTGGTCGCCGAAGACGTAGGCGACGTCGCTCCCGTTGAGGATCGTCGCCCGCTGGGCAGGCACGTTGTAGCGAAGCCAGCACGCGCGCACGAAGGGGAGCTCGCGCGGCATGTGTTGGAGCATTCGAGGGTCGCTGTTGCAACCCATCTGGATGACGACGCGGCGCGCCACTCTCGGGAAGAGCGCGGCGACCTCGGCGAAGAGCTGCTCGGGGTCGCTCGCCCACGGGAACA
>CALCTH010000595.1 GCA_937893795.1 uncultured Myxococcales bacterium | reverse complement strand
CCTCCCCCGTGACCCCCCTCGTGCCGGGGTGTGCGCAGCACACCTGGGCGCTCCGCGGCGGCCCCTCCGCGGGCCGCGACGACGTGGACGTCGGCGCCATCACGACGGAGAAGCAGCTGGCGCACATCGAGCGAAGCGTGGACGAAGCCCTCACGGAGGGCGCCACCTGCCTCACGGGCGGAGAGCGCCTGCCGGGACCCGGGCGCTTCTACCGGCCCACGGTGCTCCGGGGCGTGGGGGACCGCATGGCCATCGCCCGGAGCGTGACCTTCGGCCCGGTGCTCCCCTTCCTCAGCTTCGACGACGAGCGCGTGGCGCGCGCCCGGGCCAACGCCGCGGGTCCATCGCTCGCGGGCTACGTCTACACCCGCGACCGCGACCGAGGGCGCGCGCTCGCCGAGGAGCTCCGCGCCGGCGTGGTCATGGTCAACGGCGCCATCACGGCCTATGCGGTCAGCGAGGTGTCGTTCCCGGGACCCTGGGGCCATCCCGTTCACGGAGAGGCGGGCCTCACGCTGATGAGCGAGGCACGGCACGTGAACTATGGCCGGCTACGCGTCGGGCGGAATCCGCTGGCGTTTCCCTATGGCGAGCGAAGTCGCGTGGCCGTGGCCAAGGCCATCCGCGTGCTCTACCGGCGCGAGCACCCGGTGAAGCGCTTCCTGGATCTCTTCTGAGGCCGCGCCGCGGGCGGCTCAGTCCTCGTCCTCGTCCTCGTCGCGCGGGCGCTTTCCCGAAAGGAGCTGCCCCAGCTTGCCGAGCTCCTCGCCGAGCTGCCTCGCGAGGGGCTCGGCGCCCTGGCCGATCTTCTCGATGATGCGTTCGGCCTCGCGCGTCGCGCCCTCGAGCGCCGGGTCGATGCGGTCCACGAGGTCGTCGGCGCCCTTCTGCACGGAGCGAAGCGCCGGGTCGAGCTTGCCGATGGCGTCGTCCATGGCGGTGCGGCTGGCCTTCACCACCGGGTCGTCCTTGGCGCGGTCCATCAGCTTCGTGGCGGCCGCCTTGAAGTGGCCGAAGGCCTCCGCCAGCTCGTCCTTCGCGTCACGGACGTCGCGTTCCGGCGCCTTCGGGGTCGTGTCCTCTTCCGGGGGGTCGTTCTGCTCGGTCACCGGACGAGCATAGCCGACCTGGCGCCGCGGCTCAGGGGCAGAAGGGGCGCCAGATGAGGATCTCGTTGTTCCGTTCGCGGCACTCGAAGATGGCGCCGGTCTCGGACTCGATGTCCGGGTCGTCGAAGCTCGGGTCGTCCAGCACGGCGTAGTAGTCGACCACCTCGCCGGTCAGCTCGACCTCGAGGGTCACGACCTCCGAGTCGCCCCGGGGCAGGAGAGGCCGCGTGGTGGTCGCCTCGCCCACACGGTCGCCGAGGGCGGGGTCGCCCCGGTAGAAGGCCACCGTGGCGATGCCGGCGTTCTCGAGGCCCCAGTTGAAGACCTCGCCGCTCAGCCGGGCCACGCCCGGCTCGAGGCACTCCACCTCGCCCTGCGGGCTCCAGAGATCGGGCACGATGAGCACGTCCCGGTCCTCGGCCTCGATGAGGTTCTGGCGGTAGTTGTTGTCCACCTCCCAGGGCTTCTCCGGCACCCGGGGGATGCTGCCGTCTTCCTCGACGTTCGTGATGTAGTAGCTGTGCTGGTTCCAGATGCGCCGTGCCCCGACCCAGCGGCCGCGGCGGTCACCCCAGATCTCGACGCCGGGGTCCGTCCAGAACTCCATGATGAACTCGGCCTCGGCATTCGCGGGGAAGATGATCTCCACGTCGCCGTCGTTGTCGACGTCGGCGATGGAGGGGTTCTCGATGCGCGTCCGAGACGAATTGCGGTGTTGGAAGAGCACGTCGCCGCTCAGGCCGTCGTAGACCCGGAAGTTGACCTCGTCGTTGTAGATGACCTCGGCGCGGCCATCGCCGTTGAAGTCGAAGACGCTCGAGCCCGTTCCGGCCGAGGAGGCGTCGCGCGTGTTCGAACGCCAGAGCACGCCGTCGCCCACGCAGCCGTCCTCGCCGGCGACGCACGTCGGGTCGTACACGCCGTAGGCGGTGCCGTGGGCGACGCCGATCTCCGGGGCGCCGTCGCCGTCGAAGTCTGCGACCGTCGGCGCGCCCCCGATGACCGTGGGGCCTCGGCCCTCGAGGCGACGGCTGAAGAGCTCGGCGCCGTCGTCACGGTCGAGGATGCGGAGCTGACCCGTGGAGACGAGGATGATCTCCGGTCCGGGCTGGTCGTCGAAGATGTCCGCGATGGCACAGAACCCATCGGGGATGCGGTCCTGATGCCACTTCACCACGCCGTCGTGCTCGAAGACGGCCGGCCCCGCGATGACCTCCTGAAGGCCATCGTCGTCGATGTCGGCCACGCAGTTCATGGGGCCGAGGAGCTCGTTCACGCCGGTGCTGAGCTCATCGTCCGCGTCCCAGGCGATGCTGCCGTCTTCGCCGTTCAGCACGCCGCGGCCGACGATGACCTCCGGGTTCCCGTCGGCGTCGAGGTCGGCGATGGTGGGGCCGCCGCCGATGGTGCGGAGCAACGTCCCACGGTCGGGGGCGCGCGGGAGGGCGCCGATCCACCAGAGCGATCCGTCGCTCCGGAAGGCGAAGGTCGCCGCCGAGGGGCCGAGGCCGACGATCTCGTTCTCCCCATCGCCGTCGAGGTCGCCGACCGCGAGGTTGCTGGTCGCCTCGAGCCTGCCGGTCTCACCCTCGACGGGCGGGTAGCTAATCGTCTCGCCGGTCCGCGGATCGACGATGCGAAGGATGCCCGACTGGTCCGACCAGCCACGGCGCGCGTACGAGACGAAGACGAGGTCCGGCTCGATGGTGCCATCGGCCGCGGGCTGGAGGTCCACCACGAGCGGCGTCATCGAGACGTGCTCGGCGGCCCGGTGCAGGATCTCCTCGTCGTCGGGCGGCCAGGTGAACTCGGGGACGGGGTCGTCGAAGGCGAAGATCTCCGGGACGATCCGGCACGTGTTGGGGTTGGGCGGCGTGCCCGGGGCGGGCGGAAGGTCCGGGACGTCGAGGTCGAAGGGCGCGTCCACGCCGAGGTCGAGGGGGAGGTCCGGCGGCAGATCGAGCGGAAGGTCCGTCGGGATCGCCATGTCCCCAGCGTCGGGACCCAGGTCGAGGGGCACCACGTTGCCGTCGGGGAGCACCATCGTGCCCATGTCCGCGGGGGGGTTCCCCGGCTCCCGCCGCTGCGTCGACTGGTAGCACCCCGCGAGGACGAGCGTCGCCAGGACAAGCGGCGTGGAGAGCGCGGGAGCGCGCGGCGGGGTGAGAGAGGGCATCGCAGGCGGTTGAGCAACTAGCATGCCGGGCCTCTGGTCGGCCGGGCCTGCCGAGATCATGGAGTTTTCTCGAAGGGAGCGGGGACGGCCGCGCGGACCGTTACGGTTCTTACGGGGCAAAGGGAAACATGCCAGCCGGCGCCGTGCGCCACCACCCACTCCGGCACCCTGGTGGCGCCGGGTGAGTTCGACGAGGGGCGCGCGTCCAACGGGGTGCGGTGCTCAGCGCTGCGTGATGAGGACGCGGCCTTCGTCGTAGCGCACGCTCCCGCCTTCCCCGGCCCGGCCCCAGTCGGCGCTCCACTGCAGCTCGCGCGGTGAGGGCGGGGTGAAGGCCAAGGCGATGGGGGCGCGCTCGCCCTCGAGGATGAAGCTCGCCGCGTGAGAGAACGACCCCTCCCGCTCCCGAAAGAGGGCCAGCACGAGGCTCGCCGTCGCGCTCCGCGCGCTCAGCACCCAGATCTCCTCCCCGGGGACCGGGGCCCAGCGAAGCACGCCAGTGGGCACGAGCTCCCAGCCGCGGAGGAGGGCCGGGTCCGGGACGGCGGCGATCGCGGCCTCTCCTGCGCTCAGGTGCAGGCGCTCGCCCCCGCCGGCGAGCTCGGGGAGGCGTCCGGCGGCCGCGAGGACCTCGCCACCGTCTTCCACGACCTTGAAGCGAGCTAGCGGCGCTTCTTCTGGATAGCGCAGGTCGGGCGCGGGCCCGCCGCAGCAGCGAAACGTCAAGTGGCGGCTCCGCGTCGTCGGCACCGCTGCGCGTCGCGCACCGCACCGGTGCAGGGGCGGGGCGCCTTCTGCCGCGGCACCCCGAAAGACGGCCGTCGCGACCGGTGAGCCCAGGCCGCGGCGTGCTGGACTGGCGGTCCACTCGCCCAGGTGCGTACCCAGCGCGGCGACCCCGAAGTCGGAGCGGCACTGCCGGGGCTGGGCGGCGCAGCTTTCCGGGGCGAGCTCCGCGCCGCTTCCGAAGCGCCCGGTCCCCTCCGGACCCTCGCAGGCGCGCTCCCACTCGAGCTCCTCGCAAAGGCGCTTGCCCTCGGCGTCGCAGAGGACCTCGGCCTCGTCACGGCTGACGCCGGTGCGTGGCGACGCGCCCGGGTCGTTCGGGTAGGGGAGCGCGTCGATGGTGAAGGCAGGGACCGTCACCGGTACGGCGTCCGCCTCCGCGCGCGCGTCACGTCCCGGGGTCCCCGGCCGCGAGCCCGCCTGGACCTGGCCCGTGGGAATCGAGAGCGTGAGGCCCGCGCGAAGCTCGGGCGGTTCCGTGAGCGCGATTTCCGCCGGCGAGGCCGTCGTGGGCGATGCCCCCCCTGGACTCACGGGCGCGGAAACCGAAGCGGGCCGGGCCCGAGCGCTCACGTGTACGACGCCGATGTCCACGCGCGGGGCGTCGCTGGCGTGGCGGTCGGCGCCGGCGCCGGGCCCGCATGCGACGAGCGCACCGAGGACGCCCACGAGCGGGCGGATCGGTGGAAGCGAGGCCATGCCGCCACGCAACGCGCGCGGCCGGCGCGCCCCAAAAAAGGAGCTCGGGGGGCCCCCTCCGCCAGACCGGGATGGCCCGCCCAGCGCGTCAGCGTGGAGCGGCGGAGCCCGGCGGAAGGAGCCCTCGCTGCTGCGTGGTGCCCTCCGGCGCGCCTCCGCTCATCACGCGTATGGCGATGAGGACGGCGAGGCCGATGACCCCGAAAACGATGGCGCCCTTCGTGAGCGGGCTGGCGTCGGCCCAGAAACCCATGACTCTCCTCCCGGGGCCCGAGGCCCGGCGTGCCGATCTACGTACGCCGGCCGGGGCGGGTCAATGAAGCCGCGGTCGTGGACCGCTACGCGCCGATGCGCTGCGCCAGCTCCAGCGCAGCACGCATGCCGCTCGGAGACGCGCGTCCGGTCCCCGCGATGTCGTAGGCGACGCCGTGGTCCACGCTCGTGCGGAGAAAGGGGAGGCCCCAGGTGACGTTCACGGCTTCGCCCCAGTCGAGGAGCTTCGAGGCGATGGTCGCCTGATCGTGGAGCATCGCGACCACGCCGGCGTAGCGACCCTCGGCCGCGCCTCGGAACGCCGCCTCCGCCGGGAGCGGGCCCACCAGCGCGTCGATCCCCGAGAGGGCGGGAGCGATGACCTCGCGATCCTCCCGTCCGAAGAGCCCGCCTTCACCGGCGTGGGGGTTCAGGCCCGTCACGGCCACCGGGCCTCGCTGGTCCAGGCGCTCGAGCGCTTCGCGCAGGTGAGTGGCCGTTCGGCGCACGCGGGCGACGGAGAGCGCGGCCGCGGCGTCCCGTACGGAGAGATGCGTCGTGACGAGGCCTACCCGGAGCCGCGGCCCCAGGAAGAGCATGGTGACGTCCTCGCCGGCGAGCCCGGCCCGCCGGGCCAGATGCTCCGTCTGGCCCGTGAAGCGGGTCCCGGCGGCCTCGATGGCGGCCTTGCTCGTGGGCCCCGTCACCAGGACGTCCGCGTCGCCGGCGAGGACGGCGTCCGTGGCGGCCTCGAGGGCCGCGAGCTGCGCGGCACCGTTCTCCGGGATGGGGCCGGCCGCGGCGCGATGCTCCGGACTCGCGCGACCGACGTCGACGACGCGCACGCCCGCGAGGTCACGGGCGGTGGCGAGCTCTTCGAGCTGCTCCCCGTCGCCGTACACCGCGACCTCCGCTCCCGCGGCCGCGCCGGTAGCAAGCGCCCCCATGACCACCTCGGGGCCGATGCCAGCCGGATCGCCCGCGCTGATGGCCAGGCGAAGCCGACCCCGGCCCCGGCCCCGGGCGGCGACCTCCGGCCCTTCGGACGTCACGGCGCGCGCATCTTGTAGCCGACGCCGCGCACGGTCTCGAGGTTGTCCACCGCGGCGCCGAGCTTCATGCGAAGCCGCCGTACGTGGATGTCCACGGTGCGGCTGCTCCCGTAGTAGTCGACGCCCCAGACGCGCTCGAGCAGCTGCTGCCGTGAGAACACGCGGCCGCGGTTCCCGCAGAGGAAGCGAAGGAGGGCGAACTCCTGTTGGGTCAGCTGCGTGGGGCGCCCGTCCACCGTCACCTCGTGCGCCGCGAGATCGATGCAGAGCGCCCCCATCTTGAGCCGCTCGGGGGCGTTGAAGTCGCTTCGCTGCCACTCGGCGCGGCGAATGCGCTGGTAGAGCTCCGCGGGCACGTAGGGGTGCAGCATGAAGTCGTCGAAGCCGTCGCCCGGGTCGAGGCGCTGGAGCGCGTTCACCGTGACCGCGCAAAGCACCGGTACCTCGGCGAGCGGCGCTACGGCGCGCAGGCGCAAGAGCGCCGCGCGCCCGGCGTCGACCTCGTCGAGCGCCTCGATGAGCACGGCCGTCGGCGGGTCCCGACGGAGCTCTTCGTCGTCGAGGCTCGCCCAGAGCTCCGTGGCCCTCACGTTGCAACCGAGCTGCTGGAGTACGTCCAGGGCGCCGCCTTCGCGGTCGGCCCCCGACTCGGAACCTACGACCAAAATCCACACGATGACGCGGTGCACCATATCACCGTCTGGCACCTCTGTTGCTTCGAAAATCCTCGGGCGCTAGCTTGCCTTCGCGCCGCGAGCGCTCTGGGGATGGCTTGAGCAAGCGTTGGCGAGTGGTGGTATCGGACCTCGGCGGTTCGGTCGTTCTTTCCGAAGCGCGCGTCACGGCCGCGCATTGGATGGATGCGCTGCACGCCGGCCGAGCCGCTCTGGGCGAGAGCGGTGGGGTCCCCACGGGCGCGAGCTGCGCGGTGGCGCCGACGGGCGTCGTCACCGTGCTCGACCCTCGGGCCCGGCGACGCATCGTCCTGGCCCCGGATGAAGAGGCCGACGACACGCCCCGGCCATCGGCGCCCCCGCCGGTCGCCGAGGCGGCCAAGCGACCTTCCGCCGCGCCGGCCCCAGACCCAAAGCGGAAGAAGCGCGTGGGCGCGCAGACGATGGCGTACATCCCGGCGCGCGAGCTTCCGCCGATGCCGGCCCCAAGCCAGGCTCCGGCGACGCCCTCTCTTCGTCCGGCGCCTTCTGCCGCTCCCGCCCCGGCCGCACCCTCGGCGCCGCCTCCCCCGGCTCCGGCCGCGCAAGCGACGACGGCGCCCACCGCGAAGAAGAAGCGCCGCGACGGCAGCCAGACGAAGGCGTACATTCCCGCCGCCGATATGCCTACCGCTGCCGGCGGCGGGCCCGCGGCGCCGTCCGTCGATCCGTCGCCGTCGAAGGCGCCCCCCGCGGCGGCTTCCGCCCCGCCCCCGAAAGGACGGGCCAAGCATCAGACGATGGCGTACGTCTCCGAGGCGGCCCCAGCGGCCCCGGCGCCCGCGCCCCCAAAGAAGAAGCGCCGGGTCGGTAGCCAGACGATGGCGTACATCCCGGCGGGGGACCTCCCGCCGCCCCCGGGCAGCGGCACCGCGCCGGCCGCCGACGCGCCCGGTGCGGGCTTCGCGCCGGC
>CALCTH010000594.1 GCA_937893795.1 uncultured Myxococcales bacterium | reverse complement strand
GATAGTCGTAGGGTACTGATGATGAGCGAGTAGTCTAACCCTCGGCCGCACATGCGTATTCGCTCCCGTCGCCAATGTACAGATCGAGTCGCATGGAACCGCCGTCAGCCCTCTCGATCGCAATACAAGAGGGATCATCGGGATGGTTTAATGCAGATGCGGTTGGTCGCCAGACGTACACATGGCCAGCGTCACACATCCCGCTCGAAGACCGACAGTCCGGCGGGGACGCGCGTCCAGCGTCCACGCAAGACAGCCACAGGGCGATGACCGTGAGAACCGCACTGCTTGCTGCGAGCGGCATGCGAGTGTCTGGACTGCTACGTAGTTTCATCCTGGTCGTCATTTATTGGGTTTCTTTTCAGGCTTGGTTGACCCAGTCGACTTTTGATTGCCCGAGGGTCCGCCCAGGTGTGCTGGCGGCGGCGTCGGTCGAGTAGCATCCATCCCACCGGGAGGCCCCAAGGTGGAGGTGGGCCCCGCGGCGCCTACGATCCGTCCCAGGTACGGTGACCTGAGCGGCACCGCCGGCTCCCGGCCGGTGAGGCCGCTCCAACCGCCTTCATGCGCCGTCCCGCGCCCTCCAGCAGAGCGGTCCCGCGCTTCGTACAACGGGTGTTGCGTGAAGTCGGGTGTGTTCATGCTGACTTTCGCCGGACGCTCCAGGAATGCGAATACCCGGAATCAACCAGCGACCAATATTCCTTGGCGACCGATCTTCCTTGGCGCCACCGGATCTCGGGTGGGAGGGGCGCGAGTTTGCTAGCGTCCGGTGCATGCGCCGAGTCATGCTCGTTGTCCTGCTCGCGCTTGGCTGCGCGTCCGAGGCTCCCGCCGACGGCGGCGGGTCACCCGACGCCGGCGCCGAGGACCTCGGCGGGGACGCCCAGCCCGACGCCACGGACCTCGACGCCGGGGCGGTATCGCCCGTCACCCTTCGCATCGTCGATGCAGCGCGCGCGGCGCTCACGGGGGACCTCGTCGTCAGCACCGCCGAGTCGACGCGGCGCCTGGTCGGCTCTGAGGTGACGCTGACGTCCGAGGAGCTCCGGTCCGGCGTCGACGTCTACGTGGCCGCCGATGCACATATGCCGACGGGGATCGCCGGCTTCAGCGCGACCGACTTTGCGATACTCCCCGAAGTCGACGGCGATCCGGCCGTGGTGATGGTGCCCGAATGGATCTCTGACCCGCTCGAGCTGCAAGTCATCCGCGAAGGTCTCGTCGAAACGGTACCCCTCGGCGGTGGCGGCGGTCGGAGCTTGCCTGGGTTCGGAAACCTGCGCGTCGACCGCCAAGGTCTGACCGGGCTGATCCTCGATGCAGCGCAGATCGAGGTCGGAAGTCGTGCTGGCGATTGTCCGTATCTGTACCCGATCAACGACCCCGCAGCGCTACCCTCGTCGCTCGACCTTCGCTTCGTCGCCGACGACCCCACGGTCGTTCCTTTCGAGTGCACAGTCGAGCGCATCACGCTGCAACCCTCGCGCACGGCTCCGGTGCTGACCGCCATCGTCAGTTGGCAGCGACGGCGTCCCCTCGCCTTCGGGCGTAGCGGCACCTACGACCCGGTGATTAACATCGGGTCTCCCGACGAGATGCGTCCGTCCGAGGCCTTCGACGTCGAGCTGACTCTGCGCGCGGAGGAGCTTCCCCGACGGGATCACCCGGCCGTTCAGCTCCCTCGAGTGGCGCGGCTCGACGTGAACTTCGAGGGTGCCGGACGGCGGCGTGTGGGGTCCGCCGCTTCGCTGGCCGCGCTCGGCGACCCGGTTCTGCTTCCGGCGGAGGTCCCCACCCCCGAACGCATCGTCTACGAGGCGCCGCCGGGCGAGCTCCTTGATGGCACCCTGTACGCAGTCAGCGGCTTCGGCGACGCGGCGCTTGCCGTGGCGCCGTCTCAGCGCGACCCCGTCGTGCTGACCTTCGGCTTCGTCGGCGTGCTGGTCGCTCCTGGGGCGGGCCTCCCGCTCGCCCGGGTCGCGAACGCTCTCGGCGAGTTGGTGGATCCCGAGCAGATCGTGGGGAACCGACCGTCGTTCGGCATTCTGGCCGAGACCTGTCCGCGCCTCGCATTCGAGCCCGTCCCGTATTGCGCCGAGGATGGCGTCTTCCTCGAGCCGGACCTCCCACGCGAACCGGGCAGCTCGCTCCTCATCGCGTCGGTCCCGGCAGACCTGCTCTGAGGCTACCTTGCGACGGGTCTTCGCTGTGCGTCACAAGACCCGTCCCAGGTACGGTGACCTTAGCGGCACCGCCAGCTCGCCGCGTCTTCAGCGCGAAGGGTCGACTTGGGGTGAGAGGCCGCCCGCGCCGCCTGCGTCTCGAGGGTCAGCTACGACGAGCTGGACGGGCTGATCTCGCGGCTGAAGTAGCTCCAGTAGTGGTTGAACTGTACGTTCGAGAGGTGGCGCACGAGCGTGCAGCGGCCCCTCGCGCAGAGCAGCCGCGATTCGACGTGGTTGACGCCGCCTCCCCGAGATTCGAGGCATTGCATCGCGTGGGAAAGCCGCGGGGCTTCTGCGCTCGGTAGGCTCTCCTCGAGGCCGGCGTGGGCACGGGCGAAGGCGTCGCCCTCGGGCGTATCGGATACTGGCGGCGGCCAGGAACGGGTGACCGTGCACGCGGCCGCCGCGGGTACCGGCACCACCGAAACTCCCGCGCAGCCGATCACGAGCAGCGACGCCAAGCCGCCCCCGAGCACCCACCTCACGGCGCCAGCCTAGCAGCGCCGGAGCTCCCGCCCTCCCCGCTCACACCTGAATCTGGATCCCCAGCGCCTCGCGCAGCCGGGAGTAGGGCTCGCTCACGCTGACGAGGACCAGGTCCTTCCGCTTCTCCCCGGGCGGCAGGTCCACGGAACCCTCCGCGGGAAGCTGCTGGATCATGCGCCGCGCCCCGGACAACGATCCGCCCTGCTTCGCGACTACGTGTGGCAGCTGGAGTGGAAGGCCTGAATGGAGCCGGTCGACGACCCGCCCGAAGGCAAGCAGGGGCCCACGGGAAGCGAGCCGCCGGCCCCGCCCGTTGCCGCAGCGGTGGCCCCCTACCCGATTTCTCAGCTGCCCGGCTCCTCCGCGTCGGCGGCGGCCCCTCGGGCTCCCGGCGCGCCTTCGCTCCTGTTGGCGGTGGCCTTGGCCGGGTGCCGCTGCGCGGCGCCGGAGACGTCGGGCGAGCCCCCCCGCAAGCCGGCGGCGGCGGCATGCGTCAAGGACGCGCCGTCCTGGGTCTTTCTTCGTGGGGGCGGCCGCTGCCGGGAGCCCGAGGGCGAGCACGGCCGCCTCCGCGTCGTCTCACGGAGCGAGTGTGGTCCGGAGCATTGCTACGCCGACGCCCGCCTCGAGTGGGTGACGTGGGAGCCCCGTCCGCTGCCGCCCGGCGCGCCGCACGACGCCCGGCCAGCGATGGCGGCGGTGGTTGTCGCCTCGGTGCCCCTCGACCTGGCCCCGGGCAGCTGGATTCGACACGCGCAGTTCCTCGGTGCGCCCGGCGACCCCACGCGGCGCGTCGAGCTCATCCTCGATGGCGACGATCCCTCGGGAGCGGACCTGCGCGTCACCTTTCGCGAATGCCTGCGCGTCAGCTCCCGCGGGGAGGCGAAGTCCGGCCCGGGCCCTTGCCGCACCTCGGGCGACCGCGCTCTGGGACCGGCGCCCGTGGTGCAGCTCCGGTCGGACATGGGGCGGCTCCTGACGCTTCGCGCGCTCCGCAGTTCGCCTTCTCACCTGGAGCCGGCCGGCGCCCCGGCGCGGAGCCACACGCACCTTGCGGACGAGCGTCGCATCTACCTCTCCTACCGGAGCGACGAGCTGAAGGGGCTGCACGTGGTGCCGGGCGCGCGAGGTCGGCAGCTTCTGGCCGTGGAGTGGAGGCAGGGGCCCCCGGGCACCTGCATCCACGCGGAGCACCTCGAGCTCTATGACTTCTGGCCCGACATGAACGGGACCGAAGCGCACGTGCTCCACCGCGTGGCCGTCGTGCCCCTCGGCGGCTACCTCGGGTGCGTGGACGGCCTCGCGCGAAGCTGCGGATGCGGCACATGGCGGGCGACCTGGCGCGTCGAGGAACGCTCCCGCGGGGAGGTCGTGCTCGTCACCGCGCCCGCGGCAGTCTCCTCTTCGGAGCTCTCGGCGCCGCCCCCGGCGCCGACCTCGACCGTGCTCTGAAGGAAAGCCGAAGGAGATCTGTCGCTGGTCGAGCCGTGAAGCGCAGTCTTCCCCAGAGTCGGCACGGAGCTTCGGGGACTTCGGGTTGGCCTCTCCGCACGGCTTCGGGCCCTCCGGACTCGCGTTCGGGGCCTCCCGGAAGTCGCGACCCGGCTTCGATCTCGCCCCTTTGAGCACGCGCGACGCAACGTGTCCGGTCCGCCACGCCTCTCGACCGTCCGGGGACGGCGTCCCCGCTGACGGCGACCCTGCCGTCGCGTCGCGACTCGCGCTCCGCGCCGAAAAACTCATGTTCCCCTCCTCCAGACTCACTTCCGCAGCTCCAGAAACGGCGCTTGGCCCGGGGAAGACGTCCCTCGCGGCGGGGAACGAGTCCCTCGCGGCCGGGAGCGCGAGTCGCGCGGGCCCAGAGGCGTCTCGAAACGCGGGGGACGAGAGTCTGGAGGGTCGAGAGGCGTCTCGCGATGCGGGGCAGGTGATGCTGCACACGGGTTATTCTTCTCCGGACCGCGCAACTCCGAGCCGCGACCCCCGCGGCACGTGCCCGACCCCGGCTGATGGGAAGCGGAAAGGAACACCGGGGCTACTTCAGGTCGGGGCACGCCGCGCGGAGCTTCGAAGGGCGGGGAGCTCGAGTTGCCTGCTGCGGACGTCGGCGTCAGGCCGGCCGGACCGAGACCCGGTGCGCGATCATGATCGACTGCCCGCTCACCGGCTCGAGCTGGGCGTCCGGCATCACGCGGTTCACGTTGCCACCGCCGAGGCGCGAGGCCCGGCGTAGCCCGCTGCCTGCATGACCCCAGCCGTGCGGCACGGCGCGCACCCCGGGCGCCACCTCGTCGCTGACCCGGACGGGCACGCGGATGGCCTCGCGCGGGCCCGCCACCTCCACGAGCGCCCCGTCCTCGATGCCCCGCGCCGCGGCGTCCGCCGGGTGCATGAGCGCCACGTTGGCGGCGCCCTGCGGTACGCGCTCGACGTTGTGCATCCAGCTGTTGTGCGAGGTGCGCTGCCGGCGACCGATGAGCGTGAGCCGATCGTCCGCGCGCGCCCCGAGCTCGTGGGCGTGCTCCTCGAGGCGCGGCACGTCCGCGAGGAGCCGGGGCGCGTCGAGGTGAACGCGGCCGTCGGACGTGGCGACGCGGCGACCCAGGAAGGTCCCGCCCCGCGTCGGACGCAGCGCCACGCCCTCCGGCTTCGCACGAAGCTCGCGGAGCGTCGTTTGCCCGCCCCAGCGGAGGAGCAGCGCCAGCAGGTCGTCGGGCGTCACGCGCCTTCCCAACCTGCCGGCCAGGTCGTTGAGCCGCGGCAGCACGCCGAGGAGCGGCGCGGGCCCGAAGGTCTTCGCGCCGCACGCTCGCGCGAGGTCCGTGAAGATCTCCCACTCCGGCCGGCGACCGGCCTTGGGCGGCAGCACGGCCTCCGTGTACTGC
Organism: uncultured Myxococcales bacterium; assembly: GCA_937893795.1. Classification (GTDB taxonomy): domain Bacteria; phylum Myxococcota_A; class Polyangia; order Polyangiales; family Houyiibacteriaceae; genus CALCTH01. Next base: position 3,562 of record CALCTH010000594.1, on the reverse strand, counting down.
GCGTGGGGAACCACCTGCAGGCTGGTCCAGCTCACGGGGAAGTCCGAGCGCTCGAGCATGTCCGTCGCCGGCAGGACGTAGTGGCCGCGGCGCGCCGTCTCGTTCCGGTAGAGGTCGATGGAGACGAGCAGCTCGAGCTCTTCGAGCGCGTCCTCGAGCTCCGTGCCGGGCACCGAATGCGCGGGGTTGCCGCAGCTCACGAAGAGCGCGCGGATGCGCTCGGGGTGGTCCACGCGGATCTCGTCGGCGAGGGCGCCCACGGGGAAGGCGCCGGCGACGCGATGCCAGCCGCCGACGAGCGTCCGGTGCGGATCTTCGCCCCCGAGGCCGAGGAGCCCGGCGAGCTTCGGCGCGTCGAAGGCGCCCTCGGGCACCACGAGCCCCCCTTCGCAGTCGAGCTGCCCGGTGACGAGAGAGAGGCCCTGCACCAGCCAAAAGGCGAGCGAGCCGAAGGGCCCCATGTTCACGCCCGTCGACATGTAGAGGCAGGCGCCCTCGGCGGCGTAGAGCGCGCGCGCGAGCTCGCGCGTGGTGGCGGCGTCGATGCCCGTGAGCGCCGCGCAGCGCTCGGGCGTCCAGGGGCGCGCGGCCTCGCAGAAGTCCGGCACGCCGCGGGCCACGGACGCGAGGGCCCGCGCGTCGACCACCCGGTCCTCGAAGGCGAGCACGTGCAGCATGGCGAGCAGCAGGTAGACGTCCGTGCCCGGCACGATGGGGAGGTGCTCGCCGACCTTCGCGGCCGTCTCGGTGCGCCGCGGGTCGATGGTGATCACCCGCCCGCCGCGCGCCTCGATGGCCTGAAGCCGCGCCAGCGCGTTGGGCACCTGCACGATGGACATCTGGCTGACGACGGGGTTCGAGCCGAGGCAGACGAAGAGCTCCGTGCGCTCGAGGTCGGGCACGGGCTGGAGCAGCGAGCTCCCGTAGATCTGCGTCGCGACGTCGAACTTCGGGTTCGCGTCGATGGAGTGCGAGGCGTAGTGGTTCGGCGCGCCGCGCGCCTCGAGGAACGCCGCCCCGAAGCGCACGTTCTGAAAGCTGAAGAAGCTGGGGTTCCCGGCGTAGTGCGCAACGCAGCGGTCGCCGTGACGCCTCCGCAGCGCGCGGACCTTCGCGCCGATCTCCTCGAGGGCCTGGTCCCAGGAGATCTCCACCCAGCGGTCCGTACCCACGCGCTTGAGCGGCTGGTTCACCCGGTCCGGGTCCTCGTTCAGCGCACCGAGGGCCAGGCCCTTCACGCAGGAATAGCCCTGGCTCACCGGGTGCTCGCGGTCGGGGCGCACGCGGAGGACGCGGTCGTCTTCGCTCTCGACCACGAGGCCGCAGTGGGCTTCGCAGATGCGGCAGAAGGTGCGGGTGGTCGCCATGCGTGCGAAACCTACCCAATGCAGGGACGTCCCGCATGACCTCCGCCGAGCTCATCGTCTTCGCGATTCCGGCCTTCCTCCTCACCATGGTGCTGGAGGCCTGGTGGCTGCATCGCCGGAGCCGCGCGGGTCATCTCGGCTACGAGCCGAAGGACACGGCCGCGAGCCTCGCCATGGGCGTCGGCAACCTGCTCGCGTCCCTGCCGCCGAAGGCGCTCGCCTTCACCTTCTTTCTCTGGCTCTACGAGCACCGGCTCTTCGACGTCGGGACGGGGCCGCTGGCCTGGGCCGCGGTCTTCGTGCTCGAGGACCTCTGCTACTACGCCTTCCACCGCGCGCACCACGAGGTGCGCTTCCTCTGGGCGGCCCACGTCAACCACCACTCGAGCCAGCGCTACAACCTCTCGACGGCGCTCCGGCAGTCCTGGACCACGCCGCTCACGGGGCCGATCTTCTGGGCCCCGCTGCCGCTGCTGGGGTTTCACCCGGGCATGATCCTCGTCGCGCAGACGATCAGCCTGCTCTACCAGTACTGGATCCACACGGAGACGATCGGCTCCCTCGGGCCCCTCGAGGCCGTGCTCAACACGCCCTCGCATCACCGCGTGCACCACGGAAGCGACGACCTCTACCTCGACCGGAACCACGGCGGGATCCTCATCGTCTGGGATCGGCTCTTCGGCAGCTTCCAGGCCGAGGGTGCGACGCCGCGCTACGGAATCCGGAAGAACCTGACGAGCCACAACCCCTTCGTCATCGCCTTCCACGAGTGGGCCGCGCTCTTCCGGGACGTCGCGCGCGCCGAGCGCTGGCGCGACAGGCTCGGCTACCTGCTCATGCCGCCCGGGTGGGCGCCGGGCGGTGGCGAGACGAGCCGGGATCTTCGGGCGCGCGCCGCGCACCCCGCCGAGTGAACGGATGGCCGAGGGGTTGGTCGTCGCCTTTCTGGTGGCCTCGGGAGCGCTGCTCGTGGCCTTCCTCGCCTTCGGAGCCGGCCGCTTCTACGTGCGTCTCCTCGTCCCCTTCCTCGGCTTCGGCACGCTGGCGCTCGCCAGCGTCGGCATCGGCAGGCTGTCCGAGGCCCAGTGTGGAGACCTGCTGGAGCTCGTGGGTCAACGCGGGAGCGGCGGCGGCTTCCTCACGCTTCACTGCCTCGGGCTGACCCTGCTCGTCGGGGCCGCGTTCGTTGCGGCGCTGGACGTGGCCTGCGTGGTCGGGCTCCTCCTGCGCTCCGCCCCCCGGGACACGCGCGCCCGCGGCGACGGCTGCCGCCCTCAACGGGCCCGGAGATGCAGGCTCTTCGGACGCGTGAAGGCATCGAAGCCGAGGGCGCCGAGCGTGCAGCCGCGCCCCGAGTCCTTCACCCCGACCCAGGCGAGCTCGGGGTCGAGGAAGTCGCAGCGGTTGGCGAAGACGGTCCCCACCTCGCGCTCCGCGGCCAGCTCCTCCGCGCGGTCGAGATCCGCCGTGAAGAGCGCGGCCGTGAGCCCGTAGCGGCTGGCGTTGATGCGCGCGAGGGCCTCCGCGTCGTCCTTCACCTTCGCGAGGCCGATGGCCGGCCCGAAGGTCTCCTCCCGCATGAGCTCCATCGCGTCATCGACGCCGGTCAGCACCTGCGGCGCGAGGTAGGGCAGGCCGCGCTCGCTTCCCGGGAAGTCCGACGCATGGAGATGCGCCGTAGCCCCCGCCGCCACGGCGGCGTCCACCTGGCGGGTGATGGCCTCGGCGTTGCGCACCCGCACGACGGGCCCGAGGGTCGTCGCGAGGTCCCGTGGGTCCCCGAGCACGAGGCGCCGCGCCTCGGCGACGAAGGCCTCGACGAAGGCCTCGTAGCGCGTCTCGTGCACGTAGATGCGCTCGATGGCGCAGCAGCTCTGCCCCGCGTTGTAGAAGGCGCCCTCCGCGGTGGTCGCGACCGCGTGCGCGAGGTCGGCATCTTCGCGCACGTAGGCCGCGTCCTTGCCGCCAAGCTCGCGGCCCACGCCGACGCAGCGCGCGCGGGCCGCCGACTGCACCGCGCGGCCCCCCTCCACGGAGCCGGTAAAGGCCACGTGCGCCACGCGCGGGTCCGCGACCATGCGGGCGACGGCCCCGTGCGACGCGTGCACGTGCGCGAAAGCGCCCGCCGGGAGCCCCGCCGCCGCCGCCGCGGCGCTCATGCGCTCGGCCACGAGCGGCGGTTGGTCGGAGTGCTT
>CALCTH010000593.1 GCA_937893795.1 uncultured Myxococcales bacterium | reverse complement strand
GGAGGACACGCTCGCGCGGCAGACCCCCTTCCTTCGCGCGCGCTTCGCGCGACCCGGGCGCCTCCAGGAGCTGGTGCGCGATCTCGTGCAGGTGCGCCTCATGGCCGCCGAGGCCGAGCGCCGCGGTTACGCCGACACCCCCGTCGTCCGCCGCCAGACGCAGCAGAACGCCGTGCAGGTGCTCATGCGCACCGAGTTCGACGAGCGCATGCGCCCCGAGGAGGTGCCCGAAGAAGACGTGCGGGCCTACTTCGAGGGCCACCCGGACGAGTTTCGGCGCGAGGCCATGGTGCGCGCGAGCTCCATCCTCGTGGCGACGCGCGACGAGGCCGTGGCCCTGCGCGAGGAGCTCCGCGAGGCGGATCTCTCGACCTTCCGCCAGACGGCCCGGGACCGCTCCATCGACCCCTACACGAAGCTCCGCGGCGGCGACCTGCGCTTCTTCGCGCGCTCCGGGCTGCCGGCGCGGGCGAACCCGGACGACGAGCCCGTCGCCGCGCCCCTCGTCGCGGCCGCCTTCGCGCTCTCGGAGAGCGGCGAGGTGGGCGACCTCGCGCCCGAGCCCGTGCCCGTCGGCGACGATTTCGCGGTCGTGAAGCTCACGGGCGCCAGGCCCGCCGAGGAGACCGCCTTCGAGCGCGCCGCCGGGCCCATCCGCATCCGGCTCTGGCGCGAGCGTCGCCAGGAGGCCCTCGACACCTTCGTGCGGGACCTCCGCCAGCGCGCCGCGCCGGTCATCCACGCCGAGCGCATGAACGCGATCGTGCTCGACACGCAGGAAGACCATCCGGGCCTCCCCGCCGAGCCACCCACGCCGGCGCAAGCGCCGGAGCCAGAAGGCGAAGCCGAAGCGACGTCCGAATGAGGAGAGCTGTCCCCAGCAGCGCGTGGAGCCGAAGCGCTGGGGTGCGTTGACCCCTCTTGCCTGCGCAAGTAGCGTCGCCGGCGGTGGCTGAGCAGGGCATCGAGAAGGTGACCGTGGACCGCATGTCGGCGCCGGAGCCCACGAAGCTCCACTACATCGACGGCCGGCCCACGGAGATCACGCTCCGGCGCCTGCAGCTCGAGGTGATGCGCAACGGGCGCCTCGAATCCCACAGCTTCGAGCGGGACGTCGTCACCATCGGCGCCAGCGACGAGAACGACCTCGTGCTCGCCGACGAGACGGTGAGCCGGCAGCACTGCCGCATCTTCCAGGAGGGCCAGAGCTACCTCGTGCGGGACCTCGGGAGCACCAACGGCACCTTCGTGAACCGCGTCCGCGTCCGCGAGGCCTACCTCGAGCCCGGCTGCACGCTCTCCCTCGGGACGAGCGAGCTGCGCTTCGTCGCGGCCACGGAGAAGCTCCGCATCGTCCCCAGCGACAAGCCGCGCTTCGGCGACCTCATCGGTCGCCACCTGAAGATGCGCGAGCTCTACGCCATCCTGGAGAAGATCGCGCCGACCGACGCCACCGTCGTCATCGAGGGCGAGACCGGCACCGGCAAGGAGGTCGTCGCGCGGAGCACGCACCAGGCGTCGCTCCGCGCGAGCGGCCCCTTCATGGTCTTCGACTGCGGCGCCGTGCCCGAGAATCTCATCGAGAGCGAGCTCTTCGGCCACGAAAAGGGCGCCTTCACCGGCGCCACGGCGGCGCGCCAGGGCGTCTTCGAGATGGCCCACGGCGGCACCGTCTTCCTCGACGAGCTCGGCGAGCTGGCGCTGGAGCTCCAGCCGAAGCTCCTCCGCGTCCTCGAGCAGCGCGAGGTGAAGCGCGTGGGCGGCACGCGACCCATCAAGGTGGACGTGCGCGTGGTGGCGGCCACGAATCGCGATCTGCAGGCCGAGGTGCGGCGGGGCTCCTTCCGCCAGGACCTCTTCTACCGCCTGAGTGTCGTCCGCGTGGCGCTTCCGCCGCTTCGCGAGCGCAAGGACGACGTGCCGCTTCTGCTCCAGCAGTTCCTCAAGCTCGGTCGCTTCAACCGTGGCGCCGACGGTCAGCGTCGCGTGCGGCAGATCAGCCGCCCAGCCCTCGACCGGCTCCTGGCCTACGATTGGCCCGGCAACGTCCGCGAGCTGCACAACGTCGTCGAGCGGGCCTGCAGCTTCGCCGACACCGACGCCATCGAGGTCCGGGACCTTCCCGAGCACATCGCCTTTCCCCGCGGTACGGGCGTCGAGGTGGAGGGCGTGCCGACGCCCGCGGAGCTCGAGGACGATCTCCGCCCCGACGTGAACGGCACCTTCAAGGACGCCAAAGACGCCTGGGTTCAGACCTTCGAGCGCGACTACGTCGAGTCGCTGCTCCGGCGCAACGGGGGCAACATCAGCCATGCGGCGCGGGAGGCGGACATCGACCGCAAATACTTCCGGAAGCTCATGAAGAAGCACGGCATCACGCCGGCGTAGCGAGGCGGCGCGGATACGGGGCACTAGGAGCTTTGCATGGTCTTCGTGGCGCTCCTCTTCGTCTTCCCGCTGGTCCTCCGGGCGCTCGGACCATCGCTCCGCGGCGGGAAGGGAGAGGCACGGCTGTCGCGACCTGCGGCTCGGGGCCTCCTGGTCGCCCACGTGCTCGCGCTCGGACTGAGCGCCCCGCGGGGTGGCCTGCTCGTGAAGACCCTGGGCCTCGCCATGATGCCGCTGGGTCTCCTCTGGTTCGGCCTCGGCGCGTGGGCCCTGCTGAGCTACGTCCGCCGGCGCCCCCTCGCGCCAGCGCTCGTCCCCTTCGTGGCCCTCACGCTGGCGGGGAGCGTGCCCCTCGGCGACGCCTTGCTGCGTCGGCTGGAGGGCGAGCACGGGCAGCGCGCGCCGCTCGGGGAGAGCGGTCCGCCCTTCGACGCCGTCGTCGTCCTCGGTGGCGGCACGAGCTCGACGCCGCGCGGGGAAGCGCAGCTCGGGAGCAGCGGCGATCGCGTGCTGCTGGCGGCGCGGCTTCATCGGCGCGGCCGAACGCGGCGCCTCGTGACGAGCGGAGCGCCCACGCCCGGCTTCTCGAGCCACGACGCCGCGGCGGCGACCCGGCGCATCTGGCGCGACCTGGGCGTGCCCGACGAGGACATCGTGGTCGTCGCGGGCGCGCGGAACACGCGCGAGGAGGCGCGGCTGCACACGGCGCGGGCCCGCGAGGAGGGCTGGCAGCGCGTCGGCCTCCTCACGAGCGCCTGGCATCTTCCGCGTGCGCTCCGCGCCTTCCGCGAGGCCGGGCTCCGGGACGTCGTCCCGCTCCCGGCCGACGTCCGCGGCGGTCCCTTCGAGCTTCGCGGCCTCCACGACGTGATCCCGACCGGCGAGGGCGCAGGCGCGATCAAGCGCGCGCTCTGGGAGTTGCTCGGGCGCGCGGCGGGGCGCTGAGCCGCGATCCGCCCCCGACGATCGCGTCGGCTCCCCGAAGGTGTCCCCGTGGCCGCGTCGACCTTCCGCCTGCGCCGCACGCTCCTCGCTGGGCTCCTCGCAGGCTGCAGTCACTCGGCAGCCGCGAACGGCGACGTGGACGGCAGCGTCGACGCGGCGACGGACGCGGGCCCTGCGGACATGACGTCCTCCGACGCGGGTCTCGAGCTGGGGCGGAGCGATGGCGTGGAGCCCGATGCGGCCCCCCCTGCCGAGGCGCTCGCGGCGTGGTCGCCACCGGAGGTCGTCGGGTCCGCCTGCCTCGCACAACGGGTCACCGGCGCCGTCGGCGGCGGGAGGCCGCCCTATGCGTGGCGGCCTGCAGGAGGCGACCTTCCCCCCGGGGCGACGATCTCCGAGGCAGGGCCCCGGCTGACGGTCGACGTACGGCCACGCGCTCCGGGGCCTACGACGTGCTCTTCGAGGTGGAGGACGCGACGGGCGCCCGCGTCGACGTGCGCTTTCGCTTCGCGCTCCGTGAAGGCCCCGAGTGGGTTCCCCGCGAAGGCGGGAGCGACGCCGAGGTCGACGTTCGGTCCCTCGAGGCCGCCC
>CALCTH010000592.1 GCA_937893795.1 uncultured Myxococcales bacterium | reverse complement strand
CGCGTCGATTCGGCGTGGACGTGGACGAACCACGTGGACGTGGACGAACCACGTGGGCGAAGGGCCGGCGTGGGCGCGGATGACAGCGCGAGTGCCCGTGCCCGCGGGCGATGCCGATGCGCGCGTCGCGATTCCCGGGGGCGTCGACGTGGTCGGGACGCTCCGGCTGCTTCGCATCGGCACCCACGACCCGACGTTTCGCTTCGAGACAGGTCGCGTGTGGCACGCGACGCGTACGCCCGAGGGACCGGCGACGCTCGTCGTACAGGCCGGAAAGGCCCCGGGCACCGCCCGGGCCCGCGCATGGGGCCCGGGGGCGTCCTGGGCCGTCCGGGAGGCGCCGCGCGTTCTCGGCGTGGCCGACCGCCCGGAAACCTTCGACCCCGACGTCGCGCCCGCCCGCGCCGCCGCCAAGCTGCGTCGCCTCCACGAGCGCCCTCGGCTACGCGGACTACCACCCCGCCGGCGTCGAGCGGAAGCGCGCCGAGACCATTCGCCGCTGTGCCAAGCAGGCCGCGCGCATCGACGCATTCCGCGACGCGCCCCTGACCGAGGCCCGGGCCGCCCTCGCCGCCATCCCCGGCGTGGGCCCCTGGACCGTCGACATGGTCGCGGGCCTCGCCCTCGGCGACGCCGACGCGCTCCCCGAAGGCGACTACCACCTACCGAACGTCCTCGCCTGGGTCATGGAGGGCATCGCGCGCGCGGGCGCCGCGCGCCTGCTCGCGCTCCTGGCCCCCTTCGCCGGTCACCGCTGGCGCGTGGTCCGCCTGCTGATGGCCGGCAACGTCGGCGCCCCCCGCTTCGGCCCTCGGCTGAGCCGCTCACGCTGGGCGCAGCTCGGTCACTGATCGGCCCTGCGCGGAGCGCGGACCGCCTGGCACGGTCCCCGTATGCGTTTCTCAGCGTGCTCGATGCTGGGGGTGCTTTGCGCGTGCAGCGCCTCGTAGGGCACGCTCCGCCCGGCCGCCGGGGAGAACCGCGCAGACGAGCGTCGCGGCGTGCCCGCGGCGATCGTGCCGAGCGTGCCCATCGCGCCGGACTTCCCCGATCCGGCAACCGCGAGCGACGAACGCGCCGAGACCTTCGAGGCCATGCTGAGAGCCCTGTCCCCGCCGGAGGATGGCGCGGTACGCACCGTCTCCTTCCGCCCCGTCGCGGCGGAGGCACGATTGCGCCTCGGAGCCCGCCCCGAGCGCCTTCCCCCGCTCCCCGAAGAACGACGCTGGGCCTCACTCGCCGCGGACGGCGCAGGGGGCAGCTTCCTCGTCACGGTCGAGGACCAGCTCATCTTCGAGGGTCCCCGCCACGCACCCGAGCACTTCGCACGGACCCAAACCGCGGACCTCGTCCGGGTGGCCCGCGCCGCGCTCGTCGACTGAGCGCCCTCAGTCGAAAACGGACTCCGCCCCCTCGTTGCCGAAGGCGATCAGCTCGAGCTGGTGCCCTGCACCGCGCGCCGTGGGCTCGCCGTTCTCACCGCGCCCCGTGAAGCGCACCATGCCCGTGAGCGGCACCGCCGGGTGGAGCCACACGTCCGCCGTGAGGGTCACGCCCTGGTAGCTCATCTCCCGCTGGACCTTCGCGCTTCCCTCGAAGGTCCCCGCCGGCACCTCCACGGTCTCGCGCTCCGTGCCCTCGAGGCTGGCCGGAAAGAGCATGCCCAGCCATTGCTGGAGCATGGGGCCGAAGGTCGCGAGGAGGCGCGGCGGCACGTGCTCGACGCCCCGCGCGTTCTTGAAGGCCAGGCTCACCAGTCGGTGCCCCGCGGGCCCATCGTTCGGGACCACCTCGAGGCGGACGTGCCGGGTGCCCTCGTCACGATGGTCCGTGACCTCCACGGCGAGCGACTCGCCCTCGCGGCCGACGAGGCGATACTCGGTGAAGGAGCGCCCCCCGGCCCGCCAATCGAGGCGGTAGCGGACCCAGCTTCCCACCACGGGCGCGGCCGTGGCCGTCGCGACCTCCGGAGCCGCGTGCGTCGTCGGGGTGCTCGGCGCCGGGAGCGGCGGAGCCTCGGCCCTGGCCGCGGCAGCCTCGGGCGCGGCCGGAGCCTCCCGTGGCGTGGGCGCGTCGGGCGCGGCGCGGGCCACGTCGTCGACCTCGACGGTCTGCACCTCCTCCGTCCCGGACGCGCCGGAGGTGCAGGCCACGGTGAGCACGAGCAGCGGAGCGAGGCGTCGCATGCAGGCCAGGTACCAGCCGCACCGACCTGCGCAAGGGTGCGAAGGCGGCGCCATGCCGCTACAACTGCCGGGTGCGCCCCTCCCGCTGCCTCGCAGCCCTCCTCCTCCTGACGGCCTGTGACGCGGGCGGCGCGGACGACGAGCCGGCCGACGCGGCGATACCCGACGCGCGAATCGAGCCCAAGGACGGCGCCGGGCTCCTGCCCCCGCGCCCCGACGACCGCGCCGCATGTCGCGACCGTGATCCCGCGCGGCGGCCTTTCTTCGGCGACCTGCACGTCCACACGCGCTACTCCTTCGACGCTGCCGCCTACGACGTACGCACGGGACCCGCGGACGCCTACCGCTTCGCCCGCGGCGAGGCCATCGATCTCCCGCCCTACGACGACGCCGGCAACGCCGCCCGCTCCGTGCAGCTCGCCCGCCCCCTGGACTTCGCGGCGGTCACGGACCACGCCGTGCTCCTCGGACCGACGACCATCTGCACGGACCCGAGCTCCCCGGGCTACGAGTCGGGCACGTGCCAGCAGTACCGGGCGGCCGACCCCGAGGGGGCGAACTTCGGCGTCGACTTCACCCTCGCGCTCACCGTCCGGGAGACGCCGCGCGTCTGCGTCACGAACCCCGCCGCCTGCAACCAAGGGCTCTGCGACTCCTGGGAAGACACGGTGAACGCCGCGGAGGAGTTCTACGACCGAAGCGAGGACTGCAGCTTCACGACCTTCATCGGCTACGAATGGACCGGCGCCCGGGGGCTCGGGCAGTCCATCCACCGGAACGTGATTTTCCGGAATACGACGGTGCCCGAAGCCCCCTTCAGCTTCCTCACGCACGGCACGCCGGAAGAGCTTTGGGACGCCCTCGAGGCCGTGTGCCTGGCGGACGAGGAGTGCGACGTGCTCGCCATCCCGCACAACTCCAACCAGGCCGTGGGTGAGATGTTCAACCCGCTCACGGAGAGCGGTGAGGCCTACGACGCGGCCTTCAGCGCCCGGCGGCAAGCCCTCGAGCCCCTGGTCGAGGTCTACCAGCACAAGGGCTCGTCGGAGTGCGTCACCGGCATCGCCGACCCGCTGGCCAGCGAGGACGAGCTCTGCGACTTCGAGATCTTCTACGAGAACCTCTGCGAAGATCCCGAGAACCCCACCGAGGGCTGCACCAACATCTGCGATCCCGACGCCATCAGCTTCATCGACGGCTGCATCCCGCCCTCGGACTACGTGCGCGGCGCGCTCCGCCGCGGCCTCGCCGAGCGCGTTCGTACGGGCGCGAACCCGTTCGAGCTCGGCTTCATCGGCTCGTCGGACACGCACAACTCCATCCCCGGCGCCGTGGAGGAGGCGGGGTGGCAGGGGCACGTCGGCACGACCGACGACACGGGTGAGGAGCGCGTGGACCCGCCGGGCGGCATCACGCTCAGCCAGCGCACCGCGTCACCCGGCGGCCTGGCGGTGGTCTGGGCCGAGGAGAACACCCGCGACGCGCTCTTCGAGGCCATGCGCCGGCGCGAGACCTACGCCACGAGCGGGCCGCGTCACGTGGTGCGCTTCTTCGGGGGCTTCGGCCTCCCCGAGGACGCCTGCGCCGCCTTCGACGTACCGGCCTTCGACCGGGACGGCGTGCCCATGGGCGGGACACTCGACGGCGGGCCAGCCGGGGCCGCGCCGACCTTCGTCGCCTCGGCGCTCCAGGACGCGCTCGGCGCGCCGCTCCAGCGGATCCAGATCGTGAAGGGCTGGGTGGACGCGACCGGCGAGACCTTCGAGCAGGTCATCGAGGTGGCGGGCGATCCGGCGAACGGCGCGAGCGTCGACCTCGCCACCTGCACGCCGGAGGGCGACGGCGCCGCCACGCTCTGCGGCACGTGGACGGATCCGGACTTCGATCCGGCCCTGCCCGCCTTCTACTACGCCCGCGTGGTCGAGAACCCGACCTGCCGCTGGACCCAGCGCCTTTGCCTGAGCGAAGGCGTCGATTGCGCAACCTTCGACCCGGACGCCCAGCTCTTCGACGTCTGCTGCGAGGACACGACGCCGCGGACCGTCCAGGAGCGCTCCTGGACGAGCCCGATCTTCTACGTGCCGTGAGCTTCGACGCGAGCGGCGAGCTTCCGCGGCTCAGGCGCTCAGGTCCTGCGCCGGTCGCCGGACCACGCTGAGCGCCACGTCGGACGCGCTGGCGAGCGTGTCGGCGCAGGCGCCGGCCTGGAGCATGAGCCCGAGCCCGTTGAGCGTCGCCGTGAGATGCCGGGCGACCGCGGGGACGTCACAGGGGGCGATCTCCGCGCGCTCGACGGCGTTCTCGAGCGCGTGCTGAAAGGCACCCGTGATGCGCTGGAAGTGCGCCTCCACGCGCCCGGACACGTCCGCGTCGTCGCCGACGAGCTCCATGCAGGTCTTGCCGATGAGGCAAGGGCGCTTCGTCTGCACGCATCCGCTCCGCGCGCCGGCTTCGAGCCGCGCGAAGACGTCCTCGATGGCGGCGAAGCCCGCGTCCTCGGCCTCGAGGGGCGCGAGCATCGGCTCGGCCTTCAGGGAGATGTAGCGGTCGAGGGCCCGGAGGAAAAGGCGACGCTTGCACCCGAAGGTGTTGTAGAGGCTCTGCCGGCTGATGCCCATGTGCGCGAGGAGCGCCTGCATCGATGCCGAGGCGTAGCCGTCGCGCCAGAAGATCTCCATGGCCCGGTCGAGGACCTGTTCTTCGTCGAAGCTGCGGGGACGGCCGGCCATGGCTCTCTCAAGCGTGCTCCCGAAGGAGGGCCCCGTCAACGCGAAAGGGCCCGGAATCACGTGGAGAATCCGAAGAACACGTCATGCCTCGGGGCAGGTGGTCGGGCGCGCTCATCGCCTGGGGGACGACGCGGGCGAGGCCAGCGTTACCTCGATCTGGTGGACCGAGATCGGTCACGTATCCGCCCCCGGCCCGACGGAGCGGAGCATGGAACGCGCCTACGCCGCCGCCGTGAGCCTGGCGCTCCTCGCCGCCATGGTGAGCCCGGCGCTGCGGGATCCGCCCGTCGATAGCTTTCCGCTCTCCGACTACCCGATGTTCAGCCTCGGTCGCCCTTCGCCATTGCTAGACGTGACGCATGCGCTCGGGGTGGATGCGGGCGGAGCGCGACGGCCTCTCCCCCCGCTGATCAGCGCGGGCAACCGGGAGGTGCTCCAGTCCATGATGACCCTCCGCCGCGCCGTCCAGGGCACGCCGGGGGCCGCGCCGCACTGCGCCGAGGTCGCCGGGCGCGTCGCCGCCGATCCCGCGCTGGCCGACGTGGTGGCCGTGGAGCTCGCCACGAGCCGCTTCGCTACGGTCCGCTACCTCGCGCACGACGAAACCGCGCCCGTCGGACGACGGCTCCATCATCGCTGTGCCGTACCGCTCCGACCGGAGGCGCCGTGAGCCTCGGCGCGCGCCTCGATGCCTGGTGGCGCCCGGCCTGGCCGGCCGAACGCCTCGCGACCCTGCGCATCATCGTGGGCCTCTATGGCGTGGTCTGGCTCGCCGGGCGCTTGCCCCATCTCCTGAGCTACGCGCGGAACGACGCGGCGCGCTGGGCGCCCGTCGGCGTGCTCTCGGCGCTCGAGGCACCGCTGGCGCCGGACCTCTACCGCACGCTCGTCGCGCTGACCCTCGTCCTCGCCTTCGCCTTCGCCTTCGGATGGCGCTTCCGGGTGAGCGGCCCGCTCTTCGCCGCGGCGTTGCTCGTGGTGCTCACGCACACGAACTCGTGGGGGAAGATCCTGCACACGGAGAACGTGTGGTGGGTGCACGTCGCGGCTCTCGCGGCCAGCCGCTCCGCCGACGCGCTCTCCCTCGACGCGCGCCGGGGCGCGCCGGCGAGCCCCGCGCCCCGCTACGGCTGGCCCGTGATGCTGATGATGGCCGCGGGTACGCTCCCCTATCTCCTCGCCGGCGTCGCGAAGCTCCGCAACAGCGGCCTCGCCTTCGTCGGTGGCGCGACCCTTCGCAACTACGTGGCCTTCGGCAACGTCCGGAAGATCGAGCTCGGCAGCCCCGCCTCGTCGCTCGCTCCTTCGCTCATGGACGCGCCGGGCTTCTTCAGTGCGCTCGCCGTCTTCAGCCTGGCGCTCGAGCTCGGGGCGCCCCTCGTGCTCGTTCTTCCCCGGCTGCGTCGTCCCTGGGTGCTGAGCGTCGCCGGCTTTCACTGGGGCGTGCTGGCGCTCATGGCCATCGGCTTCCCCTACCAGCTCAGCTTCGTGGCCTTCGCCTGCTACCTCGAGGCGGAGCGCCTCTGGCGCTGGGGCCCGCTCCGGGGGCTCGGGACGCGCCTCGGCGCGGACGAGTGAGCGCGTCACACGCGCGTGGTCTGCTCCGGCCATGAGCGACCGTCACCACCGCATCGACTACATCGAGCTCACCGTGCACGACCTCGCGGCGGCCAAGGCCTTCTACGGCGGGGTCTTCGGCTGGGCCTTCACGGACTACGGTCCGGGCTACGCGGGCATTCGGGGGACGCCGCGCGAGCAGGGAGGGCTCAGCGTGGGCGAGGTCGAGGCGCCCGCGAAGGGCGCCCCCCTCGTCGTGCTCTACAGCGCCGACCTCGACGCGACGCACGCTGCCGTCGCGGCCCAGGGCGGCTCCATCGAGACGCCGCCCTTCGACTTCCCCGGCGGCCGCCGCTTTCACTTCCGGGACCCGAGCGGCAACGTGCTCGCCGTCTGGACCGAGCTCTGAGCGGCGCGGGGCCTGCTAGCGCCCCGCGTCGTCGCGGCGGAGCAGCTGGCGCCCGATGTAACCACTCGCCACGAACCCAAGCAGGCATCCCGAAAGCAGGCCGCCGAGGTGGGCGCCGTTGGCGATGTTCCCGAAGCCCACGAAGCCGAGCACGAGCCAGGCGAGCATCCACGTCATGATCCGGCGCGGGATGGCGAGGCGGACGGTGGGGTCGTAGCGCCCGCGGACGTAGCCGTAGCCGAGGAGCCCGTAGACGGCCCCGCTCATGCCGATGGCGTGCGGCACGCCGCTGCCGAAGACCAGCGACTGGACGATCTCGCCGGTCCAGGCGGTGACGAGGAAGAGGGCCAGCAGCCGTCCGGCGCCGCGCTCGCGCTCGAGCATGCCGCCGATGCTCAGGAGCCAGATGCCGTTGAAGATGAGGTGCGCCGCGCCGAAGAGGTCGAGACCGACGAGCGCACCCGTGGTGGGGTCCATCTCGAACCACGACGCGTGGACGAAGAAAGGCGACACCAGACGCCAGAGCTCGCCCCGCAGGATGGTGAGGTCCCAGACGCCACCGAAGAAGCGCTCCGCGGCGCTCACGCTCGCGAACATGTAGCGAGACTGAAGGAGCGCCTCGAGATCGATGAGGCGGAAGTAGGCATGGCTCTGCGGCGCGAGCGAGGTGACCGCCGTGAGCACCGCCGCAAAGCCGACGAGCGCCCGGCTCATGGGGCCCGCGCGGCCCGAAGACGCCGCCTCGAGGGAGGCGCGCGCCTTCCGGACCTTACGGTCGACCTCGGCGTCGCGTTTGGCCTTTGCCCGCCGCTCCTCCCGGGCGCGCTTCGCGGCATCGCCGAAGCGCGGGTCGTCCGGCGCGTCGAGGAAGAGCGCGAGCGCGGCTTTGGCCTCGTCGAGGTCGTCGTCCTCCTGGACGAAGAGCTGTGCGCCACCCTCCCGGCCGGGCTGAACGTGGGTGCCGATGCCCTCGCCCTCGAGCGCTTCGCCCAGGCGCTTGGCCCGGGCCGGGTCCTCGAACACGTGCAGCACGCGCATCGCCGGAACGTAGTGTCCTCCCCCGCGCTTCACCACCCCGCGAAGCCAGACTCCTGGCAGCGTGGTGAACGAGCCCTCAGGGTGAGCGTGTGGATCCCTCCGCGAAGCCGGCCACGCTGCTGCGGGGAGCGCGCCAGGCGCGGTGCATCGGCTGCCGGGCGGCGCTCGAGGCCTGCGTCTGCGACGTGCTGAGGGCGCGCGAGGCGCCCTTCGCGCTTCACGTCCGCATGCACCCGAACGAGCGTTTCCGTACGACCAACACGGGCTACCTGGCGGCGCGGGCGCTTCGGGGCCGGGTGCACATGGGCGACGAGGCCATCCCCGCCGGGGCCCTCGTCCTTCAGCCCGGCGCGCGCCCGCTCGCCCCCGCAGACGCCGGCGCCGCGCTGGTCGTCGTGGACGGCGCCTGGCGCCAGGCCCGTCGCCTCAGCCGGCGGCTCCTCACCCGAGGCCACTGCGCGGTGGGGCTCCCACCCGGGCCGCCCAGCCGCTACGCGCTCCGTGAGGGGCCGCCGCCGGCGCACTACTCGACGCTCGAGGCCGTCGCCCGCGCCTGTGCCGCCGTGGGGGATGGTGAGGCCGCCCGTGCCCTCGCCGCGCTCCCCGCGGCCTTCGTCGAGCGCGCCCTCGCCGTGCGCGGCATGCCGAGCTAGCAGGCCCAGGTCGTTCGGTGTACTAGGTCGGCTGCTCGGCGGGGCGTACGAGGAGATCGTGGTAGGCGACGCGATCCGGCGCGCCGAGCACGTGCGCGACGGCGTCGGCCACGTCTTCGGCCTCGAGCCGAGGATAGGGCGGCGGGACGAAGGCGTCTCCCAGGAAGCGCTGGGCGAAGCCCGTGGCCACGTTGCCGGGGCTGATGGCGGTCACGCGGATGCGCGAGCCGAGGCCCCGCAGCTCGCCGCGGAGCCCCTCGGTCATGGCGCGCACGGCGTACTTCGACGCGGCGTACATGGCGTTGCCGCGCGGGACCCGGTGGCCGGACATGCTGGAGATGTGGATCACGTGGCCGGGCGCCCGCGTGTCCTCGGTCTCGCGCCGGCGCATGTCCTCCACGGCCAGCGACGTGCAGAGCGCGAGCGCGAGCACGTTCACGTCGAGGATCTCGCGCCATGCCTCGGGGTCGCCGCCGACCATCGGCGCGTCGAAGCCGATGCCGGCGCCGTTCACGAGCACGTCGACGCCGCCATGCGAGGCGACCGTGGCGGCGACGGCCGCGCGTATCGCCTCGACGTCGCGGAGCTCGACCCGGCGCCACGCGAAATCGTGGTCCGCGAGCGCCGCCGCGAGCGCTTCCAGGGCCTCGATCTGCCGTCCCCAGCCGACGACGCGCAGTCCCGCCCGCGCGAGCCGCACGGCGACGGCCCGGCCGATGCCGGCGCTCGCGCCGGTCACGAGGGCCACGCGTCCGCGCCATCGCTCGAGCCCCTCGCTCCTCCCGTCAGCGGGCGTCCTGCTCATCGTCCCCCCTCGCGGCGCCTTCGCCGCCGCCTGCAGCGAAGCGATAGCAGGAGCAGTCGATGTAGCCGTAGGCAAGCGACGCGAGCTGCCGGCAACGCTCCTCCGAAAGCTCGTTCGGCGAATCCTCGCATGCCGACCGGCGAGACGGCGCCACCACATCCACCGTGGCCGGCGCGTGCTTCGCCTCTGGTGGCGGCAGCACCAGCTCGCCCAGGAGCCGCGCGGAAGCGAGCCAGCGAGGCGCTCCGCCTCGGAAGCGGCGAAGGGGCGTGCGAGGCATCGACCTCTGGACGCATGCCGAGGCGCGAGGCATTCCAGCGCGGGGAGGAGGACACCCGTGTACGAGCTCGTCACCATCTGCTTTTCGCACTACTGCGAGAAGGCGCGCTGGGCCCTCGACCGGGCCGGCGTGAGCTACCGGGAAGCCGGCTTCATGCCCGTGCTTCACTTCCCCCACGTGGCGTGGAAGCTCCGAGGCTCGGACGCCGGGAGCGCCGACGTCGCCTCCTCGCGCTACTCGACGCCGTTCCTCTGCGGCCCCGACGGCCTGCGCGTCTCGGACAGCCGCGAGATCGTCCGCTACGTGGACCAGACCCACGGCGACGGCACGCTCTTCGCGCCGAAGGGCGCGGAGGACCTCGACCGCCGCTACGCGGCGAAGCTCGGTCCGCACACGCGGCGCATCGTCTACTGGTTCGCCTTCGCACGGCCGGCGCTCCTCTTCGAGCTCGCCGACGCGAACGTCTCGCGCGCCCAGGCCCTCGTCTTTCGCGCCTTCTATCCCGCGGGCAAGCGCATGCTGACGCGGGCGCTGAGCATCGACGAGGCGGGCTACCAGAAGTCGCTCGGGCGCGTCCGGCAGGTCGCGGACGAGGTGGCCGAACGCCTCGCGGACGGGCGCCCCTACCTCTGCGGCGACCGCTTCAGCGTGGCCGACCTCGGCTTCGCCTCCATGATGGCGCCCGCCGTGATCCCACCGGAGTACGGCGCCGACCTGCCCGCCCCAGAGGAGCTCTCGGCCGAGGCCCAGGGCGTCATCGAAGAGATGCGCGCGCATCCCGCCGGAGCCTTCACGCTCCGCGTCTTCCGCGATCATCGCCCGCCCATCGGCAGCGCGTCGGCGTCATGATCGCGCCGGCTTCGCCGGAAAGCCCACCGGGGCTTCAGCCCGTCGTAAGGTCTTCGGCGTCGAGAACGGTGCGATGAGCGAACGCGACGCGATCCTGCTGGTGGAAGACGACGAGGCCCTCGGCGCGCAGATCGTCGAGCAGCTCGAGGACGCCGGCTACGCCGTGAGCTGGCGAAAGGACGGCGACGCCGCGGCGCGGGAGGACCCGGCCGCGTTTCGGCTGCTCATCCTCGACCTGATGCTGCCCGGCACCTACGGGCTCGACCTGCTCAAGCGCTACCGGCGCGCGAGCGACGTGCCCGTGATGATCCTTAGCGCCCGCCAGGACACGGCCGACAAGGTGCGGGCCCTCGAGCTCGGCGCGGACGATTACCTGACCAAGCCCTTCTGGCCGCAGGAGCTTCGCGCACGGGTGAGCGCGCGGCTCCGGCGCCCGGACATCCGGCGCGAGGGCGACCCCATCGCCCTCGACGCAATCACCATCGACCCGGTCAAACGCCAGGTGCTCGTCGACGGCGAGGTCACTCCGGAGCTGACCAAGGTGGAGCTCGATCTCCTGCTCACGCTCGCCAAGCGGCCCGGCTCGGCCATGACCCGCGCCGCGCTCGTCGAGGCGGCCCTCGACCCCGAGCGCATGGGCGGCGAACGGACCCTCGACGTGCACGTCTCGCGGCTCCGCAAGAAGCTCGGCCGCGCCGGCAAGCAGGTCGCGACGGTATGGGGTATCGGCTACCGGCTGGACGAAACGACCCCGACGCCATGAGAGCCTCGCGCGGCATCCGGGCCCGCTTCGCGTGGACCCGCGTGCTCCTCGTGGTGCCCTTCGCCGTGTTCTTCAGCATGGCGCAGACGGCGCTCCGCGAGCGCGTGCTCGCCGAGGGCCTCGCCGAGGGGGTCCGTGGCCGCTTGAGCGAGGGGCGCCTCGAGCGCTGCGAGGCCTTCCCGGAGCTCTGGCCCGGGCCCGGTGGACGCATCCGGCGCCGCGCCCGCCGCCGGCCACCACGCCGTGTCGACCGGCCGGGGGTCGAGCGCTTCTTCGCCTATGGAGCGGACCTGGTCAGCGCCAACCCGGAGGCGCCGCCCTTCCCGGAGGAGCTCCGGGAGCGGCTCGGCGCAGGGGAGGAAGCCTCCATGCTGGTCGACCGCCCGGAGGGCCGGCAGCGCCTCCTCGCCTTCCGCACCGCCGACGACGGCCCCTGCGCCGTGGTGCTCGTGGAGGCGCGCGCGCCCCGCTCCGGGCTCCTTCCGGCGCTCGTGCCGACGCTCGCGGTCACGCTCGTGGTCATCGCCATCGCCTTCTTCGCCGCGGGACCCATCGTGCGGCGCCTCCGGCGTCTCACGGCCGACGTGCGCGCGGCGCGTCGGGGCGAGGCGCCGCTCGTGCCGGACGCGCGGCGGGACGAGATCGGCGAGCTCAGCCGGGCCTTCGCCGAGGACCGGGCGGCCCTCGCGGCGCGAATGGAGGAGCTCGAGCAGCGGGACGCCGCGCTCACGGCGTACATCGCCAACACCACGCACGACGTGATGTTGCCCCTCACCGTGCTCCAGGGGCACCTCGTCGCCCTCCGAGCGCGCCTCGGGGCGCAAGCCGGCGACGCGCGCACCGTCGAGCTGGCCCTCGAGGAGTCCCACTACCTGGCCTCCCTCGTGCGCAACTTGAGCGCCGCGGCGCGCTTGGACGCAGGACTGCCGGAGACCGAGCGTCGGCCGGTCGAGCTCGGGCCGCTCATCGAACGGGTGGCCGCGCGCCACGCCCCCATCGCCGCCCAAAGGGACGTGGAGCTGACCCACGCGGCGCCGAGCGCGGCCGGCACGGTGCGCGGGGACCTGACGCTTCTCGAGCAGGCCGTTTCGAACCTCGTGCACAACGCCGTTCGCTACAACGAGGCCGGTGGCCACGTGGCGGTGCTGCTCGAGACCGAGGACGGCGCCTTCACGCTCACCGTGGTCGACGACGGCCCCGGTGTCGACGACGACGCGCTCGCGCGCATGGCCCAGCGGCGCTTTCGCTCCGACGAGGCCCGGTCGCGTCATCCGAGCGGCCTCGGCCTGGGCCTCGCCATCACGAACGACGTCGCCGAGCGCCACGGCTTCGCGCTGCGCTTCGATCGGCCCGCGGAAGGCGGCCTGCGCGCGCGGCTCACGGGCCCGCTCGTCGAGGGCCCTGGCTAGCCTTCGCCGCTCAGATGCTCGAGGGCCGCGATGGCGGCGGCACGCTCGGCGTCGGCCTTGCTGCGTCCTTCGCCGCGCGCGATCTCCTCGCCGTCGACCTCGACGGCCGCCTCGAAGATCCGCGCGTGATCCGGGCCACGCGCCGCCAGGTGCACGTAGCGGGGCGTCGTCCTCTGCCGCCCCTGCACGATCTCCTGGCGCCGGCTCTTGGCGTCGCGCCGGGCCGAGGCCGTGTGCACGCGCTCGCCGAAGAGCCGGCGCACGGCCTCGAGGGCCGCGTCCGGGCCCCCGTCGAGGTACACGGCGCCCAGACAGGCCTCGACGGCGCTCGCGAGGAGCCGGGGCTTCTGGCGCCCACCGGAGCGCGCCTCCCCCTTCCCGAGGCGGAGCGCGGCCCCGAGGGCCAGGTCTTCGGCCGCGGTCAGGAGGCCGCCTTCGCTGACGAGCTCGGCCCGGCGGCGCGTCAGCTCCCCTTCCCGCGCCTCGGGGAACGCCTGGTGGAGCAGGTAGGCGACGCCAGCTCCGAGCACGGCGTCCCCGAGGAACTCCAGCCGCTCGTTATCGGCCGGAGCCTCGTTGGGCCGCTCGTTGCGGAAGGAACGATGCGTCAGTGCGTCACGAAGGAGCTCGGGCTGCGCAAAGTCGTGCCCGAGGCGCTCGGCCACCCCGCGACGCATGGCCTCCCAATCGCCCGAGGCGTGCGCGCGCGCGGCCTCGGCTTCGGCCTCGGCGGGCGGCTTCGGCTCGGACGTGTCGCTCACGGGTCGGTGATGCCACAGGCCCCCTCACCAAGGCCAACAAGAGGCCGGTGCAGCGCCGCCCTCCCCGCGATAGCGTGCCCGTGTGGACGACGCGCTCGAGGCTCGGGTCAGCGCCCTCCGGAAGGCGGGACGCTACGCCGAAGCCGCCACGCTTCGGGAGGGCGCGGGCGACCTCCGCGGGGCCTCCCAGCTCTACGCCGACGTCTGGGAGTGGGAGAAGGCCATCGCGCTCGCGGAGGACGCCGGCGCTCTCGCGATGGCCTACGGCCACGCGCTCGCGGCGGACGATCGGGAGGCGCTCGGGCGGCTCCTCGCCATGCTTCCGGATCACCCCGAGGAGGCGCAGCTCGCCGCCGAGCTCGCCGACGCGAAGGGACGCGTGATCGATGCGGCGCGACTACGCGAAGCCGCGGGAGAGGTGCTCGAGGCCGCCGAGGCCTTCACGCGGGCCGGCGAGCTCTTCGAGGCGGCGCGCTGCTACGAAAGCGCCGGCGAGTACCGGCGCGCCGGCATGCTCTACGAGCGACGACTCAAGGAGGACGGCACGGACGGTGAGGCCGCGCTTCGCCTCGGGCGGATCCTCGCCCACTTCGGGCGCTGGGACCACGCGGCGCGGGCGCTCCAGCGGGCCGAGGAGGACCCGGAGCGGCGTGACGCGGCGCTGGCGCTCCAGGTGGCTTGCTTCACGGCGCTGCAGATGCACGACGCCGCAGGCGCCTGCCTGGCGCGGCTACGGCGGGAGCACGGGGAGCTTCCGGCGAGCGTTCCCGCCTTCCTCGAGGCGACCTTCGGCGACGAGGCCGGCCTCGCGGGTCTGGCGCGCGGTGACGAGGCGACCCAGCTCCTCGCGGGACGCTATCGCGTGCTCCACTCGCTCGGCGCCGGAGGCACGGGCCGCGTGCTCCTGGCCCACGACGGGTTCTACGAGCGCAAGGTCGCCGTGAAGGTGCTGAACGTGGGCACGGGCAGCCAGGGCCGAGACGCCTACCTGCGCTTCGCGAAGGAGGCACGCGTGGCGGCGGGCCTCGAGCACCCGAACGTGGTGCGCGTCTTCGAGTTCAACCCCGACGGCCCCTTCCTCGTCATGGAGCACCTCGCCGGCGGAACCCTCGAGGACCGGCTGCAGGCGGCTGCGGAGCGCGATCAGGAGGAGGGGTCCGGCGAGGGCCGCACCGCGCGGCTGCCCTACGCGGTGATTCGCCACGTGGGCGCGAGCATCCTCCGCGGCCTCGAGGCCGTGCACCGGCGCGGCGTGGTCCACCGGGACCTCAAGCCCGCCAACGTCTTCTTCAGCGCCGGCGGCGACGTGAAGCTCGGCGACTTCGGCGTCGCCCACCTCCAGGACCTCGGCGCCACGTTGACGGGCGCGCTCATGGGCACCCTGGCCTACATGGCGCCCGAGCAGATCACGGGCTCGACCAAACCCACCGCGGCCACGGACCTCTACGCCTTCGGGGTCATCCTCTTTCGCCTCGTCGCGGGTGAGCTGCCCTACCGCGGCCCGGACTTCGTGGCGCAGCACCTCGAGAGCCCCGTCCCGGTCCCGAGCGAGCGGGGTGCCGACCGGCGCTTCGACGCGCTCGTGCAGAGGCTGCTCGCGAAAGAGCAGCAGGCGCGACCCGAGAGCGCGGAGACCGTCCGGGCAGCCTTCGAGGCCCTCGACTGGCGGGACCCGGAGGTTGATGCCTTCGCCACGCTGGCCGAGATGGAGCGCCGTCCGGGCACCGTGAGCCTCCCGGCGCTAGCGCCGGAGGCCCGGGCCGAGGTGAAAGACGCCGACCGCTACACGGTGATCGAAGAGCGAGAGGGAGGCGGCGTGCTGGCCCTGGATGGCGCGCTCGGCCGCAACGTCCGGATCGTGCCCTGCGACGAAGCGCTCGCGTCGTGGTTCAAGGCCTGGGCGACGGCCGACCACCCCTTCCTTCAGGCCGTGCTCGACGTCGATGCGGAGCACGGGCGGGCCATCCTCGAGGAGCCCCTCGGCGAGCGCCTGGGCCAGCTCGCCCTGGAGCCCGCGCGGCGTGCCCAGGTACGCGCTCAGCTCCACGAGGCGCTCGGCCACCTCCACGGCGCCGGCCTGGTGCACGGCCACGTGAGCCCCGGCCGCGTCCGCATCAGCCGCGGGCGGGCGGTGCTCATGCTGCCGCCACGTCCGGGAAGCGGAGCGCAGGCGACACCCGCTGCCGACCTCGCGGCCCTCGACGCCCTCGTACCGCGGCCGACTCAGCGCGAGGCGCCGCCGAGATAGAGCTCGCCCAGCGGCGTTCGGCCGCCGGCGGGGTCGTCGGCGAGCAGGTCGTCGTGGTCGAGCACCCCGGTCACCCGGGGCATGAACCAGGCGTAGCGAAAGAGCCGGGGGTGGACGTCCAGGCGTGGAAGCTCGCGGCGGGCGAAGTCGAGCGCCAGGGAGCGCATCTCCTCGGGGGGCACGTCCTCGCAGCCGCCCCAGGGCGCATGGGCGAACTCCGTGAGCCACACGGGCCGCTCGAAGAGCGAGCGGGCCCACGCCGAGCAGGCCGGGCAGGCGTTCCCCCCGCAATCGACGCCGGTCTCATCAGCGTCTCGCACACCGCTCGCGCAGTGGGCCTCGGTCGGCGGGCTGCGGCCGGCCTTCCGCGCGAAGAGGTCGACGGACCAGGCGATGGCGTGGCAGTCGTAGGCGTGCGTGGCCTGATGGTCGATGCGGCAATCGCGGCCGGCCACGCCGTCCGCGCTGCAGGCGTCATAGAAGGCCTCGAGCCAGGCCAGGTGGACCATCTCCACGCCCTCCCGCGGCGCGATGCAGCGAGCGGGCGGCGGCGCGTCGGGGCCGGTGGCGCAGAAGTTCGTCGCCGGGCCCACGATGCCCAGACCGCGCGCCTCGGCGACGTGCTCCAGGTGCACCCAGGCGCGAGCGGCGACGTCGGGGGTCAATGCGCTCTGGCCCTGGAAGTTGGGCTCGTTGAAGCCGAGGAGCCACCGCGCGCCCTCCGGGACACGCGCGGCGAAGTCGTCCCGCGAGATCGGCTGGTGGAAGCACTCCCAGCAGGCGTCACCGGGGCCGCCCATCTCGCCTTCGGCGAAGATGTCGCCGCAGGCCTCGTCGCAGGCCTCGGGGCCGCCGGGATTGTCCACGCGGAAGCAGGGCCCCCCGCTCGCGCAGTGGCGCCCCTCGTCCACGAGGCCCCACACCATGGGGACGAACTCGACCCCCGCCCGCGCGAGGGCGTCTTCGACGCTCGGCCCGTCGCCGCAGGCATGAGGACGTTCGGCCCAGTTGTAGGTCCAGCCGAGACCCTCCTGCATGAGGCGCAGATCCGACTCCCCGCGCGCGCCAGCGAGGCCGCAGAAGTGGTACGCGACGCCGCGCTTGGAGCGCAGGGCATCGGCGCTCCGCGGACTCTCCGCGGCGCCCACGGGCCGACGCTCCGGCGCCGTCTGCGCCGCCGAAGCGCAGCCCAGCGCGAGCACGAGAGGGACGAGGCGCATGGAGGCCCTAGGGCGTCGTCGGTTCGCGGATCGCGAGCTTGGGCTCCCGATCGACCGTGTAGAGGCCCCAGTGCTTCTCGACGCCGCGCGGATCCTCGCCGCCCTTCCAGGGCTCGTCGAAGGCCTCGAAGTAGAAATAGGGCACCTCGGCCTGCGCGGCCCAGGCCGTGAAGCCCTCGTAGAACACGCGCTGCTCTTCCTCGCCCGCGGTGCCGACGATCTGCGTCGCCTCGTCACCGCTCGCATCCGGGTCGAGGACCGTGGCCCAGCCCGTCTCGCCGATGACGATACGCAGGTCGGGATGCGCGGCGGCGATGTCCCCGACCACGCGCGCGGTCCACTCCACGGCGTCGTCGAGCTGTTGCCGGTTCCACATCGCGTAGGCGTGCAGCAGCAGGAAATCGACCTCGGCCGCGACGGCCGCGCTCTCGGGCTTGTTCCAGAAGTTGTAGTCGTCTGCGGTGGTCACGGGCTGCTGGATGGCGGCGCGCGTCTCGCGCAGGTAGCCGATGAGCACCTCCGACGCGGTGCGGTGGCCGCTCCAGAAGACCTGGCTCTCGTTGCCGATGTTCACCGCCGTGACGACGTCCGGGTAGGCGTTGGCGATGCGAATCGCCTCGCGGACCTGGGTCGCGTTCTGCGCCACGTGCGCCGGGATGGGATTGCCGTCGCGCGACTCGGGCTCGATCCACGCGCCGACCATCACCTTGAGCGGAAGCTCGTGCTCGCGGACGAGGCGCACGATCGTCTCCGCCGGCGGCGGCGAGCCGTAGATGCGCAGCATCTGCCAGCGCTCCGCGAGAATGCGGAGGTCCTCGAGGATCTCCGCCTCGCTCGGGTCGGGGCCACCCGGCCGCTGGCCCTCGCGATAGGGCCCGTAGGAGATGCCCCGGATCACCGGCTGACCGTTCACCATCGGCGCGAAGGGGCGACGCGCCGGGGTGGTCGCCTCGTCGTCGTCGGCCGTGGACGCGGTCGCGGCGTTGGCCGGTGGCGCCTCGCTCGACGAGCCACCGCAAGCGCCAAAGGCGCTACCCATCAGTACGGCCACGCCCCACGTGGCCACCGTCCGGCGCGGTCCCGCGCCACCTTGGTTCCCCATGCGGCAACCGTAGCCCGGACCGAGACACGCTCGCGACATAAATCCGCAAAGACCTGGCCACGGGTAGACCACGCCGTGGTACTCAGGACGGCGGTCTCGACAGCAGCTACGGACCGGACTTCATGAACGAAGAGTCTCCCTCCCCCACGCCGCGGCTCTCTCTGAAAGAGAAGATCGGCCACGGCCTCGGCGACACCGCGTCTCACTTCGTGTGGGACATGGCGGGGATGTGGGCCCTCGTCTTCTACGCGGACGTGTACGGTATCGACCCCGAGGTTGCGGCACTGATTCTGCTCGTAGCGCGCCTTTGGGACGTGGTGACGGCCCTGATCATGGGCGGCATCGTGGACCGCACGAAGACGCGCGGGGATAAGTTCCGCCCTTACCTCCTCTGGATGGCGATTCCATACGACGTGCTGGCGGTCATGACCTTCAGCATTCCCGATTTGAGCCCGAACGGCAAAGCCATTTATGCGGGCGTGACGTACATGCTGTTGATGACCATTTATCTGGCCATCGACCTGTCCCGCTCGTCCCTGGCCGGGGCCATGACGGGAAGCTCGGGTGAGCGAGCGTCATTGAATCAATACCCGTTCGTCTTCGCATTTGCGGGGCAGCTCGCGGTGACCGGCAGCGCCCTTGCACTGGTCACGTTCTTTGGCGGTGGCGACGACGCGCTCGGATACGGCTGGACGATGAGCGTCTTTGGTGTCATCAGCGTGATCTTCTTCTTCGCCGCGTTCCTCACTACCCGAGAAAGAAGCGAGCCGCCCGAGGGGCAGAAGACCAATCTCGAGGCGGACCTGAAGAAGGTCATAACCACCCGTCGATGGGTGGCGCTGGTGGGGGTCGGCATCATCAGCTTCACGCTCTTCGCGATGCAGGCGGCTGTGGGTGCTCTCTGCTTCACGCACTTCATCGATCCAGAGGCCAAGCTGGAGATGCTCAGCTTCATCACGTCGCTGAGCGAGAACGAGAAGTTCAACATCGTTGGCTTCATCGCGCTGATCGCTGCCACTCCGCTTGCCAAGCCTCTCGCTTCCCGCTTCGGCAATCGAAACGTCTACATCGGGTGCTCGATCTTCACATCAACCTTCTACGGACTGATGTTCCTCCAGGGCGGCGACCAGCTCGGTCTGATCTACCTCTTCGACATCCTGGGCAAGATCGCGTTCGCGCCGCCGGCCCCCCTGCTCTGGACGATGATCGCGAATACCGCGGACTTCTCCGAGTGGAAGCGCAACCGCCGCGCAAGGGGGCTCTCCTTCAGTGCGTCGACGCTCTCGATGAAGCTGCGCTGGGGTCTCGGCGGCTATCTCTCGGCGTGCCTGCTCGGGGTCTTTGGCGACGTTGCGAATCAGGAGCGGAGCGACGCGGCGCTGCTCGGGGGATTCGCCTCATGATGACGGCCTTCCCGGCCATGCTCTACCTGGTTGCGGGCGTCCGGCTGGTCTTCTACCAGCAGGACCTCGACACCGTCCGCGGCATGCAGACGGACCTCGAGGCGAGGTGTGCGGCGGAGGAGAGCGGAGCGGCCGCGGAGGCGGCCCCGGACGCGGGCTGAGCGAGCAGAGAGCCATGAGCGACGAGCGAACACAGGTTCGGTTGGGCGGTGACGTGCCGCTCGGTCCGGAACGAGCAACCCAGGGCGTCTTCGAGGAGCGGGAGGGCCGGCGCTACTACGCCATCCATGGCGTGGACGCGATGGCGCCTTTCTTCATGACCCTCGCGAGCCCCTCGGACCACTGGCTCTTCATCGCGAGCACCGGGGGTCTCAGCGCGGGCCGCGGCAATGCGGACCACGCGCTCTTCCCTTACGACACCGTCGACAAGGTAACCCGCGGCGCCGACCGCACGGGCCCACTCGTGGCGCTCCTCGTCGACGGCGGCGAGGGCCCCATGCTCTGGGAGCCGCTCGCGACACGCGGGGTTCAGGTGCACCGCGTCGAGCGGACGCTGCTGAAGAGCGTCGAAGGCGACACGCTCCGCTTCGAGGAACGCAACCACGACCTCGGCATGACCTTCGCGCAGTCCTGGCGCATGGGCGAGCGCTTCGGCTTCGTTCGCACCGTCACGCTGACCCGGGACGCGGAGGCGGGCCCCTGCCGGGTCCGGCTGCTGGACGGTGTGCAGAACGTGCTCCCGCACGGGGCGACGCGTCAGCTCCAGACCGAGTATTCGAACCTCCTCGACGGCTACAAGCGCACCGAGCGGGACCCGGCGACGGGCATCGGGCTCTTCTCGCTGAGCTCGACGCTCACCGACCGCGCCGAACCCTCGGAGGCGCTCCGCGCCGCCGTCGCCTGGGGCGCCGGGCTGGACGTCGAGACGACGCTCCTGACGAGCGATGCGCGCATCGAGGCATTCAAGCGCGGCGAGGCCGTGCGGGGTGAGAACGACCTGCGGGGTCGCCGCGGCGCCTTCCTCCGCATCGCCTCCCTCGAGCTCGCGGCCGGCGGGAGGGCGCGCTGGTACCTGGCGATGGACGTGTCGAAGAATGCCGGCGAGGTCGGCACGCTCCGCGCGTTCCTCCGGGACCACGACGACGCCGCCCGCGCCGAAGCCCTCGAGGCCGACGTGGCCGCGAGCACCGAGGGGCTGCTGCGCACGCTCGCCGCGGGCGACGGCATCTCCGTGGGCGCCGACGACCTGGCGACCACTCACCACTTCGCCAACACGCTCTTCAACCTCGCCCGCGGAGGGGTCTTCGCGCACGGGACGCGCGTCGAGACCCGCGACTTCGTGGAGTTCGTCAGCACGCGAAACCGGCGCCTTCACGAGCGCCGGCGGGCCTTCTTCGACGCCCTGCCGGAGTGGCTCGAGGCCTCGGATCTCCACGCCCAGGCGGAGGCGAGCGGCGACCGCGACCTTTGGCGGCTGGCCCTCGAGTACCTCCCGCTCACCTGGAGCCGGCGCCACGGGGATCCGAGCCGGCCCTGGAACGAGTTCTCCATCAAGCTCCGCAACCCCGACAACACGCCCTGCACCGACTACCAGGGCAACTGGCGGGACATCTTCCAGAACTGGGAGCCGCTGACCTACGCCTTCCCGGTCTTCGGTCCGGCCATCGTGGCGAAGTTCCTCAACGCGACGACGCCCGACGGCTACAACCCCTACCGGGTCACGCGGGCGGGCATCGAGTGGGAGGTCCCGGAGCCAGACAACCCCTGGAGCAACATCGGCTACTGGGGCGACCACCAGATCGTGTACCTCCAGCGCCTCCTCGAGGCCGTCGAGCGGCTCCAGCCGGGAGTGCTTCAGCGCTGGTGGAACGAGCCCCTCTTCACGGCGGCGAACGTGCCCTATCGCATCGCGAGCTACGCGGACACGGTCCGGGATCCCTACGACACGATTCACTTCGACGAAGACTCGGAGGCCTCCATCACGGCCCTCGAGAAGGAGATGGGCACGGACGCGCGCCTCGTGCTCGCGGGCGAGGACGTGCACCACGTCACCATGGCCGAGAAGCTGCTCACGCTGCTCCTCGCCAAGCTGGTGAGCTTCGTGCCCGGCGCGGGCATCTGGATGAACACGCAGCGGCCCGAGTGGAACGACGCCAACAATGCGCTCGCCGGCAAGGGCGTCTCCGTGGTGACGGCGGCCTACCTACGGCGCTTCGTGGCGTACTGGCGCTCGCAGCTCGAGGGCAGCGACGTCACGGACTTCCCGGTCTCGGCGCCCGTCGCCGCGCTCGCGGAGAGCGTCGCGGGCGCGCTGGTGGACGCCCAGGGCCAGCTCGCGGCGGACATCGAGCCCAGGGCGCGACGCGCGACCATGGACCGCCTCGGCGAGGCGGGGACGCGTTTTCGAGACGCGGTCTACGAAGGACCCACGACCGACCGAACGACCGTTTCCAAGACTTCGCTCGTCGCGCTCCTCGACGTGGCCACCGCCCACCTCGACCACGCGCTCCGAGCGCGCCGCCGCGACGACGGGCTGGCGCACGCCTACGACGTGCTCGTGATGGAGGGTGACGAGGCCCGCATCGAGTCCCTCGACCCGATGCTCGAGGGTCAGGTCGCCATGCTCTCGGCGGGGACGCTGACGCCGGACGAGGCGCTCGAGGTGCTGCGCGCGCTGAGGGAGAGCGCGCTCTACTGGCCGGCGCAGAACACCTACCTGCTCTACCCGAACAAGGACCTGCCCGGCTTTTTGCAGAAGAACCGCTTCCCGCTCGCACGCGTCGCGAGCTCACCGCTCGTGAGCAAGATGCGCTTCGGCGGCGACCACCGCCTGATCGTGGTCGAGGGCTACGAGGGCATGGCCTGCTTCGGCGGCGACCTCCGGAACGCGGCCGACCTCGAGGCGCTCCTCGACGACCTCGCGCAGGACGAACGCTATCGGGAGCACGTCGCGGCGGAGCGGGACGAGCTCCTCGGGCTCTTCGAGGAGGTCTTCGATCACCGAGCCTTCACCGGGCGCTCGGGGACCTTCTTCGCCTACGAGGGTCTCGGGAGCGTCTACTGGCACATGGTTTCGAAGCTGCTCCTCGCAGCGCAGGAGTGCTTCTGGTCCGCCAAGGACGAGGGCGCGCCCGCCGAGACCCTCGATGCGCTCGCCGAAGCCTACTTCGAGATCCAGGCTGGGCTCGGCTACCGGAAGTCCCCGGCCACCTATGGCGCCTTCCCCACCGACCCCTACTCGCACACGCCAGAGACCGGCGGCGCGAAGCAGCCGGGCATGACGGGGCAGGTGAAGGAGGAGCTCCTCACGCGCCTCGGTGAGGTCGGCGTACGCATCGATGCCGGCTCGCTCACCTTCGATCCCGCGCTCATGCGCGGCGCGGAGCTCCTCGGCGAGGCCGGCGTGATGCGCTACTGCGACGTGGCGGGAGAGGCCGCCGATATCGAGGTCCCGGCGGGTGGCATGGCCTACACCTTCGCGCAGACGCCGGTCATCATCACCACCGATGCCGGGGAGCCGCGCATCCTGGCCCGGCGCGAGGACGGCAGCACGGAGGAGGTGCCCGGCCTGAACCTCGGCGCCGAGCTCAGCCGCCACGTCTTCGCTCGGGACGGCGTCGTGCGCGTTCTCGAGGTCCGACTCACTCCCCGGCGATGACCTCGGCGTCGGCGGCGTGGAAGGTCACGTCGGCGATGCGGAAGTCGAGGTCCTGCGCCGGAGTCGGGGCCGCCCAACCGAAGCCGAAGACGAGGTCGTCACGGAGCCCCGCGTCAAGCTCGATGCGGTAGCTCCGTGGGGAGCTCTCGAGCACGACGTCGTCGAGCTTCTGCGAGAAGCCATCGACGTCCCAGTTGCCGACGAAGAAGGAGACCGTTTCTCCGCCCTCGGCGCCCCAGGCGCGGAAGGTGACGAGCCGAGTGTTCGAAGGAACCGGCACGCCCGGCTGGCGCCCGGTCCAGTTCCCCTCCGGGTGCATCCAGGCCACGGCGGCCCAGCCATCCGAGGCCTCGCCGGCGCGGTAGCGAAAGCGGCGGCAGGCGCCACTACACCACGCGTCGACGGGGCACGTCTCCGTCGTCACCCGCGCGGGAGCGTCGCCCATGAAGCCGCTCGGGGCGTAGTGGTCGTCGAGCCAGAAGGGCAGCGCGACGCCGCGTGGCTCGTCGCCCGCGACCTCGAAGCGCGCGGTCGCATAGGCTACGCCCCCTTCGTCGTTCTCTGCGAAGGCGAGCAGCCGGTAGGGCCCGGGGCGCTGCGGCGCCGCCTCTTCGAAGCGGGTGCTCCCTTCGCCGCAGAGGAGCGGAACGCTCGTGCCCGAGCCGCGACTCGCAACTTGCCCCGGCAGGTTCGATCCGGGCGCGCGGTCGACGTGAAGCGCCCACGTGATCGTGCCGGCGCCCTCGGCCTCCAGGGTCGCGAGGAGCGGAGCGCCCGGCGCGACGCTCTGGCCGGAGAAGGGCGCGTCGAAGGAACGGATCTCGGGGAAGCTGCGCAGCTCCGTACCCCACGCCTCGGCGAAGGGTGCCGCCGTCTCCATGAGCCGGTCTCCCGGCCCGAGGAGCGGGAACCACGTGTCGAGGGGTACGTCCCCCGGTCCCCACACGAAGCCATAGACGCCGAGGGCAGCGGGAGACTCCGCGGCAGCGAGCGCCCGGACGATGAAGGCGCGCTTCTCGGCGCTGCTCTGCTCGACGGGCGCACCCCACGGCGTTCGCCCTGTCTCCCAATCGCCGAGGGGACCGACCTCGGTCAGGAGCCAGGGGCCCTCGTGGCCACGCTCCGCGAGGCGGGCAGGAACGCTCGGCGCGCCGCCATAGCTGTTGATGCCCCACACCACGCCGGGCACGAAGTCGCGGAGACGCGCGTCGTTGGCGGCGCCGAGGTCGGCCGTCACGACGACGATGGGGTGATGGGGGTCGAGCTCGCGGACCATGGCGGCGAGCTCGCCGACCTCGGCCCACATGGCCGGGTCGTCGTTGTCGATCTCCATCTCGTTCCCGAGCCCCCAGAAGAGGAGCGCCGGATGGTCCCGGAGCGCGAGCACGTCCCGGCGCACGCGCGCGCGCTGCTCCGCGAGCGCCTCGGCGTCGTGCCAGTCGAAGCCGTGGCCGACGTGGCCGAGCCAGAGGCCCTGCGTCACCGAGAGCCCGAGTGCTTCGGCCTCGTCGAGGAAGGCACGCGCGTCGGGCCCGGTGCCCCAGGTACGCACGGAGTTGGCGCCGATGGAACGAACGCCGTCCAGCCGTCCGGTGAAGCCGACGCCGCGCACTCGGTAGGGCCGGCCCTCGCGGAGAAGGGTCCAGCCTTCCCCGTCCCGCACGACCTCCACATGGCGTGGCGTGAGCACCGGCGCCGCCATGGGCGCGCTCACGCGCGAGGTGCCGCAACCAGCGAGCGCGACGGGGAGGGCCGCGCACGCCACACACGTGCGAAGGGCGCGTGGCGTGAGCGGGCCGAGCGTCATCAGGGGGTGCGCTCGTAGACGCGCACCCAGTCCACGACGAGCTCCGACGGGAAGGGCGTGGCGGTGTTGGGCGGTCCGGGGAAGTTCCCGCCGACGGCCAGGTTCAGGATCATGAAGAAGGGACGGTCGAAGACCCACTCACCCGGCGTCTCGCCGACCTGCAGAACGTAGAACTGCTCGCCGTCCACGTACCAGCGAATGCTCGAGGGGTCCCAGTCGACGCGGTAGACGTGGAACTCGGCAGCGTAGTCCTCGCCGGGCGTGGTCAACCGGCGGCCGACGGAGTCTGCGCCGCTGTAGCCCGGACCGTGCACGGTGCCGTAGACGGTCTCGACGGAGCCGATGTTCTCCATGATGTCGATCTCACCGACCAGGGGCCACGGCACGTTGCTGCCTTCCGCCTCGAAGTCGTTGCCGAGCATCCAGAAGGCCGGCCAGAGGCCGGCGCCAGGACCCGGGAGCTGCATGCGCGCCTCGAAGCGGCCGTAGCGCTGCTCGAAGAGGCCCTGCGTCTTGATGCGCCCGGAGGTGTAGGCGCTCTCCGCGAACTCCTCCTCGCGCGCCGTGATCACCAGGTTGCCGCTCCCGTCGAGGGAGACGTTGTCCGGGCGGCCGGTGTAGAACTGAAGCTCGTCGTTGCCCCAGCCGTTGACGCCGGTGCCGACGTCGAAGGTCCACTTCGTCAGGTCCGGCGGGGAGCCCGCCGCGCCGTCGAACTGGTCTTCGAAGGTCAGCGTGAAACCGCCCGAGGGCGCGACGACTTCTTCGGTAAAGCTCTCTCCGCAGCCGGCGACGATCGCCAGGCCGAGGAAGAGCACGGAACGAATCGACTCTCGCATGGTCACTCCTGCGCTCTGCGCATCTGGGGAATCAGGGCGGGCTCGGCGAGCGCCGCTTGAAGGACGAGGGTGGCGGCTCCCATGACGACACCCTTGGGTCCCAACGTGCTTCGGTCGATGTCGACGTGCGCGATGGACTCGGCGAGGGCGCGGCTCCGTACCGTTTGCCGGAGCGGCGAGAGAAGTAGCTCTCCCGCTTCGACTAGCTCTCCCGAAAGCACCACGCGTCCAGGATTGAGCACGTTGAGCAAGCTCGCCACACCGACGCCCAGGATGCGGCCCGCCTCCTCGATGATCTCCTGCCCGAGCGGGTCGCCATCGAGCGCCGCACGAACGATGCCCTCGAGGGTGATCGGGTCCACGTGGAGAGGGGACGAACGAAAGGCGTCGCGACGCTTGCGGACGGTCTCGATGAGCGCCGCGCGCCCGACGAAGGTCACGAGGCATCCGCGCAGGCCACAGAGACACTCGGGGCCCTGCGGGTCGACCGTGAGATGACCGATCTCTCCCGCGATACCTGCCGTACCCCGGAAGAGCTCGCCGCCCAGGACGAGCCCGGCGCCGACGCCGGTGGCCACCTTCACGAAGGCCAGGTCGCCGCCGCTGCGGCCGGCGCCCCACCAGAGCTCGGCGAGCGCACCGGCGTTCGCGTCGTTGTCGACGAAGACCGGGCGGCCGAAGGCTGCGCCGAGAACCTCTACGAGGTCGATGCCGCGCCAGCGCGGCACGACGGAGTGGGAGAGCCGCCCGGGGCGGCGCGGATCGATGGGGCTCGGGGCCGCCACACCGATGCCGATGAGCGAGTTCACGCCGCCGACCTCCTCGAGGAGCTCGCGCACGAGGCGCTCGACGAGCGCGAGCGCGCCCCAGGGGTCGTCGCGCACGTCATGGCGCGCGAAGCGCTGTCCCGCGATGCGAAGACGGAGATCCGAGCGCGCGACGGAGACGTGAGACGCACCGAGGTCGACGCCGATCAGCTGCGCCGCGTCGTCGCGAAAGGCGAGGATGATGGGCCGGCGTCCGCCGGTGGAGGCGCCGGCGCGCGTCTCGTGCACGAGGCCCGTGTCCAGAAGCTCGGAGACGATGGCAGACACGGTCGACCGGCTCAGCCCCGTGCTGCGCGCGAGCTCCGCGCGCGACCCCTCGGCTTGGCTCCAGAGCAGTCCGAGGAGCAAGCGCCGATGCTGCACCCGGATCGACGCCGAGTCGTGCACTCGGTCGAGCGCCGGCGGACGGGGCAGGGGGCGCGGGGGGACGGTGGTCATCCACGTCGTGCGGGCGCAGGCGCGGCCACGCCCAGAGGAGGGGGGTTGGGGTGGAAAGGGAACGCCGGCGCCACCTCGGAGGAGAGGCGGCGCCGGCGCGGTTTCAGGTCAGGGGCAGGCGGAGCAGCGCCCGTAGGTGTGGTTCAAGACCGTCGGGTTCGCCGTGGGGAGGAGCCCCCGGTTGGCGAAGGCCGCGCCGTCCGTGTTCGAGACGCAGGCGTCGTCTCCGGACATGACGTCGTCGAGCAGCGCCTCCTGGTTGGCGAAGCCGTCGACCATGTAGAGGAACTCGAGCTCGGTCCCGCCGTTGATGTCGAAGATCGACTCGGCGAAGGTGAAGGTCTGCGAGTAGATGCCGTCCCCGTCCTCGTCGAAGAGGCGAAGGCCCGGATCCACGCAGAAGCCGCAGAAGTTTCCGGTGATGAACACCTCGGTGAAGGTGTCCGTGCTGCCGCAGGTTCCGCCGCCGTTGGCGTTGGTGGAGTAGCTGCTCATGTCGACGTTGAGCTCGAAGGTGAACTCGCAGCTCCCGTCGTCGCTCGTCGCGGCCGCGTTGAAGTTCGCGGCGTTGGGGTTCGTGCAGCCCGCGCCGGGGTCGGCGGCCTGGAGCACGATGTTGTCCGTGAAGAAGGTGACCGGACCCTGGTCGCCGGCGGCGACCCAGAGGAAGGGCGTGACGATGTCCTCGAAGGGCGTGCTCGGCAGCGTGATGCTGTAGAGGGTGGGCGTCGTCGTGAGCGTGATGGTGTTGCGCGCCTCGAGCGGGTCACCGACGTCGCCGCCGACGCCGAAGCCGAACTCGATGGACTCGCCGCCCGCGGCACCCCACGCGGCGAAGGAGATGCGGCGGGTTCCCTGCGGAATCGGGTAGCCGGGCATCGTGCCGAAGTTCCCGTCGGGGAACTGCCAGAAGACGCCGGCGAAGTTGTTCTCGCCGGGCGTGTAGCTCCAGCGACGGCAGGCGCCGTCGGCGCCGTCGACGCGGGTCGGGCAGATGTCGCCGCCGTCATCGACGTCGACGGTGATGTTGCCGCTGTCACCGATGAAGCCGCTCGCCGAGTAGATCCCGTCGACGAAGAAGGGAAGTGCGCCGCAGGCGTTGAAGGAGACCGGGGTGCGCGGGTCCATCTCGTCGGCGGCGAACTCGCGGATGCCGGGGCTGCTGCCCTCGACGGCGCAGGCGGCGGGGACGGTCTCGGGCGTGGGCGTGGCCCCGCCGAGCGCGAAGCGGCCGCGGATGGCGTCACCGGTGGCCTCGACGTCGGCGGCCCAGATGCTGGTATCGCCCTCCTGCGTGGCGTCGGTGCAGTCGGTCGTGGAGTCGCCGACCAGGAAGCAGACGCCGTCCTCGCCGAGCTCGATGCCCGCCATGTCCACGCGGAGCGTCTCGGTGAAGACGCAGGTGCCGTCGTCGAAGGTCGCGTCCGGGTTGAAGTTGGAGGCGTCCTCGTCCGTGCAGCCGCCCATGGGCGTCGGCATGTCGGTGGTGACCATGTCACCGCCCATGTCGCCCATGTCCTCGGGGGGCGTCGTCGTTCCGTCGCTGTCGTCGCCGCAGGCGACGGCGCCCGTCAGCGCCAGCATCGCCAGGACCTTCATCCAGTGATTCGCATTCATGATCATCTCCAAGCCGCCCGAGTCCATGGGCGTAAAGGTTCGTGGGTTCGTCTGCGGTCCGTATCTCTACGGTGTCGTATCGCCCGTGACGGGCGACGGTTTCAGTCGGTGAAATAGACCTCGTCGATCAGCAAGACCTCTCCCGGTCGGCCGGAGTCTCCGGAGAAAATGAGGGGCGCCGAGCAGTCCTGAAGGATCACCCCCTGCGCCTCGAAATCGGCGAGCGGGATGTCGACCACATGCCACTCCCCGTCGTTGACGTAGCCGTAGTCCGTAGCTTCGACCCGGGCGGCAAAGTTGTTCTCGAATTGCCCGGACTCCATCCCGATCCGGATGACCTCGAAGGCCTCGTCCGAGGACTTCAAAGCCATGTGCATGACGCGCCAGCCCGAGAGGTCGACGCTACCGCCCCGCGTGCCCGAAGAGTCGACCTGCGCTCGGTAAAACACCCCGAGCCCCCAGAAGCCGAAGCCCGCGTGAACGATCTCGGTCGAGACGACTCCCTCGACGCGGTCGAAGGAGTTGCCGCCCGTGATGGTGAAGTCGCCCGTGCCGTCACCGTTGAGGTCGAAGGCGAAGACGTTTCGAATCCCCGTGCCGACGCTGATCTCACGAGTGAAGCGGCCCTCATAGGCGAGTCCGATGTTGAGGCGTTGCTCGCCCTCCTGAAGGGGATCCGTGCCGGCGAGGAAGCCCTCGGGCGTACCTGCGTCGATGCGTTCCTCGATGCCGATCTGGTCCGAGTAGTCCGGCGTGGGAAGGTCCTCGCGGCATGTGGGTCCCAAGAGCAGCGCCAGGGCCAGCGCGGGGACCAGGCTCACGCGATAGTTCGGCATCACGGGTTCTCCTCGTCGTCGAAGCCCGGGGTCGGCACCTCCTCCGGAGGGTCGACGGGGTCCGGTGGCGGAAGGTCGCTCCCGGCCTGACGCACGGCCACCACGCCGGGCGGCGCGGTGAGGTCGTCCTCCCCATCACCGTCGAGATCGAAGCCGACGGGCAGGTTCGAGGGTGCGCTCACGAGCACCCAGTCACCAGGGATGCGGCCGCCCAAGTCCACGATGCCGAGGACGGCGAGCGTGGCCAGCTCGAAGGAGTCGATGCCGTTGGCCGCGAAGGTGCGTGTATCGGGGAAGTTGAGGAGCATGGCCTGGTAGCCGCGAATCGCGATCTCCCGGAGCTCGTTCTCCGTCGCCAGGTCGAGGGAGCCCGACTCGACGACACGCTGGGCCGACTGGGCCGTGAAGAACTGGTGCTCGCCCGTGGTCTCCGTCGCGAGCAACGTCGCGAAGGTGTAGTAGCTCGCCACGGCCCCGCCGTTGGCGAGGATGCTGAACTTCGTGACCGCTCCCGGCGGGCTGTTCCTAAACGGATTGTTCGGGTTGATCAGCGTGATGTCCGACGGGAAGACGCCCTCGTTCTCGTCGAAGAACTCGTACTCCAGTCCCGTCGTCTGGATGCCGAAGACGAAATCTCCCGGGTCCTGAAAGCACCCACCGAGAGCCGTGCACAGCGCCACCACGAGCGCCAGGGCTTCAAATCGTGATCTGTACATAGGTCCGAATCTCCCACTCGGTGCCGAGGGCGTCGTTGATGTTGGGAAGGAAACGCTCCGAGAATTCGTCCAGGGTTCGGAACGTGGTGCGAATGCCGAAGCGCGTCTGGGACGGCGCGAAGAACTGCTGCGGCGCGAGCGAGTACGACAGGTCGAGCATCGTCTGCAGCGGCAGGGTGAAGTTGAAGTCCCGATAGTAGTCGTAGGGTCCCCAATCGTCGATCTTGACGAAGTACTGGGCGGCGAAGCGATCGTGGGTCAGGCGCCCCTGGGTGCCGTAACGCATGATCTCCCGGTCATCGTCACCGTTGGCCTGCCCGTTGCCCGCGTAGATGCGGTTCACGAGGCGCCAGCCGTTGCCGAAGTTGTTGATGGTCTGGAACGAGACGTCCCAGAGGTCCTGCGCCGGTGCCGACGTCGGGAACCCGAAGACGAAGCCCTCGGCCGAGATGCCGATGCCCGCGTCCTGAATCGTCGGGTGGATCCGGTACGTGACGTCGAGGGCGAAGGCAAACTTCGCGTCCTCACGCGCCACGTTGTCCCACGCCCACATGAAGGTGGCGGGCGTCGGGTCGTAGGTGATGAGCAGCTCGAAGCCGTAGGTCTCGCGGTTGCTCCGGACCCAGAAGGGATCGGCGAGCTGGTTTCGGGCGATGGTCCCGGGGAAGAAGGTCCCGGTCTCGTTGTCGAAGAAGTCGTTGATCTGCGGGAGCGGCCCGATGAGCGGCCGCTGGATCAGCACGTTCGGCGCGACCTGGAAGTCCCCGAGATTGTACGCGGCGCCCGTCGACACGGCCCAGTGGTTGCCCTGGCCGCTCTCCTTGAGCGTCCAGCCGGTGAAGGTGAGCGTCGGGTCCCAACCCGCGTCCGCGACGAGGCCGCGGTAGCCGCCCTGCACGTACCAGTAGAAGGGAGCCAGCTCGAGCCGGATCTTGGCCTTGGCGCCGAAGGTGTCCTCGTAGCCGACCTCGTCCTCGACGAGCGCCTGGCCCGTCCCGAGGTAGCTGCCGAGTCCCGCCTCCTCGTCGACGTCGACGACGTAGCGGAAATCCCGGCCGACACGACGCGAGCCGGCCATGATGCCGCCGAGCTCGAGGGTCATGGGACCGAAGCGGCGCGACATGTAGATGGTCGAGCGGCGATCCTGCGGAATGGGCAGGGCCGAGGAGGTCGGCGCGTTGGCACGCTGCGCGATGTCCTCCTGATGCATGAAGGAGTACTGCCAGGGACCGGACTCCCGGTACCACTTCGCGATGACCGTCGGGTTGGCGCCCCAGTAGATTTCCGGGCCGTACGCGATCTTGAGGCCCGAGAGCGCCCGCTTACCGCTGAAGACGAGGCCGATGGGCACGTCCGCGTTGAAGGCGTCGCCGGCCTGCTGATAGTAGGCCTCCGGATAGATGTTGAAGAAGTCGCCTTCGTAGCCCCAGTGGTAGTGGCCCGTTCGGTAGTAGCCCTCGAGCTGGAACCAGCTCTCGTCCCACGTGAACGACGCCTGGTAGAGCTTCACGCGCTCGGCACCGGAGGCGGCGAAGGTCTCGCCGTCGGCGTCCACCACATCGCGGGCCTGACCGCGCGCCTCGAAGAAGAGCTCGTCGATGGGGTTCAGCGGCGAGTTGCCGAGGATGTTGACGGACAGGTTCGCGCGGAAGCGCGGCGCCGGCTGTAGCTCGAAGCCGAAGTAGAAGCTCTCGAGGTCGTCGAAGCGCGTTTGCGCGCGCTCGGGCACGTTGAGGTTGCGTCCGCCGGTGACGTAGGTCTCGAGGTCCATCCGGAGGAAGGCCGTCCGGACCATGCGCATGGACTCGATCTCGCGGGCCGCGCTCTGGGCCGCGTAGTTCGCTTCGAGCGACCTCGGCCGGATGTTGCCGAAGTGCGTTCGGATACGGCTCATGTCCGTATTGGGCGAGTAGGGGTCGAGGGCCCAGCCGTCGCGGATCGCGTAGTACGACGTACGACAATAGAGCCGGAAGAAGCCCTGGTTGTTGGTTTGGCCCTTCGCGCAGATGCCAAACCACTCCTCGTTCATGTTGTTCTCGCCCTCGACGAAGTCGAAGGGGTAGGCGTCGTTTGCCCAGGAGGCGGTCTCGTCGTGAACGTCGAGGTTCTCGGTCTGCCGGTACTTCCACCAGCCGTCCGACCACTGGAAGTGGAGGCCGCCGATGGCGTTGTCCGCGCGGCCGTGACCCGCGGTGTGCTCGTAGACCTCCTGCCAGAGGGCGAGGTTGATGTCGGCCTGAGCCAGGTCGTCCTCGCGACCCTCGCGAGAGTTGTAGGCGTCCGAGCCGAACTCCGTGTAGAAGAAGGGCAGCTCGAGCTCGTCGGCGACGCGCTGGAAGAGGTCTCGTGAGCTCCGCCCGCGGTAGACGTTGGAGCCCATGATGTCGAGGTTCGGGCAGTGCTCCTTGATGAGCTCGATGAAGCCGAGGTCACCGTTGGCGAGCGCGACGGGGTGGCCGGTGTCGATCTCGTGCGCCGCGTCCACGGCCTCGCCCATCAGCGAGTAGAGGAAGACGGCGCGCGCATCGCCCTGCGTCGCCTCGGGAAGGTCCTCGATCTCGTTGGAGCTCCAGTAGAGGCCGTAGTTGTTCTCGTTGCCGAGAAGCCACATCAGGAGGCCGGGCACGTCCTTGTAGCCCGCGACGATCTCTCGCCACTCCGCGAGGAGCACCTCGCGCGTGCGCGCGTCGGCGTAGTTCGTGGGCGCGATGTACGCGCCGTCGATGTTGTGGCCGTAGCGGCCCATGGGGTGGTTGAGGACCGTGAAGATGCCGTAGTTCTCGTAGATGTACGTGATCCACTTCGCCGGAATGCCGACGTAGACGCGGATCGCGTTCACGCCCATCGCCTGCATCAGCGACATCTCGTAGTCGAGGGCCTCCTGGATGAACTCG
The DNA here is from genome assembly GCA_937893795.1 of uncultured Myxococcales bacterium. Classification (GTDB taxonomy): domain Bacteria; phylum Myxococcota_A; class Polyangia; order Polyangiales; family Houyiibacteriaceae; genus CALCTH01. The sequence goes on along the minus strand of CALCTH010000592.1, from coordinate 15,354 downwards.
TCGGTCTGGGACCAGAGGCTGTAGTCGTAGTTCGTGCCGATCGGGAAGTAGTCCCAGTTCATGCCGCGCACGAGGAGGTCCTCGCCGTCGACGCGAAGGGTCCAGCCGCGCGAGTCCCGGTGGACCTGAACGTCGTTCGGCGTGGTGCGCTGCCCGCCCGGAGGCGTCGGCACGGCCACGACGCCGGGGGCAGAGCCCGGCGGGGGCGGGACGTCTCTCGGGACCGGGGCCGCAGGTCCCGGCTCCGTGCCGTCCGGGGGCGTGTCGCCGGTCGCTCCGGGCGCGGCGCCATCGGCCGGCGGCGGTGTCGTGTCCCCCGTGCCCGCCTCGGCGTCGTCGTCCTCGCCGGCATCCTCCTCGATGGGCGGAAGCTCGTCGGGCGGCGTGTCTCCGTAGGGACCCGGCGCCGGAGGGGGTTCCCCCGGTTCGATGGTGGTGTCGTCCTCCGGCGTCGGCGTCTGCGTCGACGCTCCCGGCGTCGTCGCATTGCGCACGTCGGAGTCCTGCGCGGCCGCCCAGCCACCGAGGGCCGTCGTCCAAAGCAGGACCGCCAATGTGGCGAGCCCAAGAGCCCGTTTACCGTTCATACCCTCTCCTCCACACACCGCCCCGCACGCCACCCCGCGCGCCGAGCACCACTTTCAGCCACTAACGCGTGGCGTTCTCCCAGCTCTCGCCCGGGCCCCGGCCCTCATTCGACGTATCGCCTTCGACACAGATCGAGGATGGGTTCCCTTCATGGACCCCCCATAAGGGGACCATCCAGGGAATACCGCAACAGTTTCGTTCGGTAGAAGGGTCAAGCCAAGGCGTCATCGTTTGTTCGCCGGGCGAACCAAGTACCGCTGACGCGCCGCAGACGTCAACGGGCAACGCTCATGACACGCAGATTCGTCCCCGAACGGGGTGCTCGGGCCCCTGAGGTGTCGCTGATGGTCCACGACCCGACGCGGCCTGCGCCGCGGCTCCCGCGGCGAAGCACGTAGGGCGCCTCCCCCAAAGGCGACCCCCCGAACGAAAACGGGCGCGCCGCCAAAGCGACGCGCCCGTTTCGATGCCTCGGCGCTGAGCGTCAGCTCACGCGGTCGGCCTCGGCCACCGCGTCGAGGCGGGCCTGGGCCCAGTCGACGTTGCGCTGGAGCTCCTCGTAGGCCTGCCCCTCGTGGCGCTCGCCGAAGCCCGCGAGGGCCTGCTTGGCCTCCGCGAGCTCGCCGCGCACGGCGTCCACGTCGACGTCCGCCGGCAGGGCGAAGAGGTCGGTCAGGAGCAGCACCTTGTCGGGCTCCGCCTCGACGAAGCCGGGCCCGATGGCCGCCACGTGCGTCTTCCCCGACGCCCGGTAGGTGAGGATGCCCGTGCGGAGCGCTGCGAGGAGCGGAAGGTGATCCGGCAACACGCCGAACTCGCCCTGCACGCTCGGCGCCTGTACGGAGTCGGCCTCCGTACGGAGCGCGAGCCCCGTCGGCGTCGCGACCTCGAGCGTGAGCTGGCTGGCCATGGGCTCAGCCCTTCTCGCGCTTCGCGAAGGCCTCGCGCACCTCGGAGATGCCGGCCTTGTACTGGAAGTCCTGCTCCGGGATCTCGTCGCACTTGCCCTCGAGGATCTCCTCGAAGCTCGAGATGGTGTCCTCGAGCTTCACGTACTTGCCCTCGAAGCCCGTGAACTGCTGCGCCACGAAGAAGGGCTGGCTCAGGAACTTCTGGATCTTCCGGGCCCGGTCGACGGTCTGCCGGTCCTCTTCCGAGAGCTCGTCCATGCCGAGGATCGCGATGATGTCCTGGAGGTCCTTGTAGCGCTGGAGCGTCTCCTGGACGCCGCGGGCCACGCGGTAGTGACGCTCGCCGACGATGTTCGGGTCGAGCATGGTGCTCGTGGAGTCGAGCGGGTCCACGGCCGGGTAGATGCCGAGGGAGGCAATCTCGCGGCTGAGCACCGTCGTCGCGTCGAGGTGGGCGAAGGTCGTCGCCGGCGCCGGGTCCGTGAGGTCGTCGGCCGGGACGTACACGGCCTGCACGGACGTGATGGAGCCCTTCGTCGTCGACGTGATGCGCTCCTGCAGGTTGCCCATCTCCGTCGAGAGCGTCGGCTGATAGCCGACGGCGCTCGGGATGCGGCCGAGGAGCGCGGAGACCTCGGAGCCCGCCTGGGTGAAGCGGAAGATGTTGTCGATGAAGAGCAGCACGTCCTGGCCCTGCTCGTCGCGGAAGTTCTCGGCGATGGTCAGCGCGCTGAGCGCGACGCGCGCACGCGCGCCAGGCGGCTCGTTCATCTGGCCGTAGACGAGCGCCGTCTTCGAGAACACGGTCTCGCCCGTGTCGAGCTTCGACTCCTGCATCTCGAGCATGAGGTCGTTGCCCTCGCGGGTGCGCTCGCCGACGCCCGCGAAGCAGGAGACGCCGCCGTGGCTCTTCGCCACGTTGTTGATGAGCTCCTGGATGAGCACCGTCTTGCCCACGCCGGCGCCGCCGAAGAGGCCGATCTTGCCGCCCTTACGGTAGGGAGCGAGCAGGTCGATGACCTTGATGCCCGTCTCGAAGACCTCGACGTTCGGGTTCTGGTCGACGAAGGAAGGCGCCGCCCGGTGAATGGGCATGCGCTTGTCCGAGGCGACGGGCCCGGCCTCGTCCACCGGCGCGCCGGTGACGTTGAGGATGCGGCCGAGGCACGCGTCGCCGACGGGCACGCTGATGGGCACGCCCGTGCTCTTCGCGGCCATGCCGCGCACGAGGCCCTCCGTGCTGTCCATCGCGATGGCGCGGACCGTTCCCTCGCCGAGGTGCTGCGCCACCTCGAGGGTCAGGTTCCACTCCTCGTCGGAGATGCCAGGGTTCGACACCTGAAGCGCCGCGAGAATGGGGGGCAGGTCGCCCGCCGGGAACTCGACGTCGACGACGGGGCCGATGACCTGGGTGATGCGACCGTTCTGAAGCTCTGCCATGGGAAACGTCCGTGCGTGGGCTGGGGCTGGGGTTCGTCGTTCAGCCCTTGAGGGCCTCCGCGCCACCAATGATCTCCATCAGCTCCTTGGTGATGGCCGCCTGGCGGGCGCGGTTGTACTGGAGGGTGAGCCGGCCGATGAGGTCGCCGGCGTTGCTGGTCGCGGCGTCCATGGCCGTCATGCGCGCGCCGTGCTCGCTCGCCACGCTCTCGAGGAGCGCGCGGAAGAGCTCGACCTGCACGTACATGGGGAGCAGCGTGTCGAGGAGCGCGGTCTTGCCGGGCTCGTAGATGAAGTCGCCGATCTGATCCTCGGCGAGCTCCGAGGGCACGATGGGCAGGAGCGGCTCGACGACCACTTCCTGGCTGATGGCGCTCTTGAACTCGTTGTAGACGAGGTAGCAGGCGTCGAGGGACTCCTCGTGGCTCGTGTACTCGTGGATGATCGTCCGGCCGATCTCCCCGGCCTTGTCGAGCGTCGGGTCGGCGAAGACCCCGGTGAAGTCGTGGCGAATCGTCGCGCCGCGGCGGCGCAGGTAGTCGCGACCCTTCCGGCCGATGACCATGAACTCGACGCTGGAGCCCTCGGCCTCGAGCTCCTTCCAGCGCGTGAAGGCCGCCTTGTTGATGTTGGCGTTGAAGGCGCCGGCGAGGCCACGGTCCGAGGTGAGGACCACCATCATCACGTGCTTCGGCTCCCGCACCTCGAGGAGCGGGTGAAGGTTCTCGGGGTCGTCGAGCTTGGCCCGGGCCGCCACCGTGCTGAGCACCTCATGGGTCTTCACCGCATAGGGGCGAAGCTCGAGGATGCTCTGCTGCGCGCGGCGCAGACGCGCCGCGGCGACGAGCTTCATCGCCCGCGTGATCTTCTGCGTGTTCTTGACGCTTCCGATCCGCTTGCGGATGTCCTTGAGGCTCGGCATCAGTCCTTCTTCACGGCGAAGATCTTGCCGAAGTCCTCGAGAGCCTTGCTGAGCTTCTCGTTCAGCTCACCCTTCTTCGGGCTCTTGCCGGCGCCGAGGTCTTCCATGATGTCCGCGTGGTTCTCGGCCATGAAGCTCATGAGCTCCGTCTCGTAGCGCCCGAGCACCTCGACGGGGTACGCGTCGACGAAGCCGCGGGTGCCGGCGAAGACGGTACAGACCTGCTGCGCGAGGGGCTTCGGCGCGTACTGGCCCTGCTTGAGCAGCTCCGTGAGGCGCTCGCCGCGGGCGAGCTGCTGTTGCGTCGCCTTGTCGAGATCCGAGGCGAACTGAGCGAAGGCCGCCATGGCGCGGAACTGCGCGAGCTCGAGGCGGAGCGTGCCCGCCACGTCCTTCATGGACTTCTTCTGCGCGTTACCTCCGACGCGCGACACCGAGATGCCGACGTTGATGGCCGGGCGTACGCCCGAGTAGAAGAGGTCCGACTCGAGGAAGATCTGCCCGTCGGTGATGGAGATGACGTTCGTGGGGATGTACGCCGAAACGTCGCCGGCCTGGGTCTCGATGATAGGGAGCGCCGTGAGCGAGCCACCGGAGTCCGGGAGCATCTTCGCCTCGAAGCCCTCGCCCTTGGCCTCGGCGGCCTTCGCCGCCTGCTTGTGGCCGTCGTGGCCCATGAAGATCTCCGCGCCCTCGCGCGTGGGCTCCTCGCCCGACTTCACCACGACCCACTCTTCGGCCATCTTCGCGGCGCGCTCGAGGAGCCGGCTGTGCACGTAGAAGACGTCGCCGGGATAGGCCTCGCGACCGGGCGGGCGGCGAAGCAGCAGCGAGAGTTGACGGTAAGCGACGGCCTGCTTCGACAGGTCGTCGTAGATGCAGAGCGCGTGCATCCCGTTGTCGCGGAAGTACTCGCCCATGGTGCAGCCCGTGTAGGGCGCGATGAACTGGAGCGGGGCGGGCTCGGAGGCGCCGGCCACGACCACCGTCGTGTACTCCATGGCGCCGAAGTCCTGGAGCTTCTGCACGACCTGCGCGACCGTGGACTGCTTCTGCCCGATGGCCACGTAGAAGCAGTGCATGTTCTGCCCCTTCTGATTGATGATCGTGTCGACGGCGACGGCGGTCTTGCCCGTCTGGCGGTCGCCGATGATCAGCTCACGCTGGCCGCGACCGATGGGGATCATCGCGTCGATGGCCTTCACGCCCGTCTGAAGCGGCTCCTCGACGGGCTGGCGGCCGATGATGCCCGGCGCCTTGAGCTCGACGCGGCGCTTGTGCTCGGTCTCGATGGGGCCCTTGCCGTCGACGGGCTGGCCGAGCGCGTTCACCACGCGGCCGATGAGCGCGGGTCCGACCGGGACCTCCACGATGCGGCCCGTGCGCTTGACCGTCGCGCCCTCCTGCACCGTGACGTCGGAGCCGAAGATGGCGACACCGACGTTGTCCTCCTCGAGGTTGAGGACCATGCCCATGAGCCCGCCGGGGAACTCGACGAGCTCGCCGGCCATGGCGCTGTCGAGGCCGTGGAGGCGCGCGATGCCGTCACCGACGGTGAGCACCGTGCCCGTCTCCATGACGTCGACGGCCTTGTCGTAGCCAGCGATCTGCTGCTTGATGATGTTCGAAATTTCTTCGGCGCGGAGCTGCATCGGGAGCGTCCTCGAGGTCGAGCGCCGCTATTGGGCGCGGGTCAAAGCCGTCTGGGCGGCGTAGGGGAATCGGGGGTGGGGAATGAGGCGCGCGGACCTCAGGCGGTCTCGGCGTTGAGCATCGTGTCCTCGAGCTCGCGCAGCCGGGACCGGAGCGAGCCGTCGAAGACCATGTCGCCGACCTTCGTCACGACGCCGGCGATGAGCGCCGGGTCTTGCTTCTTCACGAGCGTCACCTCGCGGCCGAGGTTCTCGGCGAGCGTCTTCTGGAGCTCCGCGAAGTAGCTCTCGGGCATGTCGCCCGCCGTGGTCACCTCGGCACGAAGCCCGCCAGCGTCGGCGTCGGCCAGCTCGAGGTAGGCCTCGACCAGCTCGGGAACGTGGCGGAGGCGGCGCCGGTCGGCGAGGAGCTTGAGCGTGTTCGTGACGAGCGTGGGGAGGCTCATCTTGGCGCCGACGGCATCGAGGATGGCGCGACGCTGGTCAGCGCCCACGCCGGGGTTCTCGAAGATGCCCCGAAGCTCCGGGCTCGCGGTCCAGCTCGCGAGCAGCTCCTCGAGGCCCTTTCGGACCTCGCTCTCTTGGCCCGCCTCGTGGGCGAGCTCGAGGAGGGCGCGCCCGTAGCGCCGTCCGATCACCGAGGCCGTCACGCGCGCCGCTCCTTCGCCGCCTGGGCGACGTTCTCGAGGTAGCCCTGCGCCAGCCGCGTCTGATCCTCGGCGCTCGTCTCCTTCGTGAGGAGCTCCTGCGCCGCGCCGACGGCCGCCGTCACGGACTCGCGGTAGAGGTCCTGACGCAGCTGCTTGAAGCGCTGGTCGATCTGGAACTGCGTGTCCTTCCGCATCAGCGCGGCCTTCTCCTCGGCCTCGGCGATGATGCGGTCGCGCTCCTCTTCGCCGGCACGGATCATCTGGGACTTCAGCTCGTCCATCTCGGCGTCGAGCTTGGCCAGCCGCTCGTCGAGCTCGGCCTTCCGTGCCTCGGCTTCGGCCTTGAGGCGCTGGGCTTCTTCGAGGGCTTCGCGAATCTCCGCCTGCCGCTTCTCGAGCGCCGCCGTCACCTTGGGGCCCAGGAGGAAGACGAAGGCAGCGAGCAGGATCAGGAAGGCGATGACGCCGGCCTGGAACTTCGTGTCGCTCAGAATGGCGCCGACGGTGACCGCGCCGTGGCCATCGCCATGCGCGGCGCCGTGACCGTCGGCGTGGCTCTCCGCCGCCTGGTCTGCCTCGGGCGCGCCGTGCTGCGCGTTGGCAGGTGCCGCGAGGAGCGCGGGCGCGGCGAAAAGGGGTAGCGCGAGGAGCGCGGCGCGAAGGGTCGTTCGTCCGGACATCAGCTCACCTCCCGCTGAAGGAGCTTCGAGGCGATCTGCTTCGCGAGCGCCGGGGTGCCTGCGGCGATCTCCTGCCGGAGGCGGCTCGCCTCCCGCTCGAGGCTGGCCTCGGCCTCGGCGAGCTGCTTCTCCGTGTCCTGACGAACCTTGGCGAGGAGCGTCGCCTCGGTGCGCTTGCCCTCGCCGCGGAGCGTGTCGCGCTTCTCGGCGGCGTCGGCGCGCATCGCCCGGAGCTTGTCTTCGAAGTCCGAGCCCGAGGCCGCAGCTTGCTTTTGCAGCTGCTTGGCAGTCTCCCGTGCCCCGTCCGTGGCCTGCTCCCGCGCCTCGAGCACGGCGAGCACCGGCTTGAAGACGAGCGCACGCAACACGACGAACGCGGTGAAGAAGACGGCGAGCTGAATGAAGAACGTGCCGTCGAGATCGATGAGCGAGCCGTCCGAGAGGATCGCGAAGAGCAGCATGGGGTGGACCTCGTCGTCCGTCGCTGGAGAGCCTCGTGCCGCCGGCGACGCCTCCACTCTAGGCCCGCTGACGCACTCGTCATGCCCCTCGGCGGGGGGCGAGATACGGGGAGGGGCCGCCGTGGCCCGGGGCCCACCGGCTGGCGGGCGCGCGACACCTAGCAGTGCCCCCGAAAGGGGTCAAGGGCGGCCCGTGATTGCGCGCCGAACGACGAAAGCCCCGCGTTTCCAGGCAAACGCGGGGCTCTCCAGGTGCCGGCGGAGCCGGCGCGCGCTCAGCTCGCGGCGACGGCGCTGACGCGGGTGCGGAGGCGCCCGAGCGTGGCCCGGGCCCAGCGCTCGTTCTCGCTGGAAACGAGGGAGGAGGGGACGGGCAGATCCGGGTCCACGAGCAGCTTGAAGGTCACGAGCGCGTTGTTCGCGTCGACGGGCTGCACCTCCCACCGAACGATGAAGGTGTCGACGTTGCCCCGGGTCATGGTGGCCTCGATGATCTTCTGACCCGGGCGCTCGCCGTCGCTCACGCGCAGCACGACCTGGGCCCAGAGCGTCATGGTGTCGTGGAGGATCGTGGCCTCGACGTAGACGTTCGCGCGGTTGCCACGGCGGCCGAGCACGCGGCTCGCGCGGAAGCTCGGCATGAACTCGACGTAGTTCGCGTAGTCGCTGAGCACGGCCACCACGTCGTCGGCCGACGCCTGCACGAGCCCCGTGGCGGCGCCGATGGTCACGTCGGTCCCCTCGGCGGGCTCGCGGTAGGTCTGGATGGCTTCCGGGCCCTGCGCGGCGGCGAGATCCGGCAGCGCGAGGCTAGGCAGGGCAACGAAGGCGGCGAGGCCGAGGGCGAGGGGGAGGCGGGTCATGGCAGCGTCCTGGTCAAATGCTGGTTCGAGCGGCGTACGCGGGTCCGACGTCGGGGCGAGGGAAGCGATTCAGCAGCGTCCCGACGGGGGGGCGAAGGCCGTGGGGCGTACGCCTTCCCCCCTACCGTCGCGTGGGGTCCCCCGAGCGTTGCGTTCGAGGTCGGCGTGCCGAACCGGATCGGAGGCTGGGCGTATCTCACGTCACTCACGTCTGACCCCACTGACCTTGCGATTCTCGTTCCAATGCCCGAGGTCGCAACTTCACGGTGTTTCGGGGCCGGGGAGGCTTGGCGGAGGCTCCGACGCCGACACACCGTGACTCTGGCACCACACCCGGGGCGACGCGCGGGAAATCGGCGCCATCGGAGAGGGCTGGTACAAGGACGCCATGGTGAGGACCCTTGGGGCCGGAGCGCGACTGGCGTTCCTCGGCGTGACGACGTGGTGGGCCGGCGCAGCGGGGTTGGCCCTGCCCGTGCTCGAGGCCAGCGTGGCCGCCGCCCAGTCACGGCGCGGCGTCGTGCTCGCCTTCCGCGGGCGCGGTGGTCCTGCGCTCCGCCGCGAGGCGGTCGCCGCGGCGAGCGAGCGCCTGGACCTCGTCCCCCGGGCCGAGGTCGGTACGGCAGCGGAGAGCCTCGGCGTGGATCTCGGGACCGAAGGCGGGCGCGCCGCCGTCGCGGAGCGTTTCGGACTCAGCGTGATCGTCGAGGGCGAGGTGCGCGGCCGGGGCCGGGCCGCCGTGAGCGAGCTGCGCGCCTACGACGACCGGGGCGTGCTTCGAAGCCAGCGAGAGGGCCCGCGGCCGACGGGGCGGGCCAATCGGCTGCTGCTCCGGGACCTCGCCGCGGAAGTCATCGACGAGACGATCTTCGCCATTCAGGAGCGGGACGCGGCAGAGGAAGAAGCGCGCATGCGTGCGGAGATGGCGGCGCAACGCGCTGCCGAGAGCGCGGCCGACGCCGACGACGCCGACGACGACGATGGCGAAGCCGCGCCTCTCCCGCTGGTGCGCGCGACCATCGGCATGCAGGGGAGAACCCGCGACGCCCGCGTCGACCTCACCGACGGCGGCGCCCGCACCTACGAGGCGGGCCTCTACCCCGAGCTCACGCTCCGCCTCGAGTCCTTCTTTTTGAGGAACGCGGAAGGCGCCGCGCGTGGCCTCTACGCCGAGCTGGCCCTCGCCTTCGCCCTCGGATTGAGCTCGAACGAGGTCGTGATGGACGGCTCGGGCGGGACGACCACGAACGACGTCGACACGACGGCGTGGCGTCTGCTCGTTCAGGTCGGGTACCAGCTTCCGCTCATGAACGACCGCCTGCTCGTGGGCGCGCTCGTAGGCTTCGGGGTCGATACCTTCGACCTCGGGACGAACTCCACCTTCTTCAGCTCACGCTATACGCAGCTTCGAGCAGGCCTCGTCGCCCAGCTACAGATCCTGCGCGAGCTGCTCGTGGCCCGCCTCGATGCGGGCTTCCGGCCGGTCTTCGGTACCGGAGACCTCGAGACGCAGCACGGAGGTGCGGGCTCCACGCGCGGCTTCGACGTGGGGCTGGCGTTGACCGGGCGACTCGACCCGGGCTTCGCCTATGGCTTGCGCTTCGCCTTCACGCGTTACGCGCTGGGGCTGGGCGGAGCGGAGGCGGCAGGCCCCGAGGGCACCGGCGGTTCCGACCGTGGCCTCACGCTCGGACTCGAGCTGGGCTGGGCCTTGTGACCGACGTCGTCGTCTCGAGACCGTGACCGGCCGAGTACGCCGCGGGCGTGGACGTCGCGGGCGCGGCGTCGCGCGCGCTTCAGGCGCTCTTCGAGTCGACGGGCCGCGCGAAGGGAGCGCGCTGGTACATCCAGCACTCACCTTCGAGCAGGGCCTGGCGGGCCGCGTTCTCGGGGGTGAGCCCCCGGGCCACGAGCGCGTCTCGCTGCTGGCGGGCCCAGGAGCGGGCGGGTTCCGGGAGGCTGTCGAGGTCGCGTACGTTGGTCACCTTGTTGAACTGGAGGCAGGGGCGAATCTCGACAAGACCTGGATTCTCAGCAGAGTGAGTTAACGCAATGTCCGCCGCGCTTCGGTGCCTACCAGGCTGTTTTTCTGTCCGATGACATCGATCATCCCGAGGAGTCGCCGGGCTCGGGAGGCCCCGGCCGGTCGCCTGTCTCGGTTGCGTCGAGATTCGTCCGCGGCACGTCGTCCCCGCCCTCGGGCATCGTGCACCGGCCGGTGAAGACGGCCCCCCGGTCGATGAAGAGCTGGGGGGTCACGACGTCGGCGTGCACACGACCGTCGGCATGCACTTCCACCAGGTCGCGGGCCGTGACGTGCCCCCGGACCTCGCCGGCGAGGACGATGAGCGTCCCGACGTCGACCCGAGCGTCGATGGCGGCCCCGTCGCCGAGGATGAGCGTGCCCTCGCTGAACACCTCGCCCGCGAAGTGCCCATCGATGCGCACGCGACCCTCGAAGGTGAGCTTTCCGGTGTAGGCCGAGCCGCGGCCGAGGAGCGCGTTGAGCTCGCCGGGGGCACTCAGGTCCTGCGCTGCCATGGCGCCTCCGTACGCCCGGCGCCTGGCGGGGTCAACGTCGTCGCACGCGCCTGGCCCGCGCGCGAGGGAAGGAAACCCGGCGGCGAGGGCGCCGCCATGGAGCCCGCCAGGTCCCGCTGGCGTTTACGCGCCGCCCGCGTATCGTACCCCTCATGAAGGACATCACGCCGCGAGAACGCTGGGACGTGTGGATGGTGCAAGCGCAGCGCTTCGCGCAGCGCGAGAACTTCATCGACGCCCTGGGCCGCATCCGGCATGTGCTCCGCGAGGTGGACGAGGCCCTCCCGACCCTGGGGGCCACCGAGGCGAAACGCCTCGAGCGCTTTCGGGCCCGTGTCGTGCGGCGTGAGGCGAAGATCCAGGGGGACTTCGAGTCGTGGAACGAGGCCATCGCGGCGCGCCGGCAGGCCTCCATCGCCGACGCCGACTCCGAGATGACCCGCCCGCTCCCCTACGGCCCGGGCGAGATCTACTGAGCCCACCTTCCATGGACGGTGCGACGACGGCGCCCCGGACCATCGGGCTGGGCCTCATCGGGTGCGGCGTGGTCGGGACGGGCATCCTGCGCCTGCTCCGGGACAACGAGGCCACGCTCGGCCAGCGCCTCGGGGCGCCGCTCGAGGTGCGGGCCATCGCCACACGTGACCCGAGCAAGGTGCGCGACCCCGTCGTGCCGCGGGAGCTCCTGACGGCGGACGCATCGGCCGTGGTCGACGATCCCTCCGTGGACGTCGTCGTCGAGGTGATGGGCGGCGTGGAGCCCGCGGGGAGCCTGCTCCGTCGCGCCCTGGAGCAGGGCAAGCACGTGGTCACGGCCAACAAGGCGCTGCTCGCGGAAGAGGGGGACGCGTTGCTCGAGCTCGCCGAAGCACGCAACCTCGACCTCTACTTCGAGGCCGCCGTAGCGGGTGGGGTGCCCATCCTCCGGGTGCTTCGCGAGGGGCTCGCGTCGGACCGCATCGTCGCGCTTCGCGGCATCGTGAACGGCACGAGCAACTACGTCCTCTCCCGCATGGAGCACGACGGGCTGGAGTTCGACGAGGCGCTCCGCGAAGCGCAGGCGGCGGGCTACGCCGAAGCCGACCCGAGCCGCGACGTCGGCGGCGGGGACGCGGCACACAAGCTCTCGATCCTGGCCACGATGGCCTATGGCGCGCGGGTCCACCCCCGGCAGATCGAGGTCGAAGGCATCGACGAGGTCAGTCGCCTGGACATGGACTACGCGAGCCGCTTCGGCTTCGTGATCAAGCCCCTCGCCGTGGCGCGACCCACGGACGGGGGCCTCGACCTCCGCGTGCATCCGGCGCTCGTCCCGCGCGGTGGCGTGCTCGCGAGCATCGGCGGCGCCCTCAACGCGGTCTACGTCGAGGGTGCGAAGGTGGGCCGCTGCCTCTTGAGCGGACCCGGTGCGGGCGCGGGCCCCACGGCCATGAGCGTCGTCAGCGACATCGTGGACGTGGGGCGCAACCTCCTCGCCGCCACGCACGCGCGCGTGCCGAGCCGGGCCTTTCGCGGCGAGTCCCTCCAGGACACGCCGGCGCGGCCGCTGAGCGAGCACCGCGGCGGCTACTACCTGCGCTTCAGTGCGACGGACCACGCCGGCGTGCTCGGCCGCCTCGCGGGGGTGCTCGGAGGCTTCGACGTGAGCATCGGTCAGATGATGCAGGACGGCCGCGCGCCCGAGGGCGGTACCGTGAGCGTCGTGATGCTCACGCACGAAGCGCTCGAGCGCGACGTGCGCGCGGCGCTCGCGGAGATCGATAGGCTGGCCCTGAGCACCGCGCCGGCCCGGCTCCTACGCATCGAGGACGACCGCTGAGCGCGCCATGGGCGATGACGCCACGCTCTTCCTGGTCTCTCTGAGCCTCGGCTTTGCCGCCCTGATGACCCATGGCGTGGCGCTCTGGCAGGCGCTCCTCGGCCCGGAGGCGCCGCGCTGGAAGGCGGCCGCGCTGGTGCCCCCCGTGACCCCCTACGTGTGCTGGCGTGCCGGCAAACGGGTGACGCCGGTGCTTTGGGTCGTGTTCTTCGTGGCCTGGGGCCTGGCCTTCTCCGCGCTCTGAGCGCGACGCAGGCCGCGGAAGGCCGTCAGAGCGGCGCGCGCAAGAACGCGGCGACGGGGGCCCCCTCCGGGATGTCGCTCGCGCGAGCGCTCACGACGCGCGCGCCGGTGAGCAGCGCGCGGCAGCACATCTCCCCGAAGACGTTGTAGCTCGAGGCGCCGGCGTCGGCGTCGACGACCAGCGTCCCGTCCGTGGGATCGATGAGCCCGGGCAGGCTCGCGTCCATGTCGACGAGCAGCGTCGAGACGGTACCGAAGGTGACGGCCTGCGCCACGGCCGCCGTGTTCGCCGTCGCCATGCCGCGCGCCTGGCGGTCCCCGAAGCGCTCCCGAAGCACGGCCAGCTCCTCCGCGTAGCGCGCGTCGAGGAGCGCCCGGACGCCCGCCGCGACCTCCGTCTCGGGGCTCCCCTCGTGGAGCCCCGGGAGCTCGCCGGTAAGCACGTCGTCGTGACTCGAGACGCCGTGGAAGATCGAACGGAGCGGCTCCGCGGCGACGACGGCGAGCGGGAGTCGTGCGCTCGCGAGTACCGACCGCAGCGCCTGGTCCACGCGCCGCGCGTAGCTCCGGAGCATGACCTTGTGTCCCTCGCTGCCCTGCGTGCGGCCCTTCGGGGAGCGGTCCCGGAGATTGGCACGGCTCGCCACGCTGCTCGCGTCCTTCGGCATGTCCGGCACCGTGAGCTCGACGGTCGCGCCCTCGCGCCCGATGGAGAGCACCCGGACGCCGTTCTGCCCGAGAAGCAACGCGACGGCCTCGTGCGGGAAGGTCAGGGCACGCAGGAGCGGCGGCAGATCGAAGCGGTCGGAGACCTCGACCGCGTCCGTCAGCCGATTCGGCAGCCGGAAGGTGAGGAGCTTGTCGGGCGTCGCGAAGACCACGAGGCCCCGGGCCTGCACGTCCCAGTAGGCCACGTCGTCCTCGACGGACGCGAGCTGCTCCTCGAGGGCCGCGAGGGTGGCCGGGGCGTGCTGGGCTTCGCGGAGCTGCTCGAGCGCCTCCTTCGCCAGGTTGCCGAAGCGAATGCGATCTCGGCGGGCTTTCGGGGTGACGGGCGTCGTGGGCAAGGTGATGGTCACGCTGGCGGCATGCCGCTGGCCAGCGAGCTCACGCACCTGCGCGAGGGTGGGCATGTCGATGTGCATCGAAGCGTCGGGTCTAAGCCCCGCGGTGGCGACGCCAAGGTGGGAGCGCGCTTGGGAAGGGCACGTCCCCCTCCGGGGGCGTGGCCGAAGGGGCTGAGCTAAGGACCCGAGCGTGACGCAGCCGCGCTACCCCTTCCTGCATGTCGCCGTAGCCCCGGACGACGTGGAGCTCGTCTCGGACAGGCTCTGGGCCCTCGGCTGCCTGGGCGTGGAGGAGCGGGACGGGACGACGCTCAACGTCCCCGACGCCGGCGAAGCCGTGACGCTCGTCGCGAGTTTCGAGGGCGAAGAGGCGGCGCAGCGCGCCGCGGCACAGCTCGACCGACCGGCCGCGCTTCGCTTCGTGGAAGGAGACGGCTGGCGCGAGGCCTGGAAGGCCTTCTTCGAGCCGACCAAGCTCGGCGAGCGGCTGCTGCTCCGCCCGAGCTGGCGCGACGTCGCTGCGGCGCCCGGAGACGTCGTGCTCACCATCGACCCGGGCTACGCCTTCGGCAGCGGCATCCACGAGACCACCCGGCTCGTGCTCCGGGAGATCGATGCGCGCACCCGGGGGGGCGAGCGCGTGCTCGACGTGGGCTGCGGCAGCGGCATCCTGGCCATCGCCGCGCGCCTGCTCGGCGCGGTGTCGGCCGTCGCCGTGGACGTGGACCCCGACGCGGTGCGAACGGCGACGGACAACGCGACCCGCAACGGGACGACGCTCGACGCGAGCGCCACGCCCATCGAGGACGTGCCGGGGAGCTACGACCTCGTGCTCGCCAACCTCCAGGCGCCCATCCTGCTCGCCATGCGCGACGCGCTCGTGGCCCGGGTCGCCCCCGGCGGAACGCTCGTGCTCAGCGGGATCCTCGAAGAGGACCATGAAGACGTGACGGCGGCCTACGTCGACGTGGGCCTCGCGCATGCGGCGTCTCCGAGGGAGAACGAGTGGCGGGCGATCGTCCTCCGGCGTTGAGGCGCCTCCCGGTCGACGCGCTCGTCGACGTCGGGGCCGCGCTCACGCTCGGCAAGCCGGCGCGGCAGCACCTGCGCGTGCGCCGCCTGGGCCCCGGGGAGCGGGTGCTGCTTTTCGACGGCCGAGGCGGCCTCGCGGAGGCGACCCTCGGCGCGGAGGGCCACGCGCGCATCGTTCGCCGCTGGACCGCCGCGGAGGGCGAGACCCTCGGCCTCGTCATGGGGCTCCCCAAGGGAAGGAAGGCCGACGACGTGGTGCGCCAGGCCACCGAGCTGGGCGCGACGGACGTCGTCTTCCTTCGCGCCGCGCGCAGCGTGGCGACGCCGGACGATGCCCGCGCCATGAAGCGCCGCGCGCGTTGGCAGGCCATCGCCACGGAAGCTGCACGGCAGGCGGAGCGCGCGTGGACGCCGCGGGTGCGCGGTCCGGCCCCGCTCGACGAGGCGCTCGCCGCCCGGAGCGCGTGCCCGGGCTTCGTCTGCGG
>CALCTH010000591.1 GCA_937893795.1 uncultured Myxococcales bacterium | reverse complement strand
GACACCGCGGTTCACAGAGGTCGCGGCGCGAGTCGTCTTCGTCATCGCTTGTTCGCGTAGCGCGCGGGTGCAGACTTCTTCAGCGGCCCGAAAGCTGACATAGCCGTTCTTTGTTTTCTGATAACATTCGCCGCCGAGGCCTTGCCCGCGGGGGATACGCGTCGCGCCTTCGCCGTGCTGGCCTGGCGCGCGGCGGAGCGGCCGGGGGACGCGGCGGCGCGCGAGCTGGCCGACGTGCTCGCGGCGGAGCTCCGCTGCGATCTCGACCGCGGGAGGCTGCCGTGCATCGACGACTGATGCTCGGCCTCGCGATGCTGAGCGCTACGAGCGCGTGCGGCGGCCAGCCGGCCACGCCCGCCCGCCTCTTCGTGGTCACGTACCAGGCGCAGGGCGCGCCGGGAGAGCCCCTCGGTGGCGTCGAGGTCAGCGTCGATGGAGTGGCGGCTGGCACCACCGACGAGCATGGGCTCCTTCAGAGCTTCCTTCGGGGTCGCGCGGGTCAGAGCCGGCTCATCGAGCATCGCTGCCCCGAGGGATGGCTGGCGCCGGAGGGGTCCACGCCGCGCACGGTGCAGCTCTCGCGTGACCGCGCCATCGATCCGGCCGAGGCCCGCCTGGGGATCCAGGTCAAGGTGCGCTGCCTGCCGCAGCAGGTGCGCGTCGCGGTGGTCGTCGACGCCGACGAAGAGGGGGTGATCTCGAGGGTGAACGGCGATCTCGTCGGTACGACGGACGAAGAAGGGCTGCTCTTTCACGTCGCGCGGGTGACGCCCGGGACGCCGCTCGCCTTGGCCTTCGAAGCGCCGGGGACGACGCGGAGGACCGAGCGCATGTGCGCCGTGGGCCGGCAGGACTCGGTCTGCGCGCTCCACGTTCGCTTGCCGGCCCCGGTCGTCGAGGAGCGCCGCGCGCCGCGCCGCCGTCGCCGCCCCGCAATGCGCGCCTCCATGCGTGCCTCCATGCGCACGTCGCCCGCGATGCGCACGGTGGTCATCCCCGAGGCCTTCTGACGGTGGCGGATTGGTACGGAGAGCCGCCGCCTCCGGCACCCGACGACGCGCGACGCACCGCGCTCGGGCCTTCGCCGGGCCTCGCGGGGACCGAGGAATACGACCCGCACGGCTTCGGCGATCCGCGCCTCGACGCGGGGACGCTGGGCGCGCCGGGCGTGGGGAAGGTGAGCCGGCTCGATCGCCTCGCCGTCCGCCTCGCGGTCTTCGGGGCGCTCGTGCTTCTCGCCCTCAGTCTGCTCATCGTGCCGGAAGCCCGGGACCTCTACGCCCCCTTTCGCGCGGGGCGATACGGCTTCACGGCCTTCGTCTACTCGCCGAGCTTCGCCGCCACGGGGATCCTGCTCTGCCTCTTCCTGCCCTGGATGGGCACGCGGCTCCGGCGCCTCCGGCGCCACGCAGTCGCCGGTCCGGTGCTCTTCCTGGGCATCGCGAGCGCCATCGCCTTCAACGCGCTGCTGGTCTACGCGCTCTACGACCCGGCGAGCCAGAGCCTCGAGCGGCTGAGCGGCTGAGCGGCTGAGCCGGGCAGGCGCATCGGCCGCTACTCGAGCACCCGCGCCAGGAAGGCCCCGAGCCCATCCAGCGCCGGCGGCGGGATGGCGTGCCCGCCCCGGAAGGTGACGAGCTCCGTCTCGAGCCCGGCCTCCGTGAGCGCCTCGTGGAGCGCGGCACCGCCGGGGTAGGCCAAGACCATGTCGTCCTGGCCGTGGCTCTGAAAGACCGGGAGCCCCGCGCGCGACGCCATGCGCGGCGTCCACCAGTCGCGGGCCAGGTAGGTACCGCTCAGGAGCGCGAGGCCCGCGAAGGGGCGGGGGTCGTGGAGCGCCACGTCCATCGCGAGCATGGCGCCCTGGGAGAAGCCGCCCAGCACGGTGCGCTCGGGCGGGACACCGAGCTCCTCGGCGGCGGCGTCGAGGAGGGCCAGGAGCGACGCACGGACCGCGGGCAGCGTGTCCGGGTACTCCGTGGAGAGATCCCGCGGCGTTCCGCGCATCATGGCTTCCTGGAGCCGCGCGACGTCGATCATCCACCACGCGCGGCCCGGCCCGAAGACCGGCGGCAGCGCGAGCGGCGCCTCGGGAAAGAGGTAGCGCGTACCGCGCGGCGCGCGAAGCACGCGCCAGAGCGGGACCAGGTCGTCCCCCGGCGCGCCGAAGCCGTGGCAGAGCACCACGAGCGGCCCGTCGCCGCCTCCGCGTCCGTCGGTGCCGCCGGTCAGACGCGCACGAAGCGAGCCCAGCTGAAGAGTCGTCGCGGACATGGTGGCGAGGGGATAGCACCCGGCCGGCCCGAGCGGGGCCGGGAGCCGCGCATCAGTCCTCCGCGAGCGCGACCCTGGCGCGCCCGGCCCGCTTCGCACGGTAGAGAGCCCGGTCGGCGGCGCGGAGAAGGCGCGAGCCGAGCGTCGCGTCGTCGTCGTGGAGCGTCGCCAGCGTGGCGACGCCCACGCTCAGCTCGATGGCCGGGAGCACGCCGCCGGGGGCCGCGGCGCCCTCGGTCTCCCGCCGCGCCTCGGCGCGCGCGGCGTCGGCCAGGGCGAGGGCATCGGCCGCGTCCCCGCGGAGCACGACCACGAACTCGTCGCCGCCGAAGCGGTAGGCTCGCGCCGGCGCATCGCTCACGGCGGTGGCTAGCGCCTGCCCCACGCGGCGGAGCGCTTCGCTCCCGGCCTGGTGACCCAGCCGGTCGTTCAGGCGCTTGAGGTGGTCCACGTCGAAGAAGAGCAGCGAGAGGGGGCGCCCTTCGCGCTGCGCCGCCCGTGCCTCACGCTCGAGATGAGCGTCGAGCCCGCGCACGTTCGAGAGCCCCGTCAGCGCGTCGCGTTGCGCGAGCTCGTTCTCCTTGAGCAGGTCGACGGCGTTGAGGATGGCCCGGCCGATGTGGTCGGCCATGAGCGACGCCAGGGGGAGATCGCGCGGCACGAAGGCCGGGCCCTCGGCGCCCTGGCGGTTGAGGAGCTCGAGCACGCCGCAGACGTGCTCCTCGAGGCGGATGGGCGCGGCCAGCACGCTCACCGTCCGGAAGGAGCTCCGTGCGTCGACGCCGGGGAAGAAGTCGGCCCTCGCCGGGTCGTCGCTCGAGAGATCCACGCGCACCGGGCGGCCCTCGCGATAGACCCTCCCGGCGATGCCCTGCCCGGGCGGCACGGCCTGACCGAGCACGCGCCCATGCGCCGGCCCGAAGGCGGCCACGAAGGTCAGCGTCGTCTCCTCGTCACGCTTCTTGGCGGCGGGGTCGTCCAGGAGGATGGCCCCCGCTTCCGCGGGAACCAGCTCCCGAGCGAGGCCGAGCGTGTGACCCAGCCAACGCCCGAGATCGGGTACGTCGCCGGCACGGCGTCGCGCGCGGCGCAGGAAGGGGTGCAAGGAGGCTCCGGAAAGCGTGCTTTCGTCGTCTTCACTCATCGAAAAAGGGCGTTCCGGCCCTCCTTCGCATGACTTTCGAAGATCGTGAAATCATGAGCAATGAGGGCTTTCGCACAGGCTCATCGTCCCGTTAGGGACCTGACGCCGCGATCTTCCCGACGATCCCGGGCTCCCGCCCCGAGTGCCGGCCGGCCGTGACAGGTTGTCGCGACGCCGTGGAGGCCTCGAAAAGCTCGAATCATGAGTGATCTTCGAGCCCTGGGTACCAGAACGCATGTTGGCACGAGCGTTGCGGAAGGGGCCCCAGACCGCGGAGCGCGCCGGGACCCGGTGTGCGTACCGTGACGGCTTTCTGTTTGGACACCGCCCCTGAGGCCCGCGAATGCATCGCTCGCTCAAGATTTCCCATCTCCTCGTCCTCGCGCTTTCGGCTCAGCTGCTCGGAAGCGCCGGCTGCTCCAACGAGCAGCCGCCGGTGAACCGGGTCGGCGTGAACGTGGTCGACAAGTCTCTCTTCACCGGCTCCTGGTACTACTCCCGCGTCGTCATCGACGTGGACTACGAGGCGGCCGGGATCGGGACCTACCCCGGCGACTCCGCCATCGACTTCGGCAGTGGGAACCTCACTCCCATGCCTCGTATTCGCTGGGTCATCGACGAGGACACGCTCTTCGCCTACCGCGATTACGAGATCATCGAGGGGATCAACCCCGGCTCGGAGGGCGAAGATGAAGCGGTCGGGGCCCGCATCGGCCACCCCGTCGCGGCCTTCAACGTCGAGAGCCACTTCGACATCCGTCGGGCCTACTCGGCGACGACGGGCGAAGAGCAGAACGTCATCGTCGAGAACTCGACGGACCGCCGCTGGTGGGAGCGCCAGTACATGCGCGTCGACTGGTCGCAGAACCAGCTGACCGGCTACTTCGGGCAGATCGCGAACATCTTCGAGCTCTTCGGCTTCTACAGCCGCGAGCCCGCCGGCCTCTTCGTCCAGGGCGCGTCGGACTTCCCCGAGAGCTGGCGCCCGCAGTTCGACTTCATGGAGTGCGCCGGTCTCGACGACGAGAGCGAGCGCTGCGTGGCCAGCGGACGCGGGGCACGCGAGCTCGCCGAGGACTACGATCCGGGTGAGTTCTACCACATGAGCTTCGTGACCCAGGAGCTCCTGAGCCCGGGCAACATCACGAACCCCTTCACCGGCCGCTCGCAGAACTGGTGCGTATCGCCCTTCGCGGACGCGCCCATCTGCACGACCACGGCCGTCTACGTCCGCAACAGCTTCCTCAAGGTCAGCGACACGCGGCAGTACCTCGCCGAGAACTGGGACGACGGCCGCTTCGACCGTCACGGCTACTTCCGCAACGAGCGCCCCGTCTTCGACCGCTCGACGGACGCCGACGACCCCTCCTTCGGCCGCTCGGACTTCCTCAACTACAACGCCAACCGCCAGAACATCTGGCGCGACTGGTACGAGGTCGACGCCGACGGAAGCCCGGTGCTCGGCGCTGACGGCCGTCCGGTGCCGGTGCCCTTCGCCGACCGCCGCGTCCGCCGCAACGTGTGGACGACCACGACCGAGGTCCCCGGCCACCTCATGGAGCCGAGCTTCGACCTCGTCGCGCAGTGGAACCAGGTCCTCATGACGATGGTGCGGAACCAGCGCGGGGATGCGCTGCCGCAGTACCAGCGCGTGAGCTGCCAGGAGGACGACCCGGACGGCTACTGCCACTGCACCCGGGACCCGGAGAACCCGGACGTGATCCTCAACCCGAGCTGCCCCGGGGCCTACGACCCCTTCGAGTCGCCGGAAGAGGCCCAGGCGCGCTTCACGGATCCCTCGGTCGCGCCCTTCGACTGCCACGTCGAGCTTCCCGACGCCATCGACTTCGCCGACGGCGCCGCCCGGAACGCCTTCTGGAACCAGCCGGACCTGACCGACACGGACTTCTACGACTGGTTCGACGCCCGCTTCGTCGGTGACGAGTGCGTGATGGTCCTCGACGTCAACACCTGTAACCGGGCGGCCGTCGCAGCCAACGGTGGCACCACGGCCGGCCTCGACTGCGAGGAGCGGGGCGACCTCCGCTACAAGTACCTCAGCTTCGTGAACCAGCCCGGGACGCGCTTCCTCGGCGTCGCGACGCTTCGCGGTGACCCCATCACGGGCGAGATCATCGCGGGCGACGCCAACATCGGCGGCCCCGCCCTCGACGGGTTCCGGACCTTCGCGCTCCAGACCGTCGACCTGGTCAACGGCGACATCTCCGACCGCGAGTTCCTCATCGGTGAGGACATCCGGAGCTACATCGACAACCTGAACCGCGCCGTGCCCCCGGCTGCTCCCCGTGAGCCTTTCCTTCCGAGCCCGGTGATGGACGCGGACGCGGCACCCGCGAGCGCTCCGGTGCGCCACGCCACGCTCCTCCGCCGCATGGAGGCCTTCGCCGAGAAGGCCCGGGGCCTGGAGGGTCCCGAGGGTCGCGCCAACGTTTTGGAGGACCGCCTTCGCAACCTCGTAGGCACGGACCTCGAGCAGCGCCTTCTCGCCAACCCGGACACGCTCGCCATGGCCGGCATCGACCGGCTGGACCGCGTGCCGCCGGGCTTCAGCGTCGACGACATCGGCAACGGCATCCTCGAGCGTATCTCGCCCTTCCGCGTCGGTGCCTTCGAGCAGCTCCGCTACCAGAACGAGGTGGAGCGCCAGGTCGGCGAGTCCAACATCCTCATGCCGAACGAGTACACGGACTTCTCCGTGCTCGAGTTCGTCAACCGGCACCGCGACTGGCCGCGGGCACGCCTCGAGCTCGCCCTCAACCAGCTGCTCTACTACCAGACGCAGCTCCATGAGCTCGGGCACTGCCTCGGTCTCCGGCACAGCTTCGGCGCCAGCACGGACATCGCGAACTACGATGAGGAGTACTTCCGCATCGACGCGCGCTTCCCCTACCCGGAGCCCGAGGCCTTCGACCTCGACGGGGACCTCGGCCTGAGCGAGGCCGAGCAGGAGCTCTACGAAGCCGAGTACGACCGCATCAAGGAGCTCCGCGAGCTCGCCGGTGCCGACCGTTGGATGACCACGTCCATCATGGAGTACACGGCCCAGTGGTACGAGCGGACGCAGACCGGTGCCTACGGCCCGGGCAGCTATGACGTCGCGGCCGTGAGCTTCGGCTACGGCGATGTCGTCGAGTACTACAACAACCAGCTCGACCGGGACGGGAACTCACGGGCGCCGCTTCCCATCGGCGACATCAACATCTCGAACACGACGAGGGAGTGGGCTCGCTGGTACGCCGGCGGTGACGCTTGCAACGTCGACGCGGACTGCGCCTACAACTCCGCGGGCGCGCGCGCGGCGGAGCTCATCCCGGGCCAGGTAGCCGCCGGTCTCACGCAGACCTGTCAGCCCCATCCGAACGGTGAGGCGGTCTTCGGGCGCATCTGCTCGAACTTCGACCGTGACGCCGCGGCTCTCGTGACCTCCCCGGCGGCGACGCCGGCCTACGCGCCGGTCGAGTACCGCTTCTGCACGGACGACCGCGTCGGCACCTATGCCTGGTGTCACCGCTTCGACGAGGGCGACAGCTACCGCGAGATCGTCCGGAACACGCAGGAGCAGTACGAGCGCCAGTACGTGTTCACGAACTTCCGCCGCTACCGCACGAACTTCAGCCTCGGTGGCTACGTCTTCGGGCGGCTGGTCGGCCGGCAATACAGCACGCTCCAGTCCATCTTCCAAAACCTGCTCTTCCTCTATCAGCAGGACCCGGACTACCGGGAGACGTCGGGCGCCTTCGGCTTCGACGACCACTTCCTGGCCACCGCGGACATCATGGACTTCTACAACCGGGTGATCTCCCAGCCGGGTCTCGGTTCCTTCCGCTGGGATGAAGGCTTCGAGCGCTATGTCCGCTCCAACGAGGACCCGGACGTGGCGAGCGAGCTCTCCCTGCCCTTCGGCATGGCGCGCTACCCCTTCTCCGAGTACCAGCAGACGCTCTCGGGCATCACGCGCATCGAGCTCATCGGCACCTTCTTCGAGAAGGTCTTCACGATGCAGATGCTCACCTCGCGCGGCTGGACACCCAGCTACACGCGCGACGTGCCCTTCTGGACCAACTACTACGACCTCTTCCCCGTCGAGGTCGAGGAGATGTTCCGCGGCTTCATCGTTCAGCAGCCTGAGGTTACGGCGCCTCGCGTGCGTTGCGGCTCGGGCACCTTCCCGAACTGCGACGACCCCGAGCTGGTCTTCATGGACTTCTATCGCGGCGACTGCACGGACGGTCCCGACTCGGAGACGTGTCGGGAGAGCGCCGCGGAGCGCTTCGAGGATCTGCCGGTCGTCGACCCTGGGGCGCGTCAGACCCTCCAGTTCTACGCGACCATCTTCGCGCTCTCGAGCTTCCCGGTCTTCTACGACACGCGTTTCCAGAACCAGATGTACGTCTGCATCGAGGGTCGCGGAGACTGCTTCGACTTCGGTCCCGAGGACGTCGAGTACATCCCCGGCGAGAGCGTCATCGACGACACCGACTACGTCCGCTACGAGGCGACGCGCTTCGGTCGGACCTTCGTGGCCCGGAACACGGAGCCGCAGATCGGCACGCCCGAGGCCGTGCCGCCGGGCTTCAACCTGGTGCGCGAGCTAAAGGAGCTCAACTTCGTCGTCGAGGCGCTCCAGCGCTTCCGCGGCGACTTCGACACCTCGGGCGCTCCCTACAGCTTCGACAACCTCCTCCCGGAGGACCTCGAGCGGCTCGCGGCCGTCGACTACACGATCCCGTCCACCACGGGTGATGTGGACAGCGAAATCAACCGCCTTCGCATCCGCGTCATCGACCTCGAAGGCTTCACCTTCGCTCTCATCGACCTTCTCGCCCGGTTCCGAATCGCCGGCTACGCGGGGCTTTGAGGAAGACGATGAACACTCACGAACTTCGCTCCGCTACGAACCTCTCTCGGACAAGCCCGATGAACCTCACGCGCAAGCTCACCTTCCTCAGCGCTCTGGCGATTGCCCTCGTGGGCTGCGTCGAGCCCTCACCGGACGTGAACCGCGTCCAGACCAACCTGGTCGACAAGTCGATCTTCGAGGGCGAGTGGTGGACACTGCAGACCGTCGTCGCCGCCGACGGTGACGCGACGGCCGCCGGCGCCGCCGCGACCGTGTACGCCTTCCCGGGCGGCTCGGGCTTCACGGACCTCGCGCTCGACTCCGGGCAGTCGGCCGCCATCGGCCGCATTCGCTGGGTCATCGACGAGGACTTCCTCTACGCCTACCGCTCCTACGAGCTCATCGACGGTGGTAACCGCGACGGGCGCGACGGGGGATTCCGCGGCCAGCCCCTCGGGGCCTTCCGCATCCAGGGCCACGTCGACATCCGGAACTCCTACAACACCTTCACGGGTGAGGTGACCAACGTCACCGAGGAGAACACGACGGACCGGCGCTGGTTCGAGCGGCAGTACATGCGCGTCGACTGGTCGCAGAACGTGTCGAACAGCTTCGCGTTCCTCGAGGACCAGGTCGAGCTCGGCCGCTACTCGCGCGAGTCGGCGCCCTTCTTCTTCCCCGAGGAAGAGGCCTTCGACGAGTTCCCGCGCTCCTACGCGCCCCAGTTCGTGCGCGTCGGCGAGGACCCCGGCTACCGCTGGAGGGGCGAGTGGCCCGAGGGCACCGAGGACACCGTCCACTACATGAGCTTCACGTCGATGATGATGTTCTCGCCGGGTGGAACCTGCTTCCTCCGCGGCGGGGGCCTCTGCCAGACGGTGGCGCTCCCCGTGCGGACCGCGTTCCTCCGCGTGCCGCCCAACCACGAGTACGCGACGGCGCAGCAGTCCTACGACAGCTTCGACCGCTTCGGCACCTTCCGGACGCTGCAGCGCACCTACGTGCGCGGCGGCGACGACACCTCGGTTCTTCGCGAGCGCTGTGAGTCCGACGCGGACTGCGGCTCGGGTGGCTTCTGCGACCTCGAGAACAACTGGTGCGCCGGCGGGCTCACGAGCGACTTCGGCGAGCTCGACTTCCTCACCTTCTACCGGCCGCGTCACAACTTCACGAGCAACAGCCTGACCGACATCGACTGCCGCTCCGACTGGGAGTGCAACGGCGTCTACGCCGATACCCCGGGCGTGGGTATCGGCTCGGTCTGTGACCGCGCCGCGCGCCGCTGCACCGAGCCCATGTCGGTGCGCATGGACGAGGACAACTTCCGCCGCGTCACCTACCACCTCAACGACGGCTTCCCGCGCTTCATGGTGCGTGACGCCTACGACGTGATGGGCGAGTGGAACGAGGTCTTCATGCGCGGCCGCCGCGTCACGACG
Organism: uncultured Myxococcales bacterium; assembly: GCA_937893795.1. Taxonomy (GTDB): domain Bacteria; phylum Myxococcota_A; class Polyangia; order Polyangiales; family Houyiibacteriaceae; genus CALCTH01. The sequence continues at coordinate 6,011 of CALCTH010000591.1, read as the reverse complement.
GGACGCGCGCTCCCCGGCTACGACGTGGCCGACAACTCCTTCACGCCGCAGAGCATCAACCCGACCGAGTACTGCTTCGTGGGCTCGCCGGACGTTCGCGCCGACGGGACCTGCAAGGGCCAGTACGACCCCTTCCAGCCCCCGGACTTCTACGCCGCCCGCGGCGTGGCGGACCCCTACGACTGCCAGATCGTGAACGTGGCCGGCTTCGCCGAGCCCGACAGCCCGACCAGCTTCACCGAGGACTACCCGCTCCCCGACGCCTATCGCTGGGAGTTCCAGGGTGACGAGTGCGCCTTCCTCCTCGAGACCAACACCTGTGACTGGTGGCGTGAGGACGCGAGCGAGTCCTGCGACGACGTGACCGACGACGACGGTGCGCGCGTCCGCTGGCAGCAGCAGGGCGACATTCGCTACCAGTTCTTCAACTACATCGACCAGGTCGGCACGCTCTTCGGCGGCATCTCCGAGATCCGCGTCGACCCGACCACCGGTGAGATCATCACCGCGGATGCCAACTACGCGGGCGCCATCACGGAGAACATGACATTCGTGGCGAACGAGTGGTTCCCGGTCCTTCGCTGCCTCGGCGAGGGTGGGTGCGCACCCGGTGAGGAGAACGCCGATCTTCGCTGGACGGCCGGCGGTCCCATCCGCGAGTACTTCCAGAACCTCGGTCGCGTGGAGCTTCCCCGGACCCTCGCCCCGAGCGGATCGGACGGCATCGGCGCGGACGACACGACGCGCCCCGTCTTCGAGGAGCCGGCCTCCGCCGATGACCGCATGGCCGCCATGCGCGCCGACATCATGAGCCGCATGGCCGACATCGAACCCTTCATGAACGCCGAGACGGAGGGCTTCCACCGCATGGACGCCATGCTCCGTCGCCTCGAGGGCTCCGATCTCGAGCGCCGGCTCATGGGACCCATGGGCCGCACGGGCATGGCTGGCTTCTTCGGCCGGGACGGCGCTGCGCAGCTCTACGGCGACAGCGCCATCATCGGCGGCTCGACGGACGTGAGCCCGACGGCGAGCATCCTCGACGAGGACGTGCTCGACCGCATCTCACCCTTCCGCGGCAACGAGTACCTCCGCACCATCAACTCGAAGCGGGACCTCGAGATGAAGCTAGGCGAGATGGGCGCCGACTTCATGGACTACACGGACGTCTTCAACTTCCTGCGCAGCCGCTACTGGGAGTACTACGCCGAGGCCTTCCGCGGCCGCCCGAACGCCGAGGCTGCCGTCCGCATCGCCCAGATGTTCATGCGGAACGTCCAGCGCCACGAGATGGGCCACAGCGTCGGTCTCCGGCACAACTTCGCCGGTAGCGTCGACCGCAACAACTTCGGTGATGGTTACTTCAACCTGACCATCGACGGTCCGCCGGAGGTTCGCCTCCCCATCCGCTCCGAGTTCGACCGGGACGGTGACGGCACCGTCGGCGCTCAGGAGCTGAACGCCTACTACGACGCGCTCCGCGAGGCGCGGAACCTCCGGGCCGAGCTCGGCGCGCACAACTACATGACCGCGTCCATCATGGACTACAACGGCGACCTTTCGGACTCCTACGGTCTCGGTCGCTACGACATCGCCGCGGTCATGTGGAGCCACTTCGACCAGGTCGAGGCGTACACCGAGGACCCGGTCATCAGCTCCGTCGACAGCAACAACGACTTGCACCGCACGCACGTCACGCCGCGCGTTTGGTACCAGGCGTACGAGGGCGGGCAGAGCTGCAACACCAACGCCGACTGCCCCTACTCGCAGGGACGCGTAGGAGACGCGCCCATTTACCAGCGCTGCGTGCAGAACCCGCGGAACGAGCGGAACCCTGCCTTCACCAACCCCTGCACCGACGGGGACGAGCAGGCCTGCATCTGCACGAGCTTCGACCTCGACTTCGACGAGTACGTGGTCGGCTTCACGGACCCGAACACGGAGCGGATCACGGGTTACAACTCCGACGCCGACGGTGACCTTCAGCTCGATTTCTTCCCCGTCCGCTATCAGTTCTGCTCGGACCGTCGCTCCATCGACCTCTCCTGGTGCACGCGGCAGGACGCCGGCGAGTCGTTCCAGGAGGTCATCGACCACTTCAAGCGCAACTTCTACGAGCGCTACGCCGGCTCGGCCTACCGCCGCTTCCGGCCGGGTGGGGCCCGCACGGGCACCTCAATCGGCTCCATCTTCGAGATGGCGAAGATTTACCAGCACTTCTACTTCCGGCTCTTCTTCGAACCCGGCTTCCAGGAGAACGGCGGACCGCTCGGAGCAGATGACCAGCTCAACGCCTCGCTCGACGGCATGAACTTCATGATGGAGCTCGTGAACCTGCCGGATGAAGGCTCCTACGAGCTGAACCCCGTCACCGGCAACTACCGCCAGATGGACGACGAGCTCGGCATGCCGGGCGCGGACTTCTCGCTGGCGCCGGGTCAGGGCTTCGGGATGTGGACCCAGTACCAGGAAGGTCACCAGGGCTACTTCCGCGCCGAGCGCGGCGGCGTCTTCTTCGACAAGTGGATCGCGATGCTGGGCCTCGTCCTCCGCAACTGGGGCGGCAACTTCACCATTGACGAGCGCTTCAACATCAACTTCTACACTCAATGGCCGGACGAGATCACCGAGTTCTTCGGTGGCGTCATCCTCGACGAGCCGAGCTGGTTCGCGCCGCGCGTCACCTTCAACGACGCCGGTGAGCCGGTCATCACCCACATGACCTTCGACCGCGGCTTCCGGATCCGGAACGGCCTCCGGGACGTCGACCTGCCTCCGCAGCCGATTCAGTACCCGGAGCCGGCGCTCGAGGACACGACGAACGAGATCCTTCGAAGCTGGGCGACCGTGGTCTCCCTGGCGCTCATCCCGACCTTCGCGGGTAGCGTCTCGAACCCGGTCTTCGAGCAGACGCTCCAGGTCTTCCGCCTGGACGACGGCAACGGCTTCAACATCTCCGACGTGCAGCCGAACGGTGACCTGGCCTGTGCCTACGGTGCCTTCGCCATCGACGAAGACCACCTCGTGGTCGACCCGACCGTGGACGACAAGTGCGACACGGCCGAGGACGCCAGCTACGTCGTCTACAACTCCGAGAACCTCTCGACGCCCTACGTGGCGGTGAAGGTCCGGAACCAGATCATCAGCGTGAACCGGGAGGAGACCAACCTGGGCTTCCAGCTCCTCCGCGGCATGGTCGACCTGCAGCAGCAGATCGCCGACTACGAGGCCGCCGGCGAGGACGACCTGGCCCTCGAGGCGAGCCGTCGCCTCCAGGCCGACGAGTCCTACGTCGAGTACCTCATCGACCTGCAGGCCCGCTTCGGCATCGCCTTCTTCGGCTGAGCTGAAACCCCTCACGTGAAGAAGCCCGGCGGTTCCCCCGCCGGGCTTTTTCCGTGTGGGCGCCCCGATTCGGCCGGCCCCGAAAAACGCGTGAGTCCACGCCACGTTTCGGTTGCCTCCCCAGTCGGGGACCGTCTAGCGTCGCGCGCGGGTTTGGGGTGCGGCATCTGCCGTGCCCGGGCCGCGGACCGCCCTGACCTCGGGGCGGCGCCGACACTCAGCGACGCACCACACCCACGCAAAAGGGCGGGTACCACGATGGCATCCGGACGCGACGAGCTACTGCGCCAATACCGGCAGATGCAGACCATCCGCCGTTTCGAGGAGGAGGCCGCTCGGGGCTATGCCCAGGCGAAGATCGGCGGCTTCCTTCACCTCTACATCGGCCAGGAGGCCATCGCCGTGGGCGTGAACGACGCCCTCGAAGAACAGGACTACGTCTTCCAGACCTACCGCGACCACGGCACGGCCATCGCGCGGGGCATGGAGCCGAAGCACGCCATGGCGGAGCTCTTCGGCAAGGACGCCGGCTGCGCTCGCGGCCTCGGCGGCTCCATGCACTTCTTCGACGTGGAGCGGAACTTCCTCGGCGGCTGGGCCATCATCGGTGGCCACATCGCCGTCGCCGCCGGCGCGGCCTTCAAGAGCAAGTACACCGGCGACGGGCGCGTCACGGTCTGCTTCTTCGGTGAGGGTTCGACGAACATCGGCGGCTTCCACGAGGGGCTTTCGCTCGCGGGCCTCTGGAAGCTCCCCATCGTCTTCATCTGCGAGAACAACCAATACGCGATGGGGACGCCCATGAAGCGCACCTCGGCCATCAGCGACCTGACGCTCAAGGCCCAGGGCTACGGCATGGTGGGCGAGCGCTTCGACGGTCACGATGTGCAGCTCGTCCGCGACCGCGTGAAGCCGGCCATCGACCGCGCGCGGCGCGGCGAAGGGCCGACCTTCATCGAGATCAACACCTACCGCTTCCGCGGCCACTCCCTCAGCGCCCCCGCGAAGTACCGGACGCGCCAGGAGCTCGAGGAGCGGAAGCGGCTCGACCCCTGCGCCGTGACGCGGCAGCAGCTCAAGGACGCCGGCATGAGCGAGGACGAGCTGGTGAAGGTCGACGCGGAGGTCGACGAGCTCATCGACGAGGCCGTGGCCTTCGCCGACGCGGCGGAGCCCGCCAAGGAAGAGCTGGTCTTCTCCACCGTCTACGCGACGCGCCAGCACGGCACCCCTACGCTGCGTGCCACGGGGTACCCCGACGGCCGGGAGACCGGTCACGCGTCGGACGCAGCGAAGCAGGAGAACGCCTGATGCGCGAGATTCGCTACCGGGAAGCGCTCCGCGAAGCCCTCATGGAGGAGATGGAGCGCGACGGAACCGTCTTCCTCATGGGGGAGGAGGTCGGCCACTACGAGGGCGCCTACAAGGTCAGCCAGGGGCTCCTGGCCCAGTTCGGCGAGCAGCGGGTCATCGACACGCCCATCGCCGAGGCGGGCTTCGCGGGCATCGGCGTCGGCGCCGCGATGACCGGGCTCCGCCCCATCATCGAGTTCATGACCTGGAACTTCAGCTTCGTCGCCTTCGACCAGATCATCAGCAACGCGGCGAAGATCCACCAGATGAGCGGCGGCAAGCTGACCTGCCCCATGGTCTTCCGCGGGCCGAATGGCGCGGCCAAGCAGGTCGCGGCGCAGCACAGCCACTCGGTGGACCCCTTCTACACGAACATCCCGGGTCTCTACGTGGTCATGCCCGCGACGCCGCGGGACGCGAAGGGGCTACTGAAGACCTCCATCCGCAACGATGACCCGGTGGTCTTCCTCGAGGGCGAGACGCTCTACAACCTCAAGGGCGAAGTCCCGGAGGAGGACGAGGACGAGCTCATCCCGCTGGGCGTCGCGCGCGTGGCCCGCGAGGGCGACGGCTGCACCGTCGTCGCCTGGGGCCGCCCTTTCCACAACGCGATGGAGGCCGCCGAGATCCTCGCCAAGGACGGCATCGAGCTCGAGGTCGTCGACCCGCGCACGCTCCGGCCCCTCGACACGGACGCCATCGTTCGGAGCGTCAAGAAGACCAACCGCTGCGTCGTGGTGCACGAGCACTGGCCCTACGGCGGTCCGGGCGCCGAAATCGTCGACGTCGTGCAGCGCGAGGCCTTCGACTACCTCGACGCACCCGTGGAGCGCGTCGCGGCCTGGGACGTCCCCATGCCTTACGCAAGCAACCTGGAGGAGCTCGTGCTCCCCACCACCGAGCGCGTCCTCGAGGCAGTACGCGCCGTCAGCTACCGCTGAGGACACCATGGCCAAGATCATCGGGCTTCCGAAGCTCTCTCCGACCATGGAAGAGGGCACGCTCGTCGCCTGGACCAAGAAGGAGGGGGACAGCGTCGACGTCGACGACCTTCTCGCCGAGGTCGAGACGGACAAGGCGACCATGGAGTTCCGCTCCTTCGACAAGGGCGTGCTCCTGAAGATCCTCGTGCAGGAGGGCGAGACCCTCGAGCCCGACGTGCCGGTGGCGATCATCGGCAAGGCGGGGGAGGATATCTCCGCGCTCCTGGCCGAGGTGGAGAGTGGCGCAGGTGCGCCCGCTGCCGCCCCGGCCACCGAGCCCGCGCCGGCGACGCCCGCCTGGGCCTCTTCGCACCGGAACGACTCGATCGC
>CALCTH010000590.1 GCA_937893795.1 uncultured Myxococcales bacterium | reverse complement strand
GCGCGCGGTCACGCGCGCTGCCAGGAAGCACCTCGCGCGCGGTCACGCGCGCTGCCAGGAAGCACCTCGCGCGCGGTCACGCGCGTGGCTCAGTCGGTGGCGCCGCCGTCCTCGCCCTCGGTGCCGGTGGGCACCGGCGTCTGGTTCACCAGCTCCTTCAGCTCCTTGCCCACCTTGAAGAAGGGCAAGCGCTTCTCCGGCACCGGCACGGGCTTGCCCGTCCGCGGGTTTCGCCCGTTGTAGGCCTTGTAGTGCCGCACGGTGAAGCTGCCGAAGCCGCGAATCTCGATCCCTTCGCCCTTCTCGAGGGCCTGCGTCATCGAGTCGAAGACACAGTTCACGACCTGCTCGGCGCGGCTCTTCGTAATCCGCGAACGCTGCGCCACCGCGTCGATCAGCTCGGACTTGGTCATCGGGCTCCCCTGGCCAGGCCTCCCACGGCCCGCCGGTGGACCGTAGGCGACCGACGTCGTGAGCGTCAACAGCGATTCCGCGCACTTGGGCTCATCGGCGGCCCGGCGACGCCTCCGCGCCGGCGCCGTGACGAAGCGCGGCAGGGGCCGTTGTCCCGCCCCCCTGGGCCCGGGTAGGGTCCGCGGGTTCGAGGAACCCATGTCCGACCCCAACGACCCCTTCGACGCCGGCTCGGCGCCCTCCGCAGACCCCGGCGCCAGCTTCGACCCTCCCGGTGACCCCGTCGACCCGGCGCTGCTCGGCGGACCACTCGCGGGCGATGACCTGACCACGGCCAAGCAGATCCGCCGGCGCACCTCGCCGGTGACGAAGATCATCGGCGTGCTCATGGTGGCCCTCGTCGTGGGCGGCGGCTACTTCGCCTACACGCGAAGCGTCGCCAGCGAGACGCGCATGGACGTCTTCGGGCCCATCGCGGCCATGGAGGACGAGAGCCAGCGGAACGCGGCGCTCCGCGACGTGCTGGCCGACGCGACCTTCGAGGACGTGAAGCAGAAGGCCATCATGAACCTCGGCCACTACCGCGACACGGTGGCCATCCCGCAGCTCATCACCAGCCTCGACGAGGCCGGCGTGGTGCGCCGCTCGGCGGCCTGGGCGCTCGGCAACATCGGGCTCCCCGACGCCGGCTCGGCGCTGCCGAAGCTCCTCGAGGTGCTCCCCGACACGGACGAGCGCGACCGGAATCAGGTCGTCTGGACCCTCGCCCTGCTGCGCTCCCAGGACCAGGCCGCCATCGACGCCATCATCGACGGCTTCTCGCGCGGGCAGCTCCAGGCCATCGACAGCTTCGACGCGCGCGTCATCACCGAGGTCATGGGCCTCGAGCGTCTCTCCTCGTCCGACCTGACGGGCAGCGAGAGCGAAGCCGTTCGCCTGCTCACCGCGCAGGCCCTCGCCGAAGTAGGAAGCACGGACGTGGTCACCCCGCTCCAGCGCATGCTGACGAGCGAGCTCCGCAAGACCGGCGACGACCGCTCGACGGAGGTGGTGCGGGCGACGGTCAGCGGCCTCGGCCGGACCGGCGACCCGACGGGCGCGCGCCCGCTCTTCTCGGCCCTCCAGCAGGAGCCCAACCTGCGCGGCACCATCCTCGACGCGCTACGGGCCTCCACGTCGGCGACGGACATCGCGGTGCTCGTGACCGAGGCCGAGGACGACGAGGTCCGCCGGGACATCGCGTCGCTCATGGCGGAGTCGCACGACCGGCGCGTGGTCGACGCGCTGGCCGGGCTCCTCGGCGACTCGGACCTCGACGTCCGCGCCACGGCGGCGCTCGCGCTCGCGAGCTTCGGCGACGAGCGGGCCACGCCGGTGCTCTTCGAGATGACCGAGGTCGAAGACAACAGCGACATGGTGAGCGACGCGCTCGAGCACTTCCGCTTCGTGGCGACACCGGAGATCAGCCGCCGCCTCGCGGAGATGATCGACACGCACACCTTCCGTCGGAGTGCGATTCTTCGCGCCCTCGGGGCCACGGGGGACCCGGCGGCCGCGCGCTACGTCGCTGCCGAGCTCGACGGAGACGACGGCGCGGTGGCCGCGCGCGCGCTCGCGGAGCTCGACCACCGACCCAGCTTCGACAAGCTGATGCGGCAGATCGAGCGTCCGCGCGACCTCGACATGGCGGCCACCAACGCTGCCGAGCGAAGCGTGGTCAACGAGGACGTGCTCCGAGCGCGCAAGGCCGCCATCAAGGCCATGGGCTACTACGGCCGCACGGACGCCATCGAGGCGCTCATGACCGTCGTCGAGGACGACAACGACGACTACGAGCTTCGCGGCGCTGCGGCCACGGCCATCGGCCAGGTCGGCGACGTGGAGGCGCTCCGGGACGTGCTGGCCAAGGTGCGGGACGAGAGCCTCAGCGAAGCGGCCCGCCGCTACTACGTGCAGGCGCTCTGGCAGCGTCCGCGAAAGGAGCTCGACCCGTTGCTCCTCGACCTCATGGAGTCCCGGGCACCGAACGACGTCCGCCGCGCGGCGGCGCTGGCGCTCGGCTACGCCGCCGAGCCCGGCAACGACACGCGCCTCGTGGCGATGCTCGGCGACCGGACCGTGCCGACGCTCGAAGATCCCACGCAGCGCCGCAACGCCGCGATCGCCATCTCCCTGGGGGGCGGACGAGAGGCCGTGAGCGCGCTCCTCGAGGTGCTCGCCGTCGACGGCGACACGCGCGAAGTGCTGCAGAACTCGGTGATGAACGAAGAGAACGACTGGTTCAATCTCATCACCACGGAGATGTTCGAGGACGGCGCCGTGTGGCGGCGCCTCCGGGCCGCCGAGCAGCTCCGCGAGGGCGACGGCCGGAACACCTACAGCTACAGCTGGACCAAGGCCGTCTCCGTGCTCCGCTCCGGCTGGGACGGCGTGGGAGGCATGCAGCCCCAGGCCATCCGGGACGCGCTCTACGACGCCCTCATGGGCGCGAACGAGGACTACCGACGCTACGCGGCGGCGGTGCTGGCGGAGATGCCGGAGCGCGGGCTCTTGCTGCGCGCCCGCGACGAAGGCGGCGAGGGCGGCGAGGCGGCCCGCGTCGCGCTCAACGCTGGTCAGAGCTGAGAAGGCCTGCTGCGCTCAGCCTCGCGCGCGCCCAAGCCAGCGCCGGCCCGGGCGACGCGAAGCTCTCCGTGGCGAAGCGCCCTTCCTGCCGGAGCCAGTTGTGCGCGCGCACCGCGGCGCGCACGACCCGGAGCGGATGCACGGTGGCCTCGGCGACGAGGTGGTCCGGGAACTCGCGCCCGAGCTGATCCATCGCCTCGGCGATGCGGCGCCGGTTGTCCGCCGTGTTCACGAAGAGCGCGAGCGGCCGCAGATCGACGACCGTGGCGCAGCGACCCCGCGCGTAGAAATCCCGGCACATGTCGAGGTAGTGACCGAGGGCCTCGGCCTTCGGCACGCGCGGATAGGTGATTCGCACGAGCGGGAACTCGCGCGTGTCCACCGTGGGGGCGTGCTCATCGAGGCTCACGAGTCCATTCATCGTTGGAGCGAGGGGTTCGCTGAAGGCAGCGTGGCAGCCCTCGAGTGAGTTCGTCAGCCCTTCGTTGCCTCGAGGGCCTGAAGGAGGTCCGCGATCAGGTCGTCCGCGTCTTCGATGCCGACGGCGTAGCGGACGAGCCCGTCATGGATACCCACGGCCTCGCGCTGCTCGGTGGTCATCTCGAAGAAGCTCATCAACGCCGGCTGCTCGATGAGCGACTCCACGCCCCCGAGGCTCGGCGCGATGCGGGGGATGCGCGCCGCGTCGACGACGCGGCTCACGTCCTCGAGGGTGCCCTCGACGAGAAAGGTGACGACACCGCCGAAGCCGCGCATGTAGCGGGCCGCGTGCGGGTGGTTCGGGTGGGAGGGCAGCCCCGGGTACCACACCCGGGGGACCCGCGGGTGCGCTTCGAGGGCCTCCGCGAGCGCCATGGCGCTCGCGTTCTGGCGCTGCACGCGAACGTCGAGGGTCTTCATGCCCCGGAGCGTGAGGTACGCGGCGCTCGGGTCCATGACGCCGCCGAGCACGTTTCTCAGATCTCGGACGACGTCGACGAGGCCCGCCTTGCCCGCGAGCACCCCGCCGAGCACGTCGTTGTGCCCGGCGAGGTATTTGGTGGCGCTGTGCACGACGAGATCGATGCCGTGGGTGTGCGCCTGGAGATTGATGGGCGTGGCGAAGGTCGCGTCGATCATGGTTCGCACGCGCCGCGGCTCGCAGAGCTCCGCGAGGCGGCCGAGGTCGGGCACGGTCTGGTAGGGGTTCGTGGGCGCCTCGCTGATCACGAGCTTGGTATTCGGCCGGAGCGCGGCCTCCAGCTCCCCGAGATCCGCCGGCGGGACGAGCGTGTGCTCGACCTCGAACTTCGCGAGCACGCTCGTCACGAACTGCCGTGTCCTCCGGTAGCAGTCGCTGAAGAGCACGACGTGGCTGCCGCTCTTCACGAGGGCGAGAATGGCCGTGGTGACCGCGGCCATGCCGCTCGAGAACGCGATGGCGTCGGGCGCCGTCTCCAGCGCGGCCACCTTCTCTTCGACGAGGCGCACCGTGGGGTTGCCGTAGCGGCCGTATTCCTCGGTGCGGTCCGAGCGCCCCTCGAAGAAGGACACGAGCTCGGCGGTGTCCGAGAAGGTGTAGGTCGCCGTCTGCACGATGGGTGCGCTGAGCGCGCCGTAGGGATGCTGGCGCGGCTCCCCGCCATGCACGGCCTCGGTCGCGGGCTTGCGCCCGGCCTGATCCTCCTGGCCCATGCCCATGCAGCTTAGGCGATGGGCGCCCGCGCGGTAGGGCCGGCGGGAAACGAGCATTGGGGCTGGGGAGCTGCCGGGAGTCGGGAACGGAGACGGGAACGGAGACGGGAACGGAGACGGGAACGGAGACGGGAAC
>CALCTH010000589.1 GCA_937893795.1 uncultured Myxococcales bacterium | reverse complement strand
GCGAAGCGTGCTCCCGCCGTCGGCGCCACGCCGAGCCCCACGGCCGCGAAGCCGGCGCGCGCCAGGGCGAGGACATCATGGCCGCTCCCGCAGCCGGGCACGACGGCGCGGCGTCCCGTGGCCGGGCCGAGCGCGCCCGCCGCCAGCAGGCCTTCCAGCGCAGGCGCCGGCGCCCCGGCATCCCAGCGCGTCCGCCCCTCGGCCCAAGCGTCTTCCCAGGTCATGCGCAGGGACTTGGGCCGGCGCGCGCCCGCTGCAAGTAGGCTTCGGCCATGCGCCGCGCCCCGATCGAGCTCCTCGCCTTCGGCGCCCTCTTCACGACCCTGGGCCTCGTGGGCGGGAGCCTGGCCGTCGACGCGCTCGTCGAGGAAGAGCACGTCGTGCGAACCCCCGTGCGGCCCGTGGGCGACGCGTCGGGGCTGCTCGTCCGCGCGCCGCTCGCCCCTGGTCGAAGCCTCCTCTTCGAGGTCTGCGCAGAGGACGCCTTCCTGGCGACGGGCTGGGAGGCGCCGCGCTTCGACGTCGTCTTCGCCCATGCCGACGGCGATCCGGAGACGGCGCTCAGCGTCTCCGGCGGAGAGGTGCGCGACGCGGCGCGCCACGCGCCGGACGGGAGCGGATGCGCCACGGTGGCGCGCGCGGAGGCGCTGCCGGTCGAGGGCGAAGCGCAGCTCCTCGTACGTCGCGATGTGCTGGCGGAGGCTTCCCTGACCGCGGACGTGTCCTCCGTCCGCGTACAGGGGCTCGCCACCACCTGGCGTCCCCACGGGGACGACGCGCGCAGCGCGGCGGCGTTCCTCTTCCTGGGTGTGCTCCTGCTCCTCGTCTTCGCGTGGCTGCGTCCCATCGCCTCGCCCCCTCCGGGGCCCGCGACGAGGTCTTTCCGCAGCGTCGCGCTCGGGCTCGTGGGAGCCGGGCTCTTCCTGCTCTTCCTCGTCATGCTGGAGCTGGTCCCGGAGCTCACGGGCGGCAGCGTGGCGGCGCGAGGCGCCGCGATCCTCACCGTGCAGGTCGCGCTGGCCCTCGCGCTCGCGCAGGGCGTCCGCAACGCCCTGGCGCTCGAGGCTCCGCCCCGGGGAGCGCTGTGGTTCGGCCTCTCGCTCGTCCTCGGATTCGGCATGCTCGTCGGAGGACGCCTGGTCGCCGGTCTCGTGCCTTCGACGGGGGTGGCGCCCGTGGAGACTCTGGTGGCGATGCCGAGCGGGTCCGTGGCCTTCGGCCTCTACGCGCTCGTCGCGCCGCTGGCCGAAGAGCTCTTCTTCCGCGGCTTCCTCTACGGGGCCTTCGAGCGCCGGCTGGGGGCCAATGCGGCGACGGGCCTCGTCGTCGTGCTCTTCGCGCTCGTGCACCTCGCCCAGAGCTTCGGGGCCTGGGGCGCCTTCCTCTCGGTCGCGATGACGGGGCTGGTGCTCACGCTGCTGCGACGCGTTTCGGGCTCGACGCTGGTCCCGGCGCTCGCACACGTCGCGCACAACGGACTCCTGACCTGGGGCGCGTTGAGCTAGTCGGTGGCCCGGCGAACGCGAAAGCCCGTGATGCGCGTGCCGCGCTGAGCGCGCAGGGCGACGCCCACGAGCACCCCGAGTCCGAGATCCGCCGTGTCCGTGAAGCGCGCGAACCCGCCGCCAAGGGCCTGGGCGGGGCAGCCGCGCCCCTCGAAAGCGCCTTCTTCCAGCGGGAGGACGCGCACCGTCGCGCCGCGGCGAGCGATGCGCAGCCCCGCACCCCGGGGCACCTCCACGCGGCACACGCCCACGGCGACCTCGCGCTCTCCGAGGTCCCGAATGCCAACGCTCACCCGAGGGGCTCCAGCCGGCCGAAGAAGGAGCTCGGCCTCGCCGTCGACCTGAAGCTCCACGTCGACGTCCGCGAAGCGAAGCGAAGGGAGCTCGAGGCGCGCCTCGGCGCGCTGGGCCACCAGTGCGGCTCCGTCCTGCGCCCACTGCCCGGGGCCACCGGCCCGGAGGTCCTCGAGAAAGAGCGAGGCCGGCGGGTTGCCAAAGGGCGACGCGAGCGCCGGACGCCGGAGCCAGGCGCCCGAGGCGTCGAGCTCGACCACGAGGCCGCCGGGGAGCACGAGCAGGAGCTCGGGGGTCCGGCTCTCCGTCCACTCCTCGATGCCCGTGCTCCCCGGGAGCACCACCGCAGCGCGCCTCGCGTCGGGGGGAAGCGCGTCCACGCGCAGCGCGCCTAGATCGAGGGCGAAGGCGCGCGCCGCGCCCGTGTCGTCGGTGCCGGCCAGCAGCAGGCGCCCGTCGGCGAGAGCCGCGCCGCGCGCTCCTCGAAGCGCGGGCAAGACGCCGCCCAGGTCGATGCGGGTCCGAAGCAGGATTGGGCGCAGCGACGACTCCGGCGGCACGCGCTCGAAGAGCTCGAGCTGCGTGGGCCGGTCGGCGCCGAAGGCCACGGCGCGCGCCCCCGGGAGCGCGACCGCCTGCGCCGGACCCAGAAAGGGCGCGACCCGCTCACCGCTGGCCACGAAGGCCTCGAGCTCGCCGTCGAAGACGAGCACCTCCGTGAGCTCGGCGCCGCCCGGGCCGCGGCCTCCGACGAGGAGCACGCCGCCGTCGTCCAGGCGGAGA
>CALCTH010000588.1 GCA_937893795.1 uncultured Myxococcales bacterium | reverse complement strand
GGCGGCGTACGCGGCGACGCGCTCGGACGCCTGTGCCTCGGCGATCTCCACCTGCCCCGAGGGGAGCTGCCGTGAGCTTTCGGGCCCGCCTCACGCTCCTCTTTCTCTTTGCGGCCCTGGGCCCCTTCACGGCCCTCGGGGTCCTCGTGCGCACGAGCCTCATCCACGAGCTCGAAGCCGACCACGTCCGGCGCCTCGAGACGCGCGGACCCGCCGCGCCACCCCGGCAGGCGGCGCACGAGGCCGACCGGCGCGCCGTCGACGCGCGCTGCGAGCACGACCTCGTCGTCGACCAGGTGCTCCTCGACCTGGCCGCCGGGCGCTTCGGCCCAGGCCGGGAGCAGCGCCTCGTCACGCTGCTGCCACCGCTCATGCGCGGGCGGCGTTTCGACACGCTCCATCTGCTCGACGCGCGGAGCGGTGCCCGTCGGGGCCGCGTGCTGGGCGCGGGCCACTACCCCGAGCTCGCCGGCGGAGGCGACCCGGGGCTCCTCGACGCCCTCGGCCGCGCCGGCGACGCCCCCTTCGTGACCACGCTTCGCCTCCGGGATGGTGCGCGCGCGCGCGACGGTACCGCCCGCGACGCGCGCGTGCGCGTCACGGGCTGCACCGTGGCCCGCGACGGCGCCGCCGTCGCCGTGCTCGCCGGTCGTCGGCTGGAGAGGAGCTTTGCCGAGAGCCTCCTCGGCGACGTCTCGCCGGTGCACTTCGCCCTCGTCGCCCCGGGCGACGCGGCGGAGTCGCTCCCGGGCAGCGGTCCGCCACGCGAGGTCGGAATCCTCCGCGACGCCCGCGGCGACGTCGCTCTCACGCTCGTGGCCAATATCGACGACGCGCCGCTTCAGCGCGAGCTCACCGCCCTCGAAGGGCGCGCGCTCGTCCTCGGCGCCCTCGCCTTCGTGCTCGCGCTCGCCTTCGCCATCGCCGTCGCCTACGGGCTCGGGCGCAATCTGCGCGCCCTCGAGGCGGCGGCCCGACGCATCGGCGCCGGCGACCTGGCCTCCACGCTCACGCTGCCCGGTGCCCGCACCGAGGTGGGCCGCACGGCCGAAGCCTTCAACGCCATGACGCGTGAGCTCGCGGCCACGCAGCGCAAGCTGCTCCGCGCCGAGCGCATCGCCGCCTGGCGCGAGGTCGCCCGGCGCATCGCCCACGAGATCAAGAACCCGCTCCAGCCCATCCAGATGGAGATCGAGACCATGCGCAAGCTCCACGCGCGCCGGCACCCGAGCTTCGACGCCGAGTTCGCGGGCTCCACCGGGGTGATCCTCGAAGAGGTTCAGCGCCTCAACGCGATGGTCACGGAGTTCAGTCGCTTCGCCCGGCTGCCGCCCCCCACGCCGACGCGCGTCGACCTGCGCGAGCTCGCCGGCCACGTCGCGACGCTGCACCCCACCCTCGAGCTCGTGCCCGGCGACGCGCGACCCGCGCGCGTCGACCGCGACCAGCTCACGCAGGTGCTGGTGAACCTGGTGCAGAACGCCGTCGACGCCGCCGACGCGCGGCATGGCGCCGGCAAGGGGAGCGTCCGCCTGACCCTCGGCGTCACGGAGGTGGAGGGCGAAAAGGGGGTCGAGCTCCGGGTGGAGGACGACGGCCCCGGTATCGCCCCCGAGGACCGGCTCCGCGTCTTCGAGCCCTACTTCACGACGAAGAGCGCGGGCACGGGCCTCGGCCTCGCCATCGTGCACCGCATCGTCGGAGACCACGGGGGGAGCATCGACGTCGAGGAGGCGCCCGGCGGCGGGGCCGTCTTCGTGGTGCGCCTGCCCGAGGCGGGCCCGCCCGCCGCGCTCTCGGCGACGCTCTCCGAGGCGGAGCTTCCCCTCGGGGCGCCGCAAACCCGCTGAGGCGGCGCCCCCGCCGGAGGGTGGTGGCGCACGCGCCGCCTCCGCGTGTACAAACGCGCCATGCGTGGCGCCTGCACCCTCTTCGTACTCCTCGCCCTTTCCGCCTG
Organism: uncultured Myxococcales bacterium; assembly: GCA_937893795.1. Lineage (GTDB taxonomy): Bacteria > Myxococcota_A > Polyangia > Polyangiales > Houyiibacteriaceae > CALCTH01. Next base: position 10,583 of record CALCTH010000588.1, on the reverse strand, counting down.
CGGCGCGGCCATCGAGCCCGCGTCCGGCCCCGGCGGCGTCGCCGGCTTCGACGGCGCGGGCACGCCCGAGCTCTCGCCCGGGCGCCTCACCGACGGTCTGGTCATCCCCGGCGGCGACATCCGCACCTTCGCCGTCACGGACGAGTCGGTGACCGCGGCCACCGAGGAGTGCCGCCAAGGTTGCGTGGACGAGGCGACCTGCGTCGCCTTCACCATCGCGCGCCCCCACGGCGACACGCCGCCCATGTGCACGCTCAAGAGCGAGACCGCCGCGCCGGTGGAGGACACCTGCTGCGCGAGCGAGGTCATCGCGCGCTAGCGGCGGTGATGGCCGAGGAGCCCTTCGTGGGCCATCCTCGGCGCGATGGCGCGCGCGCTTCTCTGCCCGAGCTGCGGGGCTCCCCTGCCGGAGGCGCCGCCGGGCTCCGCCGTTACCTGCGGCTACTGCAAGACGGTCACGCAGCTCCCGGCGCCCCCGCCGAAGCCCGCGCCGCGCCCGAAGCCGAGGCCCCGGCGCGAGCCGCGCCCGAAGCGCGCGAAGAGGCGTGAGGGGCCTGGGCCGGTCACGCGCCTGCTGAGCTTCCTGCCCGTCGGCGTCGCGCTCGCCGTGGGCGGCTACGCGCTGATCAACGGCCCGCTCCGGGAGCTTCTGGGCCCCGACGTCGACCCTCGGCAGCTCCTCCCCGAGGGCACCTCGCTCCCGGCACTCCCACCGGCGCTCGGCGGCTACGACGGGAGCGAGCCCTACCGCTGCGGCGGGAACGACCGGCGCACCCTGCGGGACCGGGACCTCCGCTTTCCGGGCCGCCCCGCCGTCGTGGTCGAGGGCAACTGCCAGCTGCGCCTCGAGCGCGTCCGCCTCGCGGGCTCGGTGGGCATCGAGCTTCGCGGCAACGGCCGCCTCGAGCTCGACGACGTCGTGGTCCGCAGCACCGGCCCCGCGCTCCTCCTCGAGGGCAACGCGCGCGCCGAGCTCGTCGAAGTCCTCCTCGTGAGCGACGGCGCCGCGCTCGACCTCTCGGGTAACGCCCGTGTGACCGCCTACTCGGGCCGCGTCGAGGGCGCGCCCCGCGCGGTGCGAAGCCGGCGCCGCAACCGGGTCCGCGTGCACGACGCGGAGCTCGTGAACCGCCGGCGCCGCGACGCCCCCACGGAGCCCTTCGCGCCCGACAAGCAAGAGGCGCCCGAGGACCCGGACGCCAAGGCTCAGCCGCCTTCCATCCCGTAGCCGCGCATCTTGCGCTGGAGCGTGCGGCGGTCGATTCCGAGGGCGGCGGCGGCGTGGGTCACGTTGCCCCGCTTGTCCGCAAGCACGCGCTCGATGTGCAGGCGCTCGACCTCGGCGAGGCTGGCGCTCGTGGGCAGCGTCGGCGGCGCACCGGCGCCGGGGCGCGCGCTCGTCGCGCCGGCGTGGCCGAAGATGCTCCCGGCGATCATCTTCCGCAGCAGGTCGCCGCCGATCACGTCGCCTTCCGCGAAGAGCGCGGCGCGCCGCAGCACGTTGAGCAGCTCGCGTACGTTGCCCGGCCAGGCGTAGGCCTCGAGGGCCCGGCGGGCGCCCTCGTCGAGCACCAGCGAGCTCTTGCCGAGGCGCCCGAGGAGGTGCTCGGCCAGCGGGAGGATGTCGTCCTTCCGCTCGCGAAGCGGAGGCAGCACCACCGGAAAGACCTGGAGGCGGAAGTAGAGGTCCTCGCGGAAGTTCCCGGCCTCCACCTGGGACCAGAGGTCGCGGTTGGTGGCGGCCAGGATCCGCGCGTCGACGGCGACCTCCTTGTTCCCGCCCACGGGGCGAACGCGACGGGTCTCGAGGGCCCGGAGCAGCTTCGCCTGCAGGTCGAGGGGCAGCTCGCCGAGCTCGTCGATGAAGAGCGTGCCGCCGTCGGCCTCGCGGAAGAGCCCCGGGCGGTCCGCGGTGGCTCCCGTGAAGGCCCCGCGCACGTGGCCGAAGAGCTCGCTCTCGAAGAGCTCGCGCGGCACCGAGGCCGCGTTCAGCGCCACGAAGGGCCGCTTCGCACGGCTGCTCGCCACGTGGAGATGCCTCGCCACGACCTCCTTGCCGGTGCCGGTCTCCCCGAAAACGAGCGCCGTCTCGTCCGAGGGCCCGACGGTCGTGATGAACTTCCGGACGGCCTGCATGGCCTGGCTCACGCCGACGAGGGGCGGGTGCTCGTCGCCCCCCGCGGCCTTCACGCGGCGCGTCTCGGCCACCGCCTCCTTGAGGAGCGGCTCGAGCATCTCCGCGTCGACGGGCTTTTCGAGGAAGGAGAACGCGCCGAGCTGCATGGCCTCGACCGCGGCCTGCACCGTCCCGTGGCCCGTGAGCACGACGATGCGCGTCGCCGTGCCGCCGCGGCGGCGGAGCACCTCGAGGCCGTCCATGCCCTTCATGCGCAGGTCGAGGAGCGCTGCCTCGGGCGGGTCGCCGCCGGTCAGGAAGGGCAGGGCCTCTTCACCGCTCGCGGCCTCCAGCACCTCGAAGCGCACGCGGCGGAGCGCCTTGCGGATGGCGAAGCGGAACGCCTGATCGTCGTCGACGACGAGCACGCGCCCGAGGGTCGCGACGGCGCTCACGGCGCGGCCCTCGCCGGCGCCGGCACGTCCACCAAAGGAAGCCGAACGGTGCGCGCAGGAAGCGCGATCACGGCGCGGGCGCCCCCTTCCTCACGGTTCTCGAGGGTGAGCGTGCCGCCCATGGCCTGCGCGAGCATGTAGGACGTGTAAAGGCCGAGGCCCGTGCCTTCGCCGGGCGGCTTGGTGGTCGCGAAGGGCTCGAAGAGCCGTGACGCCATGGCCTCCGGAAGCCCCGGGCCCTCATCGTCGACGAGCAGCCGCACCTGCCGCCCATCGGTCTCGCCGTGCACGCGGAGCGTGCCGCCCGTGGGCCGCATGGCATCGAGCGCGTTCTGGAAGAGGTTCACGAGGATTTGCACGAGCCGGTCCTTGTCACCGGCCACCTCGAGGCGCTCGAGGGAGTCGTCCAGCTCCACCTTCCGCTCGTCGTCGCGCACTCCGGCCACCACGATGGCTTTGGCTCGTTGGGCCACCGCGACCAGGGGCACGCCGTCATCGATGCGCGCCCGGACCAGGTCGCCGCCCGCGAGGAGCGCCTGCGTGATGCGCCCGAGGCGCCGCGTCTCATCCCGGATCAGCGTGGCCGACTCACCGAGATCCTGGGTCAGCTCCCCGGGCTCTTCCTCGTCAGCGCGCAGCGTGGAGAGGGCCTGGAGCATGTCCGCGGCGAGCGTCCGAATGGTCGCCAGCGGCGTGTTGAGCTCGTGGGCCACGCCCTGGGCCACGCGGCCGAGGCTCGCGAGGCGCTCCGCGAGGACCAGCTGGCGCTCGGCCAGCGTCGCCGAGGTGCGGTCGACGTAGAGGTTCATCACCCGCGGCGGGCTCGCCTCGTCGATGGGGAAGACGAGCATCTCGTAGACGCGCTCTTCCCCGGCGACGGAGGCCGCGAAGCGGCAGCGCCCGCTCTCGCCGCCCTCGCGGGCGCCATGCATGGGGCACACGCCGCTGGCGTCGCGCTCGCAAGCGCGCAGCTCCCCAGCGCAGGTCCATGCGCCACCCACGCGCGAGGCCGGCGCCAGCGCCTCGGCGCGGCGGTTGCGCCAGAGCACCGTGCCGTCGCCGCCGATGACCTCGAGGCCCGCCTCGAGCTCGTCGAGCGTGTTGGAGAGGAGCTGGTACTCGAGGGCCGCCCGGTCCCGGGCCGCGGCGAGGGCCTTCTCTCGGGCGCGGAGCTCCCGGGCGGCGTGCATCACGATGTACGCCGCGCCGATGACGGTGGCGACGAAGGCCGCGACCTCGCTGAGCACGTCGAAGGGCGGCACCGGATCCCAGCGGCCGATGCGCAGCTCGGGCACGACCAGCGGCATCGCGAGGAAGGCGGCGCCGAAGAAACAGAAGCCGATGGCAACCAGCGTCCAGCGCGGTCCGCCGAGGATGGCGATGAGGGCCACGTGGAAGACGTAGAAGGGCAAAAAGGGCGTCTCGACGCCACCGGCGGCCCAGAGCAGGAGCGTGAGCAGCAGGAGATCGACGAGCGCCTGGGCCACGCCAGCACGGGGCCCCACGGCCACGACGCCCGAGCGGAGGCCCCGCCAGAGGACGAAGTTGAAGACGAAGCCGACGACGCCGAGGGCGAGCATCAGCCTCCCGGCCACACCCGGGAAGTAGCCCAGAAACGCCAGAAATGCGCCCACCATCGCGCCACTCATGGCACCCCATCGCATCTGGATGAGCCATCGAGTGCGATCCAGACCGAACTCCTGCACGCGCCGCTCCGGGAAGAAGAGCGAGCTTCGGGGGTCGACGGTCCGAGGCGTCACAAGCGAGACATGGTGCCTGTCGGAGGCCCTGGCTACCGCGCGGGCTGAAGGGATAGCGTGGCGCCATGGCGAAGGCCGGGTCTCCCTTCGAGCGCGTGGACGAGGGCGTGCGGGTGCGCTCGGTGCGCCTCGCGGGGACGGATTGCCTCGAAGCCGTGCTCGGCGCGACGGACGCGGAAGCCGATCCCGAGGCGCCGCTTCCCCTCGTGGTGAGCTTTCACGGGCGGACGGATCGTCCCCGGACGCCCGGGCGTCTGGGCCGCCTGCCGCCGCGGCGCTGGGTCTTCCCCGCGGGGCCCTTTCCCGATGGCGAGGGCTTCGCCTGGCTGCCCCGGTCGCTGACGGCGCTCGCGAAGGCGCGAGCGGAAATCGTGGCGGCGCTGCCGGAACGGGTCCGGGCGCTCGCGGCCTTTCTCGAGGCCCTCGAGAGCAGCCGGCCGAGCGCCGGAAAGCCGCTCGTCACGGGCTTCTCCCAGGGCGGCGTGATGGCGCTCGCGCTCGCGCTTCTCGCGCCCGAGCGCGTGGCCGCCGCCGTCGCCGTGGCGGCCTGGTTCCCCGAAGAGCTCTTGCCGGCGACGCCCAGCGCCCGGCCCAAGATCCAGGCCATGCACGGCACCGCGGATCCCGTGGTGCCCTTCGCGCCCATGCGGGCCCTGGTTCCCCGGCTTCGCGCGCTCGGCCACGCCGGCGACTGGGTGGAGCTCGACGGCGTGGCGCACGACGCGGGGCCGGTGACCTACCAGCCCACGAGGCGGTGGATCGAGGCCTGGGTGGCCACGACCCTCACTCGTTGATGATGAGGAACTCCACGCGGCGATTCCGCTCGTGGCACTCGTCCGTGTCCTCCTCACAGACATGCTCCGTCTCGCCGACGCCGGAGTGCTCGAGCTCGATCTCGACGCCCTTGTCCTGCAGGTAGCGTGCGACCGACGCCGCGCGGCGCTCGGAGAGCTCTTGGTTGTAGGCCTCCGACCCCTCGGCGTCCGTGTGGCCGACGATGCGGAGCCGACCGATCTCGCCCGTGTGGTTGGTGATCAGCTTCGCCACGTCGTCGAGCAGGTCGAAGGAGTCCGCGAGGATCTCGTCGCTGTCCGTGGCGAAGTGGATGACGCCGTCGAGCTCGAGGTGGTCGTCGACGATCCGCACGTCCTCGGGGTCTTCGGGAGCTTCGGGCTCCTCGACGGGCGGCGGCTCCACGGGCGGGGCCTGCACCGTGGTGCGATTGGATTCCTCGGCGCTGCCGGCGCAACCCACGAGCAGGGCGATGATCAGAAGCGTGCGCATGTCCTCTCCTCTCCGAGCCAGAGGCTCGCTTCGGCCCGAGTAGCAGCTCGCCGCGCGATGTCGGTGAGCTTTCCGACAGCACGCCTCGACCCACGACGAGGCCGTGCCAGCCGCGCGCTCCCGCGAGCGCTACGCTGCCACGCATGGACTCGCGGCCGAAGGAGACGTCGCCCGCCCGGTCGACCGTGCCGCCGGGCACGGGTCCGGCCCCGGTGCTTCGGCGCCTCGCGCCGCATCTCTACCTGAAGGCCTATCCGTCCGGCGTCACCGCCGACACGCTGCGCCGCTTCCTCGCCGAGGTGGAGCAGGAGATGCCGGGCTTCGAGCGACCCTTCGCGTGGATCGTCGACATCCATCGCTCCGTGGGCGCCACGTCGCTCCACCGGCAGATCTACGCAGACCACGACAAGCGAACGCAGGCACTGGACCGCGCGTACTGCGCCGGCGTGGGCCTCGTCGTGAAGAACGCGGCCATGCGGGGCATGGTCACGGCCGTTTACTGGCTGCAGCCACCGGTCTACCCGCACCACGTGGCGAGCACGCGGCCCGAGGCGCTCGAGTTCTGCCGGGAGCAGCTGGAAGCGCGGGGCGTGACGGTGGACGCCGACCGCGCCCGGCGGGACCTCGGCTAGCGGTCGCGCCGCTCAGTGGACGAGCAGGGACTCGCTCCCGGCTTCGCAGAGGGTGCGGCCCAGCGCCTCGCGAACGTTGCTTTCGGCGCCTACCAGGTAAACGGTCACCCGCGCTGCGTGGGCACGCCCATCGACCACCGCACCCGTGGGCTCACAGGCCACGAGACCCATCAAGTCGGCAGCTGCCGGAGGCAACGACTCCAGGCCGGATGCGACGTACGCGGCAACGAGCTCCTCGACGACCCATGGCTCCCCGGAGGTGACGAGCGCGTCGGCGACGCCGCGTCGCTCCGCCGAGTCCAGGGGCGACCACCTTTGCTTCGCGGGCTCGGTACGGGGTCCCTGGCGCATCTTCTCGAAACGCAGACCGGAATCGGCCGAGCGCAGCGCGGCGAGAGTTCGGCGAGCGTTCACCTCGCGCTCCGTGGGTGGCAGCGCACTCCAGGGGTGCCGGGGACATCGGTCGAGCTCGCGCACACCGATTTCCGCCGCCACACGTTCGGCCTGGGCCTCGCTTCCGAAATCCGCCGCGACCACGCGGGCGAAGTCCGGAATTGCGGCCTCGTTCGCTGCCGCCGGCGCGAGCACATCCGCGCAGGGCACGGTGATGGACCTTCCCATTCGACCGCCGATCCCCACGACGACGGCCGCCGCGAACGGCCCCGCGAGAGCAAGCGCATAGACGAGGCCCGCCGCGACTCGCGCCGCGGCACGGGGGCGCGGCGCGGGCAGACGCTCCATCAGCTGGGTCATGGTCGGAAGCACCAGCGCGTCCTTCATCTTGGGGAAGGTGAGCAGCCGCGCGAGCACGTCCTCGGGCGCACGGAGGCCGTCGCGGGCGCAGGCCCGCGCGAGCTTCTCGACCCGGGAAACCGTCAGGAGTGAGACCGCCATGACGCAGGCCAGCACGAGCAGCACCGCATCCTGCAAGGCGGCGTACGCCACGAGGAAGACGACGACGGCCCCGATGTTCATCCCCAAGGCGATGACGGGATGAAGGTCGCCCAGGACCAGATTCACGATGCGTCCGCCGTCGAGGGGCATCACGGGCAGCAGGTTGATGAAGTTCACTCCGATGAGGAACGTGACGATGTCGCTGAGCCACGGCGTGCTCGCCGCGTCCGGTACCGCGAGAATCGCCAGGCCGAGCAAGAGCCCGGGGAGGGGTCCCGCCAGCAGCACGAAGAGCTCGCGGCTCAGCGTTCGCTCGCCGGGCTGACCCATCGTCGCGCCGCCGAGGAAGGGCAGCAGGTAGACGCGCACGTCCTGGTATCCGGTGGCGCGCATCGCGAGGTAGTGGCCGCCCTCGTGAAGCGCGACCACGAGCACGAGCGCGACCGCGACGCGGAGGTTGAACCACCCGGTGAAGGACACGAGCGTGGCGGCGACGCTCAGGGCGAAGACCCAAAGCCAGGCCACCCGAAAGCCCCGGCGGCGGTGCAGCTCTTCGTGGCGGTGCCAGCTCTGGAGCTTGAGCTCGAGGGGCACGTCGAGGCGCTCGGCGTCGAAGAACGAGCGGGGACCCGGCTGGCCCCGGCCTCCGGTGACGACCGCCCACGCCTTCGTCATGGCGGCCTTCACCGTGTACTGGTGACCGCCCGCCGCCGGAACGACGCGGCCGGAAGCGATGAGAGCCTCGACCCCGCGTCGCCCGCTGGCCTCGAGCGACGCGACCAGCTCCTCCAGCGGGGCATCCCGCCGCCGGCCGTGGCCCGCCCCGTCGAGCTCGCTCATGCGACGTCGATGGAGCGCGAGCTGCTCTCCGATGGTGTCGAGGTAGCCATCCTGCTCGGCCGCCGTGGGGTCGAGGGCCACGGTCGCGTGAAGGATGTGGTTGTGCGTGACGAGCCAGCGCTCGCCCTCGAAGAGCGAACCGAAGACGAGGTTCACGGGCCGCGTGGAGCTCATCTCATCGTCGAGCTCCGGCAGCGCCAGCACGCCGTCCTCGGCACGGAAGATCGGCCGGTAGCCGGTGTCCCAGGCCGACGCGAAGACCGACCTCAGGCGGTACCAGCCGAGGGGCTCGAAGCCGAGGGCGGCGAGCTCCGCGGCGCCCGGCGCATAGACGCGCCGAAGCGCCTCGGGCACCTCGCCCTCGCCCACGACCTCGTAGGCCGGCGGCTGAAAGCGCATCCGAAGCACCGTCTGCACCAGGAAGACGGCGACCGCGAGCGCGAACACCGCCCCGAGGGCGACGACGACGGTGAGCACGCCCATGCCGCTACCGCCATACCATGCGGGCTAGCCCGAAGCGCGGACGGGCTTCTGCCGAGCCCGCGACGGGCGAGGGGCGCTCCGCCCGGAGGACGAAGCGCCCGCTCGCTCAGCGCCCCTCGGCGTAGCGGATCAGACTCGCGAGCGTCGGGTCCGGCGAGATGTCGGGGCTCGGACCGCTCCATCCCTTCCCGTGATCGTCGGTGTAGGTCAGGTAGCTCTCGCAGTGCGCGAGCATCGCGCCGAAGACCTCGAGGAGGATCGCCGAGCCCACGGGGCCGAGGCGCTCCTTCTTCCCGAGCGAGCGCGCTTCGAGCATGAGGTAGAGGAAGAGCGGCGTGTGCTTTTCGAGGCACGCCCGCAGCGACGCTGGGAGGCAGTCCCAGCGGGGGATCGGCTTGCCCTTCTCCTTGAAGAGCTGCGCCGTGGTAGCCGGCTTGAAGCCGTAGCCCTTCTTCAGGAGCGCCTGCGCCACGTCCTGGCCGCTCGGGAGCCCGAGCACGATGCCGCGGCGCAGGTTCCGGAAGGCCAGCGAACGCTCCGCCGCGTCGGCCCGCTTGCCCACGACGGGGTCGGGCATGCGGATGAGCTCGTCCGGGAGGAGCTGGTCGAAGGCCTTCGCGCGCCGGAAGGTGAAGCCCGGCTCCAAGTCGAGGAGCGTCCGCCAGTCGACCGCGAGCTCGTCCGGCACCGGCGCGAAGCCTTCGGTCCCGAAGCGCTCGTCGAAGAGCTCGATGCTGGGGAAGTCCAGGTTCGCCGGGTAGCTCGAGCGCACCGTCGTGTGCCCGAAGCGGAAGGCCGCGACGGAGAACTCCACGGGCATGAAGAGGCCGTGGCAGCGGTCCTTGATGTCGCAGAGCGGGTACTTCTTCTTCTTCGCGAGCAGGCCGGCGTTGGCGAACTTCCACACGTCCTCGTCGCAGACGCGCCGGAGGAAGTCGTTCCAGACCACGTACTGGTAGTGGAAGCGGGTCTCGCGCTGCGCCTCCTCGAAGCCGTAGCGAAGCAGGAAGCGGTTGTGCAGTCGCAGGAAGACGAGCTGCATCTGCGAGACGAAGAGGTTCTCGTCGTTCCGCGGGTCGCCGATGAGCGCGCGGCCCGCGCTGCTGCGGGGCACGTCGTTCGGGCGGTACACGCCGTCGACGCGGCTACCCACCAAGAGCCGGCCGTCTTGGGCCGGATCGAAGAGGTGCGGTGACGCCTCGGGGCCGAAGCCGTAGACGCAGTCGAGGTCCAGGGAGGCCGTCCTCAAGTTCGGCACCTTCTCTGGAACCTCCGGTCCCCCGCGCAGCGCGGTGGTCGTGTCGAGGGTGACGTCGTGGTCGACGAACTGGGCGAAGAAGGTGTAGGCCGCGGGCAGCTCGGAGTCGCCGGAGCTGCCGTTCGCGTCGTGCATGGGCCCGCCCGCTCCTCCCACCAGCTTCGAGACCTCGTCGGCGACGCAGGGATCGGTGAGGTCCCACCCCTTGCAAGGCTGCTCCGCCTGCGGCTTCAAGTGGGGAAAGAGCCGGCCAAAGTTGCCGAGCTTGGCGTGAGAGCAGCCCCGGGCCTTGCCGGTGCCGTGCATTGGCTTGCGCTTGTCGATCTTTGACGTGTCGATCATCGGTCCCTCCTCCCGCCGTGCGGGGAAGGGACAGACAATCTGCGCGAGGCCGCCCCGTCGCTTTCAGGTGCTATCGCATCATTACGACGTCACCGTACGCAGCCACGCTCACTCGTGGAGCGGAGCGACGGCCGGGTCGGCGAGGACGGCACGGAGGAGGCGGCCGGCGAGCTGGTCCCGCGCGTCGCGCTCCGCGCGCTCCTCGCTCAGCCCGAGCGCGCGCACCTCGTCCGTGACCTCGGCCAGCGGGTCGCAGCGGTAGGCGTCGAGGAGCGTGAGCGTGCCGCGTGCCGAAACCCAGACCCGCGTGGGTCCGCCGCGGCCCGCGTATTCGGTGGCGACCTCGAGGAAGGCGACGACGTCCACGGGCGACGCGGCGTCGTCCGCGGCGGCGACGCGCGCGCAGAGCTCGGCTGCCGAGGACGCGCCCTCGAGCGGCACGGGGCGCGCCTCCGAAGACCGAGCCGCGAGCTCGCCGAGCGCGTCCCGGCCCAGCTCGGCTTCCCAGGGGGCAGGCTC
>CALCTH010000587.1 GCA_937893795.1 uncultured Myxococcales bacterium | reverse complement strand
GCCAACGCTCTGCCTGGCAGAGCAGCACGCGCGCCCCGCGACCCTCGGCCGGCTGGGCCCAGGCGCGGGCGAGCTGGGCGTCCCCCTCGAGGGCGAGCGCCGCGAGCTCCGGGACGGCCCGCACCGCACCCCGGGCACCGCGCTTGAGCCGCGCCGGGCTCCCGTAGTTCTGCGAACGGTAGCTCGCCAGGCGGAGCCCCGCGGAGCTCCTCACGAAGACCGCGAGCCCCGTGCGGAGGCCGAGGTCCACGGCGAGGAGCCGCGGGCCCTGCAGCTCTTCCGCGGCCGGCGGCGCGTCGTGCGGGGTCCAGGGGGCGTCGGCCATGGGCTCAGTCTGCGGGCACGCACCGCTCGAGGGCCCACCCGCGGAGGCTCTGAATCCGCTCCGCCATGGTCACGCTGAGCGGCCGCGTGGTGGCGAGCTCGCGAAGCACGTCGTCCGTCGTGAGGCTCCCGTCGTCGCGCTCGAAGGCGTCGTAGAGCGCGCTGACGACGGCCTGCTCGATCTCGGCGCCGCTGAAGCCATCGCTCGCGGCAGCCAGCGCGGCGAGGTCGAAGTCGTCCGCGCGGCGGTTCCGCTTGGCGAGGTGCACCGCGAAGATCTCCTCGCGCGTTCCTCCGCTGGGGAGGTCCACGAAGAAGATCTCGTCGAAGCGCCCCTTGCGGAGGAGCTCCGGTGGCAGGTTCGAGATGTCGTTTGCCGTGGCGATGACGAAGACGCTCTCCCGCTTCTCCTGCAGCCAGGCGAGAAAGGACCCGAGGATGCGCTGGCTCGTGCCACCGTCGGCGCTCCCTTCGCCGGTGCCCACGGCCTTCTCGATCTCGTCGATCCACAGCACCACGGGGGCCATGGACTCGGCCAGGCCGATGGCCCGGCGGAGGTTCCGCTCGCTCTCGCCGAAGTACTTCTCGTAGAGCCTGCCGGGGTCGAGGCGGAGCAGCGGAAGGCGCCACTCCGCGGCCACGGCTTTGGCGCAGAGGCTCTTGCCGCAGCCCTGCACGCCGATGAGCAAGAGGCCCTTGGGTGGCGTGAGGCCGAAGTCTCGGGCCCGGGCGGCGTCCGCGAAGGCCCCGTGGCGTTTGCGCAGCCACTCCTTCAGGCGGGCGAGGCCGGCGACGTCCCGGAGGCGCTGGTCGTGCGGGAAATACTCGAGGAGCCCCGAGCGCTCGATCACCTTGCGCTTGGCCGCGAGGATGGTCTCGAGGTCCCTCCGGTCGAGGCGCCCGTCCTCCACCACGGCGCGGCTGATGATCTTCTCCACCTCGCTGAGCGTGAGCCCATGGAGCGCCTGGAAGAGCACCGTGGCGTCCTCCGGGGAGAGGGCGACCTGCACCGGTAGCTCCTTGGCCAGCGCGCGGATCAGCTCCTGTACGAAGCCGTGGTAGGCCTCGACGCTCGGCGCGGGGAGGTCGACCAGCGTGAAGAGCGGCTCGAGGCTCGGAGGAAGGCGCACGGCCGGTCCGGAGAGGACCACCTGGCCCCGATGCTGGAAGTAGCGCCGGTAGATGCGCTTCACGCGGGCGGTCGCGGTGGGCCCCTCGAGCTCCGGAAAATCCGGAAGGAAGAAGAGCGCCTCGAGGTTCGCGTCCTCGATGAAGGCGAGGGCCTTCTCCGGCTCGTGCGTTCCCGGCGGCCGGCCTCCATCGGGGGTTTGCATCTCGAGGCCGCGGACGCCGTCCCAGGTGAAGAGCGGGAGCCCCACGCGGTCGGCGACGTAGCCGAGGCAGCTCCGAAGACGCTCCTCCTCCACGGTTTCGAAGAGAAGGAGCGGATGATGAGCCCGCACGAGCACCTCGAGCTCACGGACGAGCTCTTCGGGGGGGGCGACCGTCGGCATGCGGGGACGATAGCGCGCGGGCGCGCCGTCACGGCCCCTGCGGGCCGCGACGGCGGGGTCAGCCATTCGTCGGCGCGCCCTTGGCGAAGACCATGCGCTCGTCCCGGAACGCCTTGAACTCGAGCGCGTTCCCGGCGGGGTCGCGCACGAACATCGTGGCCTGCTCGCCCGGCTTCCCCGCGAAGCGGACATGGGGCTCGATGAGGAAGTCGGCCCGGGCCTCCCGCAGGCGATCCCGAAGGGCCTCCCACGCGGGCCACGACAGGATCAGCCCGAAGTGGCGCGCCGGGATGGCCTTGCCATCCGCGTCGCTGGCGCCGGCGACGCGACAGTCCTCCGGCGCGTAGTGCGCCACGATTTGATGGCCGTGAAGGTCGAAGTCGATCCAGTGCCCCGGTCGCTCGCGCCCCTCCGGACAGCGAAGCACGCCACCGTAGAAGCGGCGCGCGGCCTCGAGGTCGTCGACGGGGAACGCCAGGTGAAAGCGGGGCCGCGCACGCGTCATCGCGTCGGCGTAGCGCTACGGGCGCTCCGCTTCGAGCGATCGTCCGGCCCGAGGCGCGGTCGTCGCCGGGGGCATGCCTTCGCGGACCGTCCAGCCGGGACGTCCCGTACGTCCGGCGCGGCGCACCGTGAGCGTGCCCTCCACCCCGACGCCCTGAGAGAGCTCCGTGTACTCGTCGGCCGTGTACTCGGGGTGCCCGTCGCCCTCGGGGGCCTCGTAGTCCTCGGGCGCTTCGCCGCCGGTCCCGACACGCCAGACCTGCGGCGTGGGCGGGTAGGTGTCGACGGGCATGCGCTGGCGCCGGGCCTGGTTGCGCGCGGGGTCGCGCCGGACGCGCCAGCGCGTCACGCGGAAGCCCGGTACGCCGCGCTGGCGCAGCACGCGGACGCCGCGCGGCAGCTCCGGGTCTTCGGCCTCGCGCTCCTCGTACGCGGTGTACCCGTCGACGCGGCGCACGAAGGTGACGAGCTCCCTACGCGTGGCGCCGCGGATCTCCGCGCGCGTCTTGCCGCCCTCGACGACGAGGCGCACGAGCACGGGCACGTCCTGGTCGTTTCGAAAACGGAAGTTGAGGTTCGGGTAGCTCACCGCCGCATCGAGGCCGAGCTTGATGTACCAGCTCGGTCGGCTGTGGGGATGCCGCTCGAGGACCTCGAGGCCAGCGAAGAAGGCCGCCGCGTGGAGCGTCCCGGCGATCTGGCAGGCGCCGCCGCCGACGCCATCGACGAGCTCGCCACCGGCGATGACCGTCGCGGGCTTGAAGCCGTTGCTGAGGCTGCGGTCGCCAACGAGCGCGTTGAAGTCGAAGACCTCGCCCGGGAGCAGCACGTGACCGTCGATCTTCGCGGCCGCCACGCGGAGGTTGTGCGTGCGGTCCCGTGCGTCTTCGGTCTGCGCGTAGGGCGTCTCGAAGGTGCCGAGCATGGCGCTCACGTCCACGTCCCGCAGCTCTGCGGCCGTGCGCCGCGCCGGGGTCCGGACCACGGCCAGCACGACCTCGGCGTCGGCGCTCAGGTCGAGGGCGAGCCGGTCGAGGGCGTCTCGGAGCGCGTCGAGGCTCGCCCAGACGTCGAGGGCGCGACCTTCCTGCTCGGGCCGAACGTTCTCGGTGGCCGGGTCGAGGCGCGCGTCCCGCGCGGGCCGATCCGTGCGCTCCTTCCAGGCCACGAAACGCTCGAGCGCCGGGGCCGGGTCCACGTGGAGCGGGAGCCGGAGGCGCAGCCCTTCGTCCTCGGCTCTCTCGCCGAGCGCGGTCGAGGGGTCCGCGGCCGCGCGGAGCCAGGTCGCGAGGGTGCTTTCGTCCACGGTGACCCCGATCGCCGCGGGCTTCAGTCGCTCGCGGCCCTCGGGCCCCGCGAGGACCAGCTCGGTCTCGCGGAACGAAGCGAGGAGTCGCGTGGCAGCGCTGGCGTCGCCGGGATCGACGCGGACCCCGCCGACGCTCACCTGCGGCGGCGTGCCCGCGCGCGTGGGAGCGCTCGGCAGCGCGAGCGCGAGCGCCAGCGCGAACGAGAGACGGCTCATGGGGCGAGGCTACGGGTGCGCGCCCAGGGGTCCAGAAAGCGGCGTGGCGAGGCGCGCCTCGGACGAACCGCGCCGGGCACCCGGCGACCCAGCCCGGGCTCGCGCGCTACGGGCCGTGGCCCGCGGCCACGTCTCTTTCGCCTGGCCAGCCGGGCTCAGGCGGAGGGCACGCCCGGCGCCGGGAACTGATCGCAGAGGTCCTTCACCTCGCCGGCGATGCGCGAGAGCTGGGCCTCGTCGTCGGGCGCGGCGACCACCTCGCCGATCCACCCCGCCAGCCTGGTCATCTCCGCGGTGCCCATGCCGCGTGCCGTCATGGCGGGTGTTCCCAGCCGGATGCCGCTCGGGTCGAAGGGCTTCCGCGTGTCGAAGGGAACGGAGTTGTAGTTGCAGACGATGCCGGCGCGATCGAGGGCCTGCGCGGCGACCTTGCCGGGCACGTCCTTGCTCGTCAGGTCGCAAAGGATGAGGTGGTTGTCCGTGCCGCCGGTCACCAGATCGATGCCCGCCGAGAGCAGCCCCTCCGCCAGGGTCTTCGCGTTGGTGACGACGGCGGCCGCGTAGTCCTTGAAGGTGTCCCTCGTCGCGAGCTTGGCCGCGATGGCGATGCCGGCCGTCGTCGCGTTGTGGGGCCCGCCCTGGAGCCCCGGGAACACGGCGCGGTCGATGGCCTTCTTGTGGACCTTGTCCATGAGGATCATGCCGCCGCGCGGGCCCCGGAAGGTCTTGTGCGTGGTGCTGGTGACGATCTCCGCGCGCCCCACGGGGCTCATATGGGCGCCGCCGGCGACGAGCCCCGAGATGTGACTCATGTCCGCCACCAGCACGCTGCCGACCTCGCGGGCGATCTCGGCGAAGCGGTCGAAGTCCACCTCCCGCGGGTAGGCGGTGATACCGGCCCAGAGCAGCTTCGGCTTGTGCTCGCGCGCCAGCGCCGCGACCTGGTCGAAGTCGATCCGGTGATCGTCGCGCGTCACGCCGTACTGCACGGCCTCGAAGTACTTGCCGCTGATGGAGACCTTGTGTCCGTGCGTGAGGTGGCCGCCCGCGTCGAGGCTGAGCCCCATCACCGTGTCGCCCGGGCTGCAGAAGGCGAAGTAGACGGCGAGGTTCGCGGGGCTGCCCGAATAGGGCTGCACGTTCGCGTGCTCACAACCGAAGAGGGTCTTGAGCCGCTCGATGGCCAGGCGCTCGACCTCGTCGATGTTCTGCTGCCCCTCGTAGTAGCGCCGGCCCGCGTAGCCCTCGCTGTACTTGTTGTTGAGCACGCTCCCGGCGACCTCCTGCACCGCCGGGAAGGCATAGTTTTCACTCGGGACGAGGCGGAGCTTGTCGCGCTGCCGCGCCTCCTCCTGCGTGATGAGGCGACCGAGGTCCGGGTCGAGCTCCGAGAGGGGGGCATCGAGGGGGGAGGGCGAGGGCGTGCTCATGAAGCGGATTTAGCCCCATCGGGCGAGGATTTCGAGGCGCGGGGCGTACTTCCCGGCGCGCATACTAGTCTCGCGGCCCATGGCGACGCTTCCGACCCTCGAGCGCTTCGTGGCCCTCGCCGAGAACGCGGCCGTGGTGCCCGTGGTGGAGGAGCTCGTCGCCGACGATCTCACGCCGGTGCGTGCCTTCGCCGCCGTGGGTGACGGCCCCGGGAGCTTCCTCCTCGAGAGCGTGGTGGGAGGCGAGAAGTGGGCGCGCTACAGCTTCGTCGGCGCCGAGGCCCCCGTGCGGCTCCGGGGCCGCGGCGACCGCTACGTGCGCACGGAAGACGGCGTGGCCACCGAGCACGCGGGTGACGGCTTCGAAGAAGGGCTCCGCGACGAGCTCGCGGCCTGGAAGCCGCCGCCGCCGGACGCGCTGGACGAGCTCGGCCTGCCGCGCTTCTGGGGCGGGGCCGTCGGGTACGTGAGCTACGACGTGGTGCGGCGCTTCGAGCCCACCGTGGGCGCTCCCCGCGGCGATGCCGAGGAGCTCCATTTCGCGTTCGGGGGCGCGCTTCTCATCTTCGACGGCCTTCGCCAAACGCTCCGCATCGTGGTCCCGCAGCGCATCGCGGGGCGCACCGCCGCCGCCGCCTACGGCGAGGCGAAAGCGCGCATCGCGGCGCTCCGGCAGCGCCTCGCCAGCCCGCCCTCGCTTCCGCCGCTGGCCATGCCGAACCCGGCGCTCCGCGAGGCGCTCCCGCCCTCGAGCTTCGCCCGCGCGGACTTCGAGGCCGCGGTCCGGACCAGCCAGGCGCACATCGTGGAGGGCGACATCTTCCAGGTCGTGCTCTCGCAGCGCTTCCGCGTGCCCGCCGAGGGCGCGCGCGCCTTCGACGTCTACCGCGCGCTTCGCGTCGTGAACCCCTCTCCCTACATGTACTTCCTGCGCCTCCCGGGCGTGGAGGTGGCGGGCGCCAGCCCGGAGACCCTCGTGCGCGTCGAGGACGGCGAGGCCACGCTGCGTCCCATCGCCGGCACGCGCCCGCGCGGCGCGACGGATGCCGCCGACCGGGCCGCCGAGGAGGACCTGCTCGCCGACCCGAAGGAGCGCGCCGAGCACGTCATGCTGGTGGACCTCGGACGCAACGACCTCGGCCGCATCAGCGCCCCGGGCACCGTACGCATCACCGAGAAGATGGTCGTCGAGCGCTACAGCCACGTGATGCACATGACCTCGAACGTGCGCGGGACGCTCGCTCCGGGCCGAGACGCGCTCGCGGTGCTGCGCGCGGTCTTCCCCGCGGGGACGCTGAGCGGGGCGCCGAAGGTCCGCGCGATGCAGATCATCGACGCGCTCGAGCCCGTGCCCCGCGGTCTCTACGGCGGCGCCGTCGGCTACCTCGGCTTCGACGGCAACGCCGACCTCGCCATCGCCATCCGGACGGTGGTCGCCCGCGACGGGGCGCTCACGCTGCAGGCAGGCGCCGGGCTGGTGGAGGCCTCGGATCCCGCGAAGGAGTTCGAGGAGACGGTGGCTAAGGCCCGCGCGGGGCTCGTCGCCATCGACGCCGCGCGCCGCACGGCGCAGCGGGAGTGCGCCGCGGGTATCCTCGACGCCGTGCCCCGCCACCCGCTCGCCTTCCTCGTCCTCTCTTCGCTCCTCGTGGCCTGCGGCGACGACGCGCCGTCGGAGTCGCCCGGGCTCCAGGGCGAGGCGCTCTTTCAGAGCCCGAGGCCGCTGGTCATCGCCCATCGTGGCGGCCTCCGGCTCGCGCCGGAGCACACGCTCCTGGGCTATCGGACGGGCCTCGAGGCCGGGGCGGACGTGCTCGAGCTCGACGTCGCGCGCACCGCGGATGGGGAGATCGTGTGCATCCACGACCTCACCGTCGACCGGACCACGGACGGGAGCGGCGACATCCGCGAGCTGGCGCTGGCGGAGGTCCAGGCCCTCGACGCCGCGTTCCGCTTCTCCACCGACGGCGGGGCGACCTTCCCCGAGCGTGGCCGGGGGCACGTCATCCCCACGCTGCGGGCCGTCTTCGAGGCGTTCCCGGACGCGAGCTACGTCATCGAGATCAAGCAGGAGATGCCGTCCATGGTGGACGACTTCGTCGCGGCGCTGGACGCCTTCGGCTTCCGCGATCGCGTGATCGTGGCGGCCTTCGCGAACGCGACGCTCCAGACCTTCCGCGCCGCCGCACCGGACGTCGCGACGAGCTTCAGCGAGGACGAGGCGACCGAGTTCATCCTCGAGGGGCCCCTGCCCGGCGACGGCTACGTGGCGCCCGCCGGGTATCTGCAGCTCCCGCCGCGTGCGGGGGACATCCAGGTCATCGTTCCCAGCACCATGCTGCGGGCCGCCGCCTTCGGGCTCCCGGTGCACGCCTTCACCATCAACGAGCGCGACGAGATGGACCGGCTGCTCGCGCTCGGGGTCCGCGGGTTGATCACGGACCGGCCGGACGTGGCCCGAGAGGCCGTGGACGCCTTCCTCGCTGCCGAGTGAGGTCCACAAAGCAAAAGGGCCGCCCGAGGTGGGCGGCCCTTCGGGGCGGAGCGGACGGGACTCGAACCCGCGGCCTCCGGCGTGACAGGCCGGCGTTATAACCAACTTAACTACCGCTCCAGCGGTCCGTCGCGCGGCTCGGCCTCGCAGCGGAGCGTGGGTCTAGCGCGGCGTCGCGAGGGTGTCAAAGCCGGCCTGGAAAAATCGGGGGCGGCTCGCCGCGGGCCTTTGGAGGACGGCCGCATATGACGTCCGCCCGTTGCGGGAGTAGTCTCCATTCGTGGGAGCGAGGGGAGCCGGCTACGCGCTCGCAGGCCTGATCACGGCCTGTACCGCCACGACGGGCCTCGAGGCGCCGGACACGGAGGCGCCGCTCGAAGAGGCAGATGTCTGCCTGGAGCTCACCGCCGACGCGAGCTTGTCGGAGCTCACGCTCGACTACGTGCTGCGCATCGCGACCGCGGACGTGGTCTTTCTCGTCGACGTCACGGGCAGCATGGGAGGCGAGGTCGCGGCCATACGCGAGGGCCTCCGCGCCCGGCTCGCGCCGGCGCTCTTCGCCACCATCCCCGGGACCCGCCTCGGCGTCGCGACCTTCGCCGACTTTCCCGTCGCTCCCCACGGGAGCCCCTCGGACGCCCCCTTCGTGCTGGTCCAGCCGCCCACGGACGAGCTCGCCGCCGTGGAGAACGCGGTCGCGGCCCTCGAAGCCTCGGGCGGAAACGACGCCCCCGAGAGCCAAGTCGAGGCCCTCTTTCAGCTCGCGTCCGGGGCAGGCGCCGGGGGCTTCATCCCGCCGAGCCGCTGCCCCGAGGGCACGGTGGGTGGCGGGTGCTTCCGCGTCGAGGCCACGCCCGTCGTGCTGCTCCTGACCGACGCGGGGACGCACAACGGTCCCGGCGGCGACTTCTCCTACACGGCACCGGAGGTCCGCGGGCTCGCGGCCCGCTACGAGGACGCTCGGGACGCGCTCCGCGCCCGGGGCGCACGCGTGCTCGGTCTCTTCAGCGGCACGCGCCCCGAGTTTCGCGCGCACGTCGAGCGCATCGCTGCAGACTCGGGTGCCGTCGGCGACGATGGGGCGCCCCTCGTCGTCGACATCGGTAGCGCCGGCGAAGGGCTCGACGAGGCCGTGGCCGAGGTCGTCGGCCGCCTCGTGGCCGAGAGCCCGGCGGACATCGATCTCGTGCTGAGCGACGTGGAGGGCGACGACGGTGATGCGCTCGCGCTGCTTCGCGACGTCGTCGCGGCGCCGCCGCGGCCCGCAGGCGGCGGACGCGCCGTCGATGGGCGCTACGAGGACGTGCGCCCGGGCACGCGCGTGGCCTTCACGCTCCGCTTCGACGTGGACGCCCTCGCGCCGCGCGCCGTGGTGCAGCGCTTTCGGCTCCGGGTGACCATCCGCGGCGATGGCGTCGTCGCGCTCGAGCGACGGACCGTGGACCTGGTCATTCCCGCCGAGAGCGGAGAGGGATGCCCGCAGCCCGGCGACTAGCACGGGGCCCGGACGTCGGCGCCGGCTCTCTTCCCCCCGGGGCTACCGCCGCAGTGGCCGGGACCCCACACACGGGCTCATGACGCCCCGCGCCATCGCCCTCCTCGCCGCGTTGGGTAGCGCCAGCCTCACGTCCTCCGGCGCCTGCAGCCCGAGCGCGCCGCCGGCGACGTCCCCCTCCGCGCCCGCGCCGGAGTCCGTGGCGGCCTCTCCCGCTGCGGACGAGAGGCCCATCCGTCCTTCCCTGCCCTTTCTCGAGCTTCGCACCGCGGGCGCCGCCGAGGGCGCCGAGCTGCCCATGGTGGTGGCGCTCCACGGGCGGGGAAGCGACGAGGCGCGCTTCTTGCGCTTCTTCGAGGGCTACCCGGACCCGGCCCGGGTGATCAGCGTTCAGGCTCCCGTCGACGAGGGCAACGGACGCGCCTGGTGGTCCTTCCGCGGCAAGAGTGGCGCCGAGGTCGCGGCCGAGATGCGCGGCCTCGCCGAGCGCATCATCGCGACCACGGAGCAGGCGCTCGAGCGCTTCCCGACGCGCGGTCGTCCCGCGCTCACGGGCTTCTCTCAGGGCGCCATGCTCGTCTATCTCATCGCCCTCGAGCACCCCCGGGTCTTCGGCCGCGCCGTGAGCGTAGGCGGCGTCCTCTTCGATCGCTTCGTGCCGCCGCGCCTCCCCGCGGGCGTCCCGCCCATCGTCGCCCTTCATGGCGGGCGGGACCCGGTCATCGCGCCCTCGTCGGAGCGACGCAGCATCGCCATGCTCCAGGCCCTCGGCGCCGACGCCCGCTACCGGGAGTTCGAGGACGTGCCCCACTGGATCATGGGCGCGCTCAAGGTCGCCTTTCACGAGGAGCTCGCGGCGATGGCCGCGCCGGGCGCTACTCCTCGAGCAGGGGCTCCGGGCGCCGCGCCGCGATGACGGGCCGCGGGCTCTCCCCGCTGGGCTCGCCGGTATCCTCGTCGCCGACCGGGACGTCCTCTTCTTCCTCCTCGTCGAGGGCTTCCGCCATGGGCGCGATGAAGCGGCCGAAGAGGTTCCGGAAGTCCTCGAGCACGAGGTAGGAGCAGGGCACCAAGAGCAGCAGGATGAAGGTGGCGAAGAGCACGCCGAAGCCCAGGCTGACGGCCATCGGAATGAGGAAGCGCGCCTGCACGCTCGTCTCGAGGATCATCGGCGCGAGGCCGAAGAAGGTCGTGAGCGACGTGAGGAGGATCGGGCGGAAGCGGCGCACCCCACCGAGCTCGATGGCTTCCGCCGCGCTGCTCCCGCTCTCGCGGAAGGCGTTCGTCGCCACGAGAAGCACCAGCGAGTCGTTCACGACCACGCCGCTGAGGGCCACGATGCCCATCATGCTGATGATGGAGAGCTCGTAGCCCATCACGTAGTGGCCGATGAGCGCGCCCACGATGCCGAAGGGGATGGCGGACATCACGATGAGCGGCTGGAGGTAGCGCCGGAAGGCCACGGCCAAGAGGCCGTAGATGCCGAAGAGCGCGAAGCCGAAGCCCGCGGCGAGGGCGCCCAGGCTCTCGCCCTGCTCCTGCTGCTCGCCGCCGAGGGAGAAGGTGAGGCCCGGGACGTCGGCCATGAGGCGCGGCAGCTCGTTTTCGAGGATCTTCCCGTTGATCTCGTTGGCGTTACCGACGCCCTCGACGATGTCCGCGGTGACCGAGAGCGTACGCCGGCCATCCAGGCGCCGGAGCGTCGTGTAAGCGCGGCCCGGCGAGACCGTCGCGGCCTGCGCCAGGGGCATCTCGCCGCCGTCCGGCGTGCGCAGCACCAGGTTGCCGAGGTCGTCGAGGCTCTCGCGCTCGTCGAGGGGCCGCCGCACGTAGACGCGAAGCTCCTCCCGGCCGCGCTGCTGCCGAAGCGCCTCGGCGCCGAAATAGGCGTCCCGTACCTGCCGGGCGAGGTCGTTCACCGTGAGGCCGCGTGCCCGCCCCTCGGGCGTGAGCGTGAGGTCGAGCTGCTCCTTGCCGGGGCTCACGCCGCTGTCGATGTCTCGGAGGCCGGCGTAGGCCTCCAGCTCCCCGGCGAGGCGCTCGGCCGCGGCCTCGAGCACCTCGTTGTCGGGATGGCTGAGCTTGAGGTCGATGGGCGCCCCGGCGTCGGCGCCGACGCTGTAGCGGAAGGTCAGCGTCTCCGCGCCGGCGATCTCTCCGATGGCCTCGCGCCACTCCTCCACCATCTCGGCGGTGCGGACCTCGCGCTCGTCCGCGGGGACCATGAACATCATCACGGCGGCGACGTGGGAGCCCGTCGCCCCGGATTGGCCCACCAGGCCGCCCGCGATGCCGGTGCCGTCGCCGACGTCGGAGAGCATGCCCCTGAGGATCCGCTCGCCGCCGTGGGGCTCGAGGGCCCGGTAGCCCGCGTCGGCGATGCGCTCCTGAAGCGCCCGGGTCTCGTCGATGGACGTGCCGACGGGCATGCGGAGCGAGGCGGTGATGACGTCGCTCTCGACCTTCGGCAGGAAGCTGAACTGAACGCGCCCGCCCGCCAGGAGGCCGAAGCTGGCGATGAGCGTCGCGACCGCCACGGCGATGGTCACGTAGCGATAGGCGAGCGCCCGGCGGAGCAAGGGCCGGTAGATCTGCGCGACGAACCACGCGAGGCCCTTGTCGGCGCGGAGCCGGTAGACGAGCTGCAGGGGCAGCAGCACGGGAGCGAGCAGGATGCGCAGCCACCACGGCATGCGGTGGCTCAGGTGCGCCGGGAGCACCCAGAGCGATTCGACGAGGCTCAGCAGCAGGACGCTGATGACGACCACGGGGATGTTCCGAAAGAACTTCCCGCTCACGCCGGGCACGAAGAGCATCGGCGAGAAGGCGACGCAGGTCGTCAGCACGCTGAAGATCACGGGCTGCGCCACTTCCTGTACGCCGGTGATCGCGGCGCGCAGGAAGCCCATGCCCTTGGAGCGGCGTTCGTAGATCGCCTCGCCGACCACGATGGCGTCGTCCACGACGATGCCCAGCGTCACGATGAACGCGAAGAGCGAGATCATGTTGATGCGCAGGTCCCAGCCCGGGAGGAGCATCAGGCTGCCAGCGAAGCGGATCGGGATGCCGAGGGTCACCCAGAAGGCGAGGCGCGGCTCCAGGAACATGCCGAGGACGAGGAAGACGAGCGCGAGGCCGAGGAGGCCGTTCCGGCGGAGCAGGTCGACGCGCTGCGCGTAGATCTCGCTCTGGTCGTTCCAGATCGTGCTCTCGATGCCGGGCGGGAAGGCGTCGCCGTTCTCTGCGAGCCACTCGTTCACGGCCGTCGAGACGGTGATCGGCGTCTGGTCGCCCACGCGATAGACGTTGAGGCGCACCGCCCGCTGGCCGCGGAAGTAGGACTCGAGGTCCGTCTCCTGGTACCCGTCGCGGATCGTCGCGATCTCGCCGAGCGTGAGGTCGGCGCCGTTCGGCCGGCTTCGGACGACGATGTCTTCGTTCTCGACGCCGAAGTCCCGGCGCTCGTCCGTACGCAGCAGAATCTCGCCGCCCTGCGTGCGCACGCCGCCGCCCGGCACCTCGAGGGCCGAGGCGCGGATGGCCTGGGCGACCTCGCGTAGGGTCAGGCCGAACTCGCGGAGCTTCGCTTGCGGGACCTCCACCGCGATCTCGAGGGGGCGCGTGCCCTTCACCTCGAGGTAGGTGACGTCGTCGAGGCCCAGGAGATCGAAGCGCGCTTGCTCGGCGACGTCGTGGAGCACCGATTCGGGGACGTCTCCGTAGATCACCAGCGAGAGAACCTGCTTGCGGTTCGTCGCGAGCGCGACGATGGGCCGCTCCGTGTCCTCGGGCAGGCTCGTGATGCGGTCGACGGCGCTCTTCACGTCGTTGAGCGCACGGTCCTTGTCCGCGTCCGTGAGGAGCTCGACGGCGACCGTCGCCACCTGCTCGGAGGCCGTGCCACGGACCTCCTTCACGCCGTCGATGCCGCGAACGGCCTCCTCCACGGCGAGGATGACGCCCTGCTCGACCTCGGCGGGGCTGGCGCCGGGATAGGGGATGGTCACCACGACCATCTCGATCTCGACCTCCGGGAAGACCTCCTGCTTGATTCGGCCGAGGGCCAAGAGCCCCCCGGCGATGAGGATCAGCATGAGGATGTTCGAGGCGACCGTGTTCCGGGCCCACCACGCGAGCGTCCCGCGGTTCTCCTCCGGCGTCGGCGGGTCGGGGGCGTCGTCGCTCACCGTGCGCTCTCCTCGGACGCGCTCTCCTGGCTCGCCCGCGTACGCAGCTTGAGTCCCGGGACCGGCGCGGGGACCCGGCTCGTGACCAGGCGCTCACCGGCCGCGAGACCGTCGCGCACCAGGACGCTGTCGCGGCGCCCCCACGCGATGTCGAGGTCGCGCACCTCGAGGCTGTCCTCGGCGTTCATGACGAAGGCGCGCTCCCCTTCCCGAACGGCGGCGCGCGGCACCTCGATGACGTCGTCGAGCGGCGCGGCCTCGAGGTCGACCTCGACATAGGAGCCGAGCAGGAGTGGGATGCCGGCGTCCTCGCTCCCGAGGCCGAGCGGGTCGTCGATGGCGACCAGCAGCCGGGCCATGGAGCCGGCCGGGTCGAGGTCCGGGAGGAGCCGGAGCACGCGCCCGCTGCGCTCGATGCTCTGGTCGCCCACGGTCTGACGCACCGTCGCCCGCGAGCCCTCGGCCGCACCGGCGCCGGGGATGCGCAGCGCGGCGAGCTGGTCGACGGGAACGGCGACCTCGACCCAGAAGGTGTCGGTGCCGACGAGCGTGACGACCTGGCTCGTCGGACCGACGAGCTGGCCGCGGTCGACGTTCTCCGCGAGCACCATGGCGTTGAAGGGCGCCGTCAGCCGCGTGCGGCTCAGATCGAGGCGGGCACGCTCCACGCCGCTCTCCGCGGCGGCGACGGAAACCTCCGCGTTGTCGAGCTGCGGCTGACGCCGGGCGAGAGCCTCGCTCGCGTTGCTGCCCGCCGCGGCCTCGGGCGCGCCGAAGACCTGCCACTCGCGCTCGGCGACGACCTGCCGGCCGCGCTCCAGCTGGAGCTCGAGGCCCGCGGCGCTCAGGTTGGCCTCCTGGCTCTCGAGGGCGAGGCGGTAGTCGCGGCTGTCGAGGCGAAGCAGCGTCTCGCCCTGGCGAAAGCGGCCGCCGGGCACGAGCGCGTCGGCCATCCAGCGTACGGTTCCGGTGACCTGGGGCGCCATGACGGCCCGCTGCGCCGGAACCACCTGGCCGCGCGCGCTCACGTTGACGTCTTGGCGACCGCTCTCGAGCGTGGCCACCTCGACCAGCAGGCCCTGATTCTCGCGCGCGGTCCGCGGCGGCTCCGGGCGGCTCTTGAAGAGCATCATGAACACGCCCACGCCCGCGGCGAGGACGACGAAGGGCAGCACGTACTTGAGGAAGATCTTCATCGGGCGGGGTCCTCACCCTCGGTGGGGGTGCTGGGCTCCGGCGCCGTGAGGGACGCCGGCCAGCTCCCGCCGAGCGCGCGGTGGAGCTGAATGCGCTGGCTGACGAGGCCGCGGTTCGCGTCGAGGAGCTGCACCTCGGTGTTTTGCTGCGCCTGAATCGCAGTGAGCACGGGCAGGAAGTCGCTCAGGCCTGCGCGGTAGCGGTCCCGGCTCGCGGCGAGCGTGTCGCCGGCGATCGCGAGCTGGGTGCGCACGAGCTCGAGGTTCCGGCGCTGCTGGCGCTCGAGCACCAGCGCCCCCTCGACCTCGACGAGCGCCCGGAGCACCAGGTCCCCGAGCTGCTCGAGCTGCTGCTGGAGCACGCCGCGCTGCTGGTCGACGCGACCGGCGGCGACCATGCCATCGAAGACGGGCACGTTGAGCGTGGCGCCGGCCGTGTAGGTGAAGCCGCGGGCCGTGTTCTGCGTCAGGTCCGCGTCCGTGCGGAACCACTGCCAGCCCGGCGAGAACTGCACCGTGAGCGTCGGCAGGCGCGCGCTCACGAGCCCACCGATGCGCCGATCCGCCGCCTCGACGCGACGCCGGGCGGCGAGCACGTCGGGACGGTTTTGCACGAGGGTCCCGGGGACGCCGGGGTCGGGCGTCGCCCCGAGCTCGGGCATGGCCACCATCTCGGGGCCGAGGCTGGCGACGTCCACGGAGCCAGGCGGCTCGCCGAGGAGCAGGGCGAGCTGCTGCCCCGCGACGGCGAGCGTGCCCGTCGTCAGCTCCAGCCGCGCGCGGCTCGCGGCGGTCTGCTGCCGCTGCTGGTGCACGTCGACGGCGCTCGCGAGGCCCTGCTGGAAGCGAAGCTGCGTGAGCTCGAGGTAGGTCTCGTTCGTCTCGCGCTGCTGGGTGAGCGTCACGAGCTCGGCGCGGGCGTCGACGACATCGTACCAAGCCTCGGCGACCTCGGCGCTCAGGCTGATGGCCGCCGCCTCCATGTCGAGCTCGCTGGCGCGGACCTCGTCACGGGCGGCACGCGCGTCGCCGGCGCGCCGCGCGAAGAGGTCGACCTCGTAGCTGATGGGCAACGAGGCATCCAAGCGGTCGGAGGTGTTGGCGCCGAAGAAGCCCACGGAGCGCGAGCGGCTGAGGGTCGCGAGGCCGTTCACGGTGGGCCAGCGGAGCCCCGAGGCCTGGCGCCGCAGCGCCGCGGCCTGCTGGATGGCCGCGAAACGTTGGCGGAGCGTGTAGTTGTTCCGCAGCGCGCGGTCGACGAGGGCGTGGAGCGTCACGTCGTCGTACTGAAGCCACCAGCCGGCGTCGGCGCGGCGCTCGACGCTCGGCTCGCGCTCCGGTGCAGGCTCCGCGTCCCCCGCCGAGTACGCGGTGGGCAGGGGAGCGGCGACGACCGGGTTCGGGGTCGTGTCGTGGAGGCACGCCGATGCGAGCACGAGGGAGAGAAGGAGCGGGCGGGTCATGATCATTCCGCGGCGGCGGGGTGGGCGGCGAGGAGCGCGTCGGCGGTGGCCCGCCCGGCGGCGGGGTCCGTCGCGAGCGCCTGGAGCGTCGTCTGGAGGTGAAGCGGGAAGAGCGCGTCGGCGTTCAGGGGATGCTCGAGGCGCCGCTGGAGCGGCTCCTGCTGAAGCCGTGCGAGCGCGATGCCCAGGCTCGAGAGCCAGAGCTGAAGGGCCTGCGCGTACGTGGGGACGTCCTCGCGGATGGACCCATCCGCCTTGCCGGCCTCGATGGCGCCCGTGAGCCGCGCGACGCTCTCGTTCACGCGCCCTCGGTAGGCCTGGAAGTTGGGCCCGTCACCCTTGGGCGGCGCTTCCGCGCGCATCCAGTCGAGCATGAAGCGGAACTGCGCCGGCTGAGCCACGAAGTGCTCGCTCCAGGCCATCATCAGGGCGCCGACCTGAGCGAGGCCCGTCTCGGCCATCGCCAGCGCCTCGTCGAAGCGCGGCAGGAGCGCTCCGGCGTTCCGCGCCGCCAGCGCCGCACAGAGCTCTTCCTTGCTCGCGAAGTAGAGGTAGAGCGTGCCCTTGCTGAGCGCCGCCGCCTGCGCGACGTGGTCCATGGTGAGCTGCCGGTAGCCCCGGGCTTCGAGCACCGCCCGCGCCGCCTCCAGGATCGACTGGCGGCGGGCTTCCCTTTCGCGGCGGCGGCGGTCGTGGACGTCGGGCATGGGGAGGGCGACCGCGGCGCGGGTCGGCCGAGAACGGCGCGGCCGGGGCATCCGTCCAGTCGAGAGGAGCTGCGCAGGGTTACGAGGAAATGACCCACGGTCAGTGAATGACCGCAAGTTGGTCTCCCCTTCCCGGGCCGACCATCCGCACGCGGGGACGGCCGTGAGGAAGCGCGCGCCTCAGCGCGTCGGGGCCGGCTCGTCGATGCGAAGCGTGCTGTCGAGGGTGGCGGTGCTGACCACGCTCTCGTCGCCGTCGGGCCAGGTCACGCGCACCTCGCGGACGCCGGTCGTGACCCCGAGGCCGACGTGAAGGACGGGCTCGGAGCTCGAGCCGTACCCGTCGTTGCGCCGGTACTCGGACACGAACTCCTCGCCCTCGTTGGTCTCCACCACGACCCGGGCCCCCACGGGGTCCATGCCGTCCCCGCGGAGGTCCACCCGGAGGTAGCTGCCCACCTTGGGGCTCTCGTTCCAGAGCAGGAGCGGGTAGCCGATGGAGCGTACGCTGATGACGTCCACGTCCCCGTCTCCGTCGAGGTCGCCGAAGGCGGCGCCGCGATCGCGCTCCGTGTAGGCCGCGCGGGCGTCGACGCCCTCGGAGCGGAAGGTGAGGCTCGTGCCCTGGTGGTGCCAGACCTGGTTCTGGTCGTCGGGCGCGCTCGTGGTCCAGCCCACGTCGCCGTTGTTCAGGTAGAGATCGAGCCACCCGTCGTGGTCGAAGTCCACGAAGCGACCGGCCCAGCTCGTGTCCTCGGACCCGGGGAAGCACTCGTCCGGCCCGCCGGCCACCATCGCGCGCGCGCCGTCGTCGATGAAGGCCGTCCCGTCCCAGCGAAGCAGGCGATTCACGCCGATGTTCGAGAGGTAGTAGTCGAGGTCGCCGTCCCGGTCGTAGTCGCCGGGGGCGATGGACATGCAGAAGAAGCCGTCGCGGAAGTTGGTGGGCACGGACACGTCGGTGAAGGTCCCGTCGCCCTCGTTCCGGAAGAGCTTGTTCGGGTCCCGGTACTCGCCGAAGTCGTTGCAGACCATCAGGTCCTCGTCGCCATCGCCGTCAATGTCCGTGAAGACCACGGAGAGCGTCAGGTCCTCGCCGCTCACGAGCACGGGGAAGAGGGCGCTCACGTCCGTGAAGGTCCCGTCGCCGTCGTTCCGGTAGAAGCGGTTCGGCTCCGGCTCGTGGTCCGGGCCGCTGAAGCGGCGGATGTAGTTGCCCTCGTAGAGATCGAGGTCCCCGTCGCCGTCGAAGTCCGCCACGCTCGCGGCCGTCGTCCAGGCGTCGCCGCCGGCGAGGCCCGCGGTGGCCGTGACGTCGGTGAAGGTCCCGTCGCCGGCGCCCTTCAGCACGTAGTTGTCGCCGCGCCCGTAGACGTAGACGTCATCGTGCCCGTCGCCGTCGAGGTCGGCGACCAGCAGTCCTTGCGGCCCCGTGTCGCCGACGCTGAAGGCGCCGAAGGCCGCCGTGGTCGCCTCGGTGAAGCCGCCGCTGCCGTCGTTCTCGAAGTAGTGCAGGTAGCCCTGCGGATCCGGCCGGGCGGACGAGCCGAAGCGATCGGTCACGAAGAGCACGTCCATATCGCCGTCCTCGTCCGGGTCGAAGATCGCGGCGCCGCCGCCGACGTCCCCGCCGGCGTTCATGTTCGTGCCTTCGAAGCCCGCGGCCACGGTGCCGTCGCGGAAGCAGAAGGGGCCGGCGCAGGTCCCGGCCGCGGGGACCGTGGGCGTGCCGCTGCAGCCGCCGAAGAGGCAGGTGTCGCCCGTCGTGCAGATGTTCTTGTCGTCGCAGGGCGTGCCGTCGTCGGCGTAGGTGAAGCGGCAGTCGCCGGTCAGGGGATCGCAGGCCTCCGTCAGGCACGCCCCGAGGTCTTCGCCGCTGCACTCGTTGGGCGGACCCGGCTGGCATGCCCCATCGACGCAGATGTCGCCGACGGTGCAGAGGTCCCCGTCCTCGCAACCCGCGCCCTCCGGCAGCGGTCGCGTGCCGACGCAGACGCCATCGGTGCAGATGTCGAGGTTGGTGCAGCCGTTGCCGTCGTCGCAGGCCCAGCCGTTCGGGCGCTCGGCGCCGCGGCACGCGCCGCTCTGGCACGTCTCGTCGCGCGTGCAGAGGTTGCCGTCGTCGCAGAGTGTCCCGTCGACGACGGGCGTTCCCCCGCACTCGCCGGTCGCCGGGTCGCAGACGGGGTCGGTCTGGCAGGCGATCTCGTCGCACACGACCGGCGTGCCTCCGCAGCGGCCTTCGTCGCAGAAGTCCTCGGTGGTGCAGAGGCTGCCGTCGTCGCAGGCCGTCCCGTCCTCGAGGGGCTGCTCGACGCACTCCCCGTCCTCGCGGACCACCGCCACGCAGGGGCCGCTGGGCTCCGGGCAGGGGACGAAGGAGTCGTCCGGGCCGAGGTCGGGCTCGGGCGTCCCCTCGTCGACGTCCATGGGTCCCGCGTCGCCGGCGCCGGCGTCGCCGGGCGTGTTCGGGGTGCTGCAGGCGGCGGCGAGGCACGCGAGCCAGAGCACGCGGACCCGCGATCCGCCGAGGACCGCGACGAAAGAAAGCACCGGCGGAGCTTAGACGAAGGATGGGGGCTGGGCGACCGGCCCCGCCGGGCCGGGCCGAGGCTAATCGCGTGCGTCGGGCGGACGGATGGTGAGCCGGACGCGCGCGCCGCTCCCGTCGGCGTCCACCTCGACGTCGCCGCCGTGGGCGCGCGCGATGCGCCGGGCCAGGTGGAGGCCGAGGCCGAGGCCGCCCGCGCGGCCGGCGTCGCGGCCCGTGAAGGGCGCGAAGGCCGACTCGACGCAGCCCGGTCCCGCGTCATCCACCCCGAAGG
>CALCTH010000586.1 GCA_937893795.1 uncultured Myxococcales bacterium | reverse complement strand
AGCTAACCGTGCTCGCCGACAACCGCCGGGCGCAGGCGCTCTATCAGAGCAGTGGCTTCGAACGGGAGGCGGTGCGGAGGCGCTTCGTGAAGCGCACCGACGGCGGCTACGTCGACGACGTCATGATGTCGCGGTGGCTGCGCTGAGCTGCCTTTTTTCGCCGCCGGAGCACGCCGGGATCGACAAGGCGCCGGGGCTTTGATCTAACCGCCCGGTGACCCCCCTCGGCGCTGGTGAGAGCGTCCTTGATCCCCCGTCCCCCGCGACGCCGGTTCCGGCCCGAAGCGCGCCGTCGACGGCCGCGCCGGTGCCGCGCCTCGAGCTCTTCGCCGAAACGGTCTACATGGACCGAGGCACCTGGGCCGAAGATCTGGAGGAGGTCCGGGCCCCGCTCCTCCGCCTGAGCTTCGTCTACCCCGACGCGCGACAGCCGGTCGCCGCGCACGACCCGCGAGCGAGCGTGCTCGTGGCCGCGCGTGGGGGCCCGCGAGGCCGACCGCGCGACCTCGAGGCCGAGGCGCGAGCGCGCACGCTCCTCGAGAGCCTCGGCGCCGTGGACGTGGAGTGCGCGCCGGACGTGGGCGTCCCGCCCGACGTGGAGGCGCACTACCTGGTGCGGCCGGGGGGCGACGTTCACGAGCACTGCCACTTCAGCGCCTGGGCGCTCCCGCAGCTCGAGCGTCTCGGCTGGCAGGTACACGTCGCGCCCGACTACCCCTTCCGCGTCGCGCCGCGCGCGCGCTTCGTGGTCGACGTGGCGGAGGCGGACGAGCGCCCGGATTGGTTCGCCGTGGAGCTGGGCGTCGCCGTGGCGGGCCGGCGCATCAGCCTGCTCCCGGCGCTCCTCGGCGTGCTCGACGAGGGGAGCGAGGGCGACTCGCTGCGGAGCCTCGCACGCGGCCGCGAGCAGTTCGTGCTGCCCTTCGACGACGGGCTCCACGTGGCGGTGCAGCGCGACCTCTTTCAGGCGCTGCTCCACGTGGTGGTGGAGCTCTACGAGGGCGCCGAGGACGCGCAGATCGACCGCCTGCTCTGCACCGCCGAGAAGGCCCCGGCGCTGGTCGCCCTCGACGAGGCCTTCACGAAGAGCGAGGTCCGCCACGAGTGGAACGACGAGGTCGGCGCCCGCGAGCTCGGCGCGCGGCTTTCCACGCGCCCCGACGGATGCGACGGGCCCGCGGAGCTCCAGGCGACGCTCCGGCCCTACCAGCGGGAAGGCCTCGCCTGGCTCCAGCATCTGCGGGCGAGCGACGTGGGCGGCGTGCTCGCCGACGACATGGGGCTCGGCAAGACGCTCCAGACCATCGCCCACCTGGCGACGGAAAAGGCGGAGGGGCGCCTCGCGGACCCGGCCATCGTGGTGGCGCCGACGAGCCTCGTCGGGAACTGGAAGCGCGAGCTCGCGAAGTTCGCGCCCTTCCTCGACGTGCTCGTCTACCACGGCCCGCAGCGCGCCAAGGTGGCCGGCGAGCTCGGCGGCGTCGACGTGGTCGTGACGAGCTACCCGATCCTCGTTCGGGATCAGGAGCTCCTCACGGACTTCCGCTGGCACCTGGCGATCCTCGACGAGGCGCAGACGATCAAGAACCACCGAAGCCGCTCGCACGTCGCGTGCAAGGCCCTCGAGGCGAAGCACCGCGTCTGCCTCTCGGGCACGCCGGTCGAGAACCACCTCGGCGAGCTCTGGGCGCTCTTCGACTTCGTGAACCCCGGGCTCCTGGGCTCGGAGGCCTTTTTTCGGCGCTGGTACCGCACGCCGGTGGAGCGCTTCGGCGACGAGGAGCGGCTGCTGGCGCTGCACGCGCAGGTGTCGCCTTTCATCCTGCGGCGCACGAAGCAGGGCGTGGCGAAGGAGCTGCCCCCGAAGACCTGCGTCCTCCGGCCCGTCGACATCGAGGGCAAGCAGCGCGAGCTCTACGAGGCCATCCGCGTCGCCGCGCACGCGAAGGTGCGGGGGACCATCGCGAAGAAGGGCCTCGCGGCGTCGACGATTCCCATCCTGGACGCGCTGCTGAAGCTCCGGCAGCTCTGCTGTGATCCCCGCCTCGTGAAGATGCAGGCCGCGCGCTTCGTGCAGGAGTCGGCGAAGACCCGGGCCTTCTTCGAGCTCCTCGAGCGACAGCTGCCGCAGGGCCGTCGGCTACTGGTCTTCAGCCAGTTCACGAGCATGCTCGGCCTGCTGGAATCGGGGTGCCGCGAGCGGGGCATCCGTACGCTCAAGCTCACGGGCCAGTCGAAGAACCGGCAGGGCCTCTGCGACCGCTTCGAGGCGGGCGAGGCGGACGTGTTCCTCCTGAGCCTTAAGGCTGCGGGCACGGGCCTGAACCTCGTGAGCGCCGACACCGTGGTGCACTTCGATCCCTGGTGGAACCCGCAGGCCCAGGCGCAGGCCACCGACCGCGCGTACCGCATCGGCCAGACCAAGCCCGTCTTCGTGTACGAGCTCTTCGTCGCCGGCAGCGTCGAGGAGCGCATCCTCGCGCTCCAGCGCCGCAAGCAACGCCTGGCCGACGCGATTCTCCGCGGCGAGCTGCCCCAGGGCGCGGGGCTGACGGAGGAGGACGTGGACCTGCTGCTCGCGCCGCTGGGGTGAGCGGGGACCGAGCCGCTGCCCTCCGCGCACGCGTTCTCGCACGGGCACCGCTTTCTCGGGACCGCTTAGATAGTGTAGTTATCCGCCCACGATGAAGATGAATGCGATTCACCTGCGACTCTGCTGTCTGGGCCTGCTCCTGCTGCCGACGTGGCCCCTCCTGGGACCGTCGACCGCGGCTGCGCAGCCGGCCGGCCTTCGCTACGACGACGGCTACGTCTACCTCGCCGCCACCAACCACCCCTCCCGCGAGGAGTGGTACCTGAGCGGGAGCGCTCGGCTCCTCGGCACGGGCATCGCGCGAGGGAGCGCCTTCAAGTTCGTGCTCAAGCAGGGCCGTCGCGTGCTCTCGACGACGGTCTGCGAAGGACGCCTCAACTGGTACGGGCGCTCCGAGGGGGCGCCGGACCGCATGTTCGTGAGCGACTGCATCGACCGCGACCAGCCCTTGACGGCCACCGGCATGCTCAGCGTCGACGTCGTCTTCCTGGACGACGACAGCGGCGAGGAGACGCTGCTCCGAACGCACCCGCTCGACGTCCGCTCGCTGACGCGCGAGCGCCTCGGGGGCCAGCCCTCGCCCTCGCACTTCTTCGTGAACCACCACGCGGAAGCGGCGGCCATGTTCATCGAGCAGGTGCCCTGGCACTTCCGCCGCGCGCACGCCGAGATCAACCAGAGCCAGGGCTCCGAGGCCGACCGGAACAACGTCTACCTGAACTTCCGCCGCTCGCCGGAGGGCAACGTGCGCCAGACGAAGATGCGCTGCAGCGTCGACGGGCAGCGCGTCGACCTCGGCGACGACGACATCGCCCGCCCAGTGCGTAGCGGCCGCAACCGCTCGTCGGTCATCCAGGTGCTCAAGGTCCAGGGGCAGGTCCGCGTCGAGCAGGACCCGCTGATGTGGGAGTGGGAGGTCATCCAGCTCCCGCTCACCTTTGGTACCGGCGACGGCGCCGATTGGACGCCCTACCTGAACATGAACGCGCATCCGGGGCGCTGGGAGTGCCTGCTTCGCCGGGACGACCGCCGCGTCATCCGCCGCTTCGCCTTCACCGTCGGCGCCGACGGCCTCGTGCAGCCGCACGCGGAGGAGGCTGCGGGCCTCGTGCTGCATCCCGGCGCGCACCTCGTCGACGGCGTCATCCCCGACGACAGTCCCATCGACCAGCGCACGGACCCGCGGGCCACGCGCGCCGGCGCCTTCTTCGGTCGCGCCTGGGCCACGCCGGAAGGCCGCGCCATCGGCGCCGGCATCCCGGCCATCGGCGAGCCCTTCCCCTCGACGGGCCGCGCGCGCCGGGGCCGCGGAAACCGGGGCCGCCGGCGCTGAGCTCGGCATCTGCCGGGGCGCTCCTACGACACCCGGGCTATCGGGCCATGCGTGGCGGCAGCTTCGATTGAAGCTGGACCGCGTTCACGATCGCGACGAGCCCGAAGATCGTGAGCGCCACCGCGAGCGTGAGATTGGTGTGAAGCGTCTCGTCAATCACATGACTCCGAAGCTCCGCCCGCTGGGCCACGTCCAGGACGTGTTCCGTCGCGGCCATGTAGCGGATTGCGGCGCGGGCAAAGATCCACAGGACGCCCACCTCGACCATGAACCACAGGCTCACGGCGCCCAGTAGGGAGTACACCTTCGCCCCGCGAGCGTAAGCCCGAAGCAAGAGCCCCATGGACACCAGCATCCCGAGCCCAACGGGAGAGAAGCAGCAGAGCGTCATGGGCGCCGCCGCCCACAACGAATCCTGAAAGCTGGATCGCCAAGGGAACGCGAACCCGTCGAGCAGTGCCAACGGATAGGCCAGCAGAGGCAGCCAATGCAGCCATTCCCGTCTCGTGACGGGAGAAGAAGTCTCGCGCTTCGCCGAGGCTGACGCGGCGTCGTTCATCATCTCACCTCAGGTGATAGTCGGTATGAACCGGCTCGGCCTAGGTAACATACGTTCCGCGCAGCGATCGCCCGGGTGCTGGAGGGCGCCGGAGCGCGACGCAGAAGGCCGCGGACATTCACCGCCAATGAACGGTGCCGATCTTCCTCGAAGAATCTATGGCACGAATGAATAGGACTGATCGGCCTCGACTATCGACCGATCTTCCGCTTTGCCCTTTCCATGGTACTCGACGTGAAGTAGGTTGTCGCCGTGAAAACGGTGGGATTGAGTTCGGTCTTCCTCGTGATGTTCGTGGCTTGCGGTGGCGACGCCACGGACGGCAGCAACGACCCGGCGCTCTGTGAGAACTTCAGTCCATGTGGAGGCGATCCCGTCGGTTCATGGAGCCTGGCCAGCTTCTGTATCGGAGACGCTGACGTTGATGGTTTCGAGGAATGTCCGGGGGCCACGTTCAATATCGACGCCTCTCAGAGCGGAAGCGTGGAGCTGAGCTCTGACAGCGGCTACCAGCGCAACGTCTTCAGCAACACCCGCGGCAATTTGTCGGTACCGGGAAGCTGCTTGGTCGGGATCACCGACTGCGGCTCTCTCGAACGAGCCGACGAGTCGCTTTCCTGTAGCGGCGATCCGGCAGCTTCGTGCACTTGTACCGGCGAGGAGAGCGACGTCGACATGGCCACGGGAACCTGGGCAGTGTCCGGTAACACCCTTGCCCTCACCGACGAAGATGGCACCGAGAGCCTCGAATTCTGCGTCGAAGGCAACACGCTCACGCTGCGCGACGACGAAGGTGCCGTGACCCGGCTCACCCGCTGAGCGCGGATTCGTCCCAGACTCGCCCAACTGGATCCGTCCCAGGTAGGGCCGCCGCCTCGCACTTGGATCCATCGCAGATGCGGGGACGACCTCGCCGCGAGCCTCCGCGAGAGCGGCCGGCGTCTCGCTGCGCACGGCATTCCCTTGATGGTGGTCGGATCCGTCGCGGCGCTGGCCCACGGCCGGTCGCGGTGCTCGGTCTCCGGCTGCCCGTCGCGAGCGTCGAGGACGTCATCATCGCCAGCTCGAGTGGTCCACGCCGGCGGGGGTTCCCGCCGGCAACGCGAGGACGTGGCCGCCCTGCCCGTCGTGGAAGCACGACCGCGCGGTCCAGCCAAGCGCGGGGCAGGCCCCCTCGTCGTCCAGGCAGAGCGGCACGTAGCCCTCGGGGTACGCGAGGCTCCATTCCGGTGGGAAGGTGAGGAACTCGACGCAGGTAGGCGAGACCACGCTCTCGCTGGCGCACGCTCCGAGGCCGAAGACGAGAAGCAACGCGCTGAGCCCGCAGCGGCTGCAGGAAGCAGGCACGCGCGCAAGAAAACAAGTGTTCGATGGCCGAGGTCAGATGGCAGTACGCAGCGGAGCGGGGACGTACCGCCGCAGGAGATCGGTCGCAGTGGACGCTCCGATCCTCGCCTCGGCGCGGGCGTCGCGCGCGCTCAGTAGTGGAGGCCTACGAAGAGCGCGAAGGTGTGGAAGGACATGCGCTCCGAGAAGCGGCCCGCCCCGCGGCGAAGGGTCGCGAAGGAATAGTCGAAGCCGAGGGCAAAGCGGCCGTAGCTCGCGCCGGGGGCGAGGCGAAGGCCGATGGCCGTCAGTCCGTCGACGGTTTCGCACTCCGCGCCGATCCCGCATCCGACCGCGCTCCGCACGTAGGCTGGCTGCCAGCCGACGTCGAAGGTGAGCCCGAGGGGATGCTGCGACTCGAAGGTCGCCCGGGGGATGCGCGCCCGGTAGGTGGCGCCGAGGAAGGGTCCGGCGAGCAGGTTGGTCACGGTCTCGCGCGCGTTGGGCCGGCCGCGGCCGAACGCGAACCCGACGCCCACGGCCGGCGCGAGCCACCCGGTCAAGAAGCCCGGCGCCCGCCGCGGGGTGAAGAAGAGGGGCACGCTGACGAGCAAGGTCATGCCCGGCCCCCAGGCATCGTCGTCCTCGACCGTCTGCCCCGGGGCGCCCACCAGCCCGAAGCCGACGAGAACCGTCGGCAGATAGCGGGGCGGCGCTTCGGGCTCTCGCCGCGGATCCCGTCCGCTCACCTCCGACGGCGTGGGCGGCGGCTCCCTCCCGCGAGGGCCGCGGGTGTCGTCGCCCTCTTCCGGTGACGCGGGCGGGGCGAAGGGCGAGACCGGAGCGTCGCCCTGCGCCGCCGCGAGCGGCGCGGTCGCCCAGCAAGCGAAGAGGACCATCGGCCCGACCATGGCGACTCGCGGCATCGTCGTCCGTCTACGTCGAGTGCCACGCGCCATCCACGGGATCGCGCACGCCGGGGCACTGGCGGACCGCTCAGCGCTCGCTCTCCGACCTGCTCGGAAGCGCGGGTACTTCATGGGCCGCGCCCGCGTCCTCCGGCCGTGGCCCTTCGGTGCGGGTGGTTGCCCGTGGCGGCCTTTGGTAGGGGCGTGAGCATGCGGCAGAGAATTGTCCTCGAGGCCCTCTTGCTCGCCGTGGCGGCGTGCGCCTGCGGGCGGGCGCCCTCACCCGAGGCGACCGTACCGGCACCCTCGACGGGCGGTGAGCACGCCACGCCCGAGGAAAGCGGGGCGCCCGGGGACGCCGCGGAGCCCGACGGCCTGGCGGCCGCGCGCGCCTTCGTCGCCCGGCTGCAAGCGCTCTCCAATGCCAACGACCCGGCCGTGGCCGATGCCTATGCCGATGACGCCCTGATCGTGGCCGAGCGCATCGGCATCCACGGGCCGGGCCAGCCCTTGGTGAGCACCGGTCGCGAGTTGAAGCAGGCCCTCCCCGAGGCTCTTGCGCGGGCCGCTCAGGCGGACGATCGGTTGGTGCTGCGCGAGCTCGCCTTCGCGCGCGAGGGCGAGACCATCGAGGTGCGAGCCGTCCGCTATTCGACCCTGCGCTGCTACGAGGACCGGTACTTCCTTCTCCGGCTCCGGCCGGGCGGAGCCATGGGCTACGAGATCATCCG
The DNA here is from genome assembly GCA_937893795.1 of uncultured Myxococcales bacterium. Classification (GTDB taxonomy): domain Bacteria; phylum Myxococcota_A; class Polyangia; order Polyangiales; family Houyiibacteriaceae; genus CALCTH01. The sequence goes on along the minus strand of CALCTH010000586.1, from coordinate 12,363 downwards.
GCAGGAGATGCGCACCCAGTCCTTTTCGAGCTGTCAGGACGTCGACGCGGCGGCGCTGGCGCGCGAGGTGGCCGGGGAGCTCGAGGGCTCCCTTCCTCGGATGCTCGACGAAAGGACCCGCCTCGACGAGGTACGACGGGATGCGAGCGACCTGACCTATCTCCTGACGCTCGTCTCGGTGTCGTCGTCCCGGCTGCCGCGTCTCGACCCAACGCTCCGCGTGCGGGTCCTCCGCGAGGTCTGCTTGCGTCCCGACTTGCGCCGCCTCGTCGATCACGGTGGGACGGTCACCTACCTCTACCGATCGCGAGACCAACGGGAGACGCTCCGCTTCACGATGACGCAACGCGAGTGCCCGTGAACGGGAGCCTCCCGTGAGCACGATCCCCGCACCAACCCGGGGCTCGGAGGCCGGCCGGGACGCGCTCAGGGCCCGCCGGGCTGGACGTCCGCGGCCGCCCAGCGCTGGCGCGCACGATGGAGCTGCTCCGTGAGCGCGGCGCGGGCGCGGAGCGCTTCCCGGATGCGCTCCGGGTAGTCCCAGGAGCCGAAGCGGAGCCACTCGGCGCCCGCGTCGTTCAGGAAGCGCGCCGGCTCCGGCGGAGCGGGCGCGGGGGCCGACGCGAAGGCGTGGTCTTCGAGCGCGCGCCAATAGTCGTCGAGGCGCGCCAGCGTGCGGGGCGGGTCGAGCTCGAAGGCGAGCTCCTCCCCGGCCTCGAGGGCGCTCTCGGTGAACTTCTCGAGCGCCGCGTAGTGGCTCAGGTAGGCGCTCGCGAGGGCACGGCCCAGCCCGGGCTCCTTTGGCGGGCGCAGCAGCGCGACCAGCTCGCCGCGGGCCTGATACCAGCGCTCGGTCCGCGCCTCCTCCGGCGCCGCGGCGCGCAGTAGCTCGGCGACCGCGAGGTAGTCGCCGGTGACGTCCCGGGCCACCTCCAGCGTGCCCAGGAGCGCGGGCTCCACCGCCAGCTCGAGGGTCCGCCCCAGGGCGCGCACCGTCCGCTCGAGGGCCTCCTCGTGCTCGCCCCGCGCCGCGAGCGCGAGAATGCGTAGCTGGTCGATGGGGGCGAGGTAGACGAACTCACCCACCCAGGCGAAGGGGTCGTACCAGCCGCGGCTGTGAACCCAATGGTCCGTGAAGTGCGTCGCGGCGAAGGCGAGGTCGACGCGCGTGAGCGAGCGGCATCGAAGCGAGCTCAGGCGCACGAGCGTGTCGCCGTGGGCGCTCAGGAGCCGGGCACGCTCGGCCAGCGGAGCGTCGCCGGCGCGCAGCTTCCTCAGCGTCGCGGGTTGCGGGACGGGAACCACCAGCCGCTGCGGCGGAGGGCAGCTCGCCATGTGCGCTTCCAGGGGAAGCTCGCCCCGAAGCGCGAGCGCGGCGTCGTCGCTCCGGCTTCGCAGAAAGGAGTAGCCGTTCTCGGTCACCGGGCCGGTCGGCCACTGGTCCGGATGGCGAAGCGGCGGCCCGAGGGGCACCTCGTGCCGGCCCCGGAGCACGACGAAGAACGCGAGCGCGACGAGCGCCAGCGCCGTCAGCGCCGCCACCACCAAACGCCGGTTCCTCCGCCCCACGCTGAGACACTAGGTTCAGCCGGCGGTCGCGGCAGGCGCACGAGCGCCAGCCGTGGCTCACGCCCGTGGCAGAGGTGGCATGTGTCCTGGAGCTCGCTGGAAGCACTGACGGAGGTGAGGGCGCACGCGGGGGAGCCTCCCCGTCGTGCCGGCTGGTGGACGCGCTGGCTCCGAAGACCCCGACGTCCGGCTTGGCTGCCGCGCAACCACCCCCTCGCGCCCTACTTCTCGGGCGTCGCGGCGGCACTGGCCCGCGATGGAGAGGTGCACTGGGCCTGCATGGTGAAGGCAATGCGGATCTCTACCGTCCCGTTGGCGTCGCCGCACCGGGCGTGGCCGTATGGAGCCGAGACCCGGCCTTCGACGCCAACGTGGTCGCGCTCAAACACGTGGCCGACCACGTCGAAGCCCTCCGGCGCTTCGAGACGGATGGCGACCCTGCGCTCGCGCGCTGCGCGGAGCAGGCTCGAAACGACTACGAGAGCCAGGCCACATGCCGGGTGCCCGTCCGGCTGACCGGAGGGCGGGACGTGTGGTGCGGTCCCATCTTCGTCGACGCCCGACGCTTGCCGGGGGCCCTCTTGGCAGTGCGCTGGCTGCCGGTGTTCGTGACCGAAGGCAGCAAGCACGTCGCGGTCGTGCCCGCAGCCCAGTGGGGCCGTGCCTACCGCGAAGCGTGGAGCACGGCCGTCGCAGCACGCCGTGACGGCGATTGGGCGCCGTATTCGGTCGAAGCGCAACGGAGCACGTGGACGAGAAGGCACGCGCTCGGCGCAGCCGATGGCGCGTCGGTTGCGGCGGGCCGCTCCGCGCTCGAGGAGCTCGACTTCCCACGGGCGGCTGCGCTCCTCCTCCCCGCAGCGCTCGAGGATCGGGAGGATGCGCGCGCGCTGCTCGTGAAGGTCGTTGATCGCTCGGCGACTCCCGCGGGGCTCTTCACCGAGGATGAAACCGGTGAGTTGGGCTGGGCCTTGGAGGCGGCGCGCGCAGGGGAGCCGCGCACGGCGCAGACGATTCTCGAGGCCTCGCCTCTGCGTGACCGTCCGTGGTTCCCAAGCTGGCAGCGCTTCGTGGAGGAGGCCCCGCGCCACCAGCCGGAAACGTCCTAGGACCTCTCCACATCGGTTGGCAGTGCCGCGCGACGGAGCGTCCGTTCCTCGCTTGGGGGTATCGCCTTCGATAGCGGCCATGTGGCCTGTAAACGGGGTTGGCGGTCGGGGTTGGGGAGCGCGCCAGGCGCTCACGACCAGCTACGGTGCGCGCACTTCGTTTGAGCCAGCAGTCCGCGTCGCCCCGAACGACCTCGCGCCGCGCATCCACACCCCACCCTTCGCCTTCTCTGTGGCGGGGTACCCGTTCTAAGGCGCCGCGGCCCGGTAGAAATAGTAGTTGTCGAACCAAATGTCCGTTCGGCCCAGGCCGGGCAGCCGGGCTGCGAAGGCGTGCTGCGCGATCACCTCCCGGGAGAGCAAGGGCCCTTCGTCGAAGCCGCCTCCGGCTTCGAAGTCCGTGAGGGGGATGTCGAAGCTCTGCCATGCCCCCGTCGTCAGCACGGGCGTGGTCGTGCCGTCGTAGCGGAGACGTCCGGTCGAATCGTCGACGCCCGGGCTGAAGACACCGTCCGCGCCGAAGTCCGTCAGCCCGACGCGGAAGAAGTCGACGGGGCCGTCGACCCAGATGTCGACGTGAAGGTGCGTCATGAGCCGCAGATCGAGGGGCGACCCGATGGTGTCGACGATGAAGAAACCCGCGAGCGGATAGCGGCGCACGTCGTCCCCGGGCGCGAGCTCCACCACCGAAGGGGCCGGTGGGCCGACCTCGCTGTCGGCGCCCAGGAAGCTATCGACGCTCACGTTCACGTAGGCGTCGCTGAACACGGAGATGACGTCCCCCGCCGCGCGCGGCGGCGGCGTCGGCGCAGGCACGTCCGGACCGAGCCGGCTCGAGACGACGAGCGTCTGCTCCCCTTCCACCGGCACCCCACCGAGCGTCGCGGTGATCCGCGCCGTCCCGACCCCGGCGCCTCGCAGCTGGCCGTCCCCCGTCGGGCTCACGACGGCCACGTCGGAGGACGCGAAGGCGAAGTGTCCGGACCCGAGCGGGATCGTCAGCAGCTCGCCGTCCAGGCGGACGTCCCACGCGAAGCTCCCCTGGGGGCTCACGACATCCCCCACCGCCGCCACGGAGGTGAGCGAGTCCATGCGCGCGGCCTGGTCCGTGAGCCTCGCGCGGTCCAGAGCCACGTAGCGGACCTCGTCCACGTAGAGCGTGTAGGTCCCCTCCGACGCCCCTTCGGCCAGGTGAAAGAGACCGACCTGGGCGTCGTTCCGGGCGGGGCTCGGAAGGGGAACGACCGCCTGCTGCCACTCCGTCGTCAGCGGGATGCCCCTCCGCTCGAGGATCCGGTCGCTCACCATCCGCTCCTCGCCCACGCCCGCGACGTCGAGGCGAGGGCCGGCCCGGTCCGCCTTCACCCACAGCGTGAGCGCGTCGTAGGCCGACACGTCGGCCGGGAGGTCGACGAGCCAGGTCCCGCCGGTGAAGCCCTCCGCAGGCACCACGACACGGAGCGCGGAGGTTCCCGTGAAGGCCTCGGCGCCGGTCACCGTGATGTCGTTCACGGCAAGGGGGAAGCCCGAGAAGCGGGCCCCGGCCACGAGCGCATCGTCGAACACGGCGAAGCCGCCCGCATCGACCGTGAGCGAGAGCGTCGCGCTCAGGCCCTCGAGACGCGCCGTGATCACGACGTCGCCCACGGCGAGGGCGCTCACCCTTCCCGCGGCGTCGACGGAAGCGAGCGCCGGGTCCGAGCTTTCGAAGGTCGCCATGACCGGCCCCGTCGAGCCATCGCTTCGTTCCCCCTGGGCGACCAGCGTCTGCGTCTCGCCCTCGGAGCGCCGCAGGCGCTCGAGGCCGAGGGCCAGGTTCACGAGCGGCGCCGGCGCGCCCGGGCCCATGTCGCCGGGCGCGAGGTCGCAGTCCTCGTCCACGTCGTCGTCGCAGTCGTCGTCGCGCCCGTTGCACCGCTCCGCGGCACCCGGCCGAACGTCCGGATCGCGGTCGTCACAGTCGCCCGCGTCGCCCGCGCAACGCGCGTCCGGGATCCCGTCCCCGTCGTCGTCTTCGAAGTCGTTCACCCCGATGGCGAAGTCCGCGAGGCCGTTGCAGTCGTCGTCCCGGCCGTTGCATCGCTCGGGCGCCGCCGGGCTGATGGCGCCGGTGGTGTCGTCGCAGTCGTTCGCGAGAAGGCTGAAGCCTTCGAGGACGCGGCTCGCGCGCGTCGACGCGCCCTCCGGGTCGCCGTAGCGGTCGCCGTCGAGGTCCGCGTACCAGGTCACCGCCTCCGGGTCTTCGTCGACGCGCCCGTCGCAGTCGTTGTCGACGCCGTCGAAGAACTCGGGCTGCGGGAGGTTCACGAAGGGGTCGTCGTCGTCGCAGTCGAGGCTGGAGGCGCTGACGCCGGGGATGCCCGGGCAGGCCGAGAGCGGCGCGTCGGGGTCGCCATGCAGGTCCCGGTCACGATCGGCGAAGACGTCGACGAGCAGGCCCTCGTCGACGCTGCCATCGCAGTCGTTGTCGAGGCCGTCGCAGGTTTCGCCCGCGATGGGCGAGGTGCTGGCGCGGGCGTCGTCGCAATCGGTGCCGCAGCGGTCCCCGTTGCAGCACGCGGTGGCCACGAAACCATCGCCGTCGAGGTCCCGGTCGCCGAGCGTCTCGGGGTCGCAATCCTCGTCGACGCGTCCCGCGTCGCAGAGCTCCACGTTGCCAGCGAACACCCCGCTCCGCGTGTCGTCGCAGTCGAGTCCCCCGCAGGCGACATCCTCCTGGCCGTCGCCGTCGAGGTCCGGGCAGTCGACGCCGTCGCAGGTCGCCCGGGCCTCATCGCAAAGCTCGGCCGGGCACGGGGGCGCGCCGGGCACGCAGCCACGCGCGTCGGCCGCGCTGCTCGCGGGAGCGCACAGCTCGAGGCCATTGCAGAAGCGCCCGTCGTCGCAGTCCACGCGCTCGGCGCAGGGCCCCGCGCCGAGGTCGCCGGGTGTGGGCCCGTCGGTGGTGCCCGAGGTGCCGCAGGCCGAGCACCACGCGCACATGAGCGCCAGCGCGCCCGCCTTCCCCTGCATTCGGCGACCCTATCACGGCGTTAGGGCATGCTTGGCGCGGCGGCGTGGTCGTGAGGACGAGCGCGGAGCACTCGGAGGAGTGGTGAAGTCGCAGCGTACGGACGCCTACTCCGGACCCTTCGAGGTCTTCGAGGTGGGCGTCGGATCGCTCCTCTCATGTCGAGAAGAATCGAGCGTGACGACCGTCGCCGAAGCACTGCGATGGGTCGAAGCGGTCGAGCTCCTTCCCTTCGCCCGGGACTATGGAAACTCCGGCTCTTTCTTCAGCTCCCGTCGAGTCGCCCGGCCGGCCGACGGTTCAGCCCCCTACCAGCGGCGCGAGCAAAAAGAGCTCGTCCCCATCCGCCAGCGCCCGGTCACCATGCTCGGCCACCGGACAGCGCTCGCCATTAAGCATGATCGTGTCGGCCAAATGCGGGCTCTCCGCGAGCGCGCCGCTGAGATCGAAGCCGTCGCGGTCGGCGCGGGCGATGAAGCCCCGCAGCGTCGTGCCCTCGGGCAGCGACCAGGTCTCGTCGACGTTGCGCCAGCCCTCGCCGATGCGCCCCTGCATCTTGAGGCGCACCCGGATGCGCGGGCCCCGGGAGAAGAGACGGCCGAGCACGCTCAGGCCTCGGCGGCGACGTGCTCGCCGAGCAGGCCGTCGAGGCCGAGCGCCGCGGCGCGGCTGGCGGCCAGCTTCCCCGTCTCCGGATCCCAGCCCATGGCCGCGTGGAAGTCGCCGCGGAGCTTCTCCACGGGCACGTCGATGTTCTTGAGCGGCCCCGTCGCGAGGAGCCCGTCGCCGCGCCCGAACATGCGCCCGGGCACGTTGAAGTCGGCGGGCCGCAGCCCCTCGCGCACGTTGAAGGCGTGGCGCAGGTTCTGGATGCGCTCGCCGCAGGCCAGCAGCTCCTCGGGCGTCAGGTCCCAGCCCGTGAGCGCGTTCGTCATCTCGAGCCAGGGGAGCCCGCCCGTGAGGTTCGTGAAGAGGCAGAGGCCGAGCCCGTTCAGCACCTGGTGCGCGTTGGCGTAGTGCGCCTGCGCGACGCCCTTGCCCTCGTCCTTCTTCCAGCCGATGGCCACGGCGCTCTCCGGCACCGCCCCGGGAATCGGGAAGCCCACGTTGAAGGTCTCCTTCCAGGACGCGCCGCCCGCCGTGTGCCGCCCCGGCGTCGGGTCGCTCACGAAGGTCACGCCCATGAGCGAAGAGAAGCGCGGGTCGTGGTACGCGGGCTCCTGGCCGCGCACGGCCACGACGAAGTCCTCCGTGCCGTTTCCCACGTGCTCCGCGGCACGCTTCGACCCGTGCCGGAGCCATTCGCCGGGCCCGTCGCCCTCGCCCATCGCCACCGTGAGCGCGAGCGCGGCCTCGCCCTGGCCCCAGCGCATGTCGTGGCCGCCGAGCTCCTCGGCGCCGAGCTTCCCCTCCTCGACGCACTCGGCCACCCACGCGAGCGTCGCCGACGCGCTCAGCGCGTCCATGCCGTAGCGATTGCAGGCGTCATGGCAGGCCGTGACGACGTCGAGGTCCTCGTTGAGCAGGTTCGCGCCGAAGCCCACCAGGGTCTCGTAGTCCGGCCGGCGCACGTCGCGGAGCTTGCGCTTCTTCGACGCCACGATGCCCTTGCAGGGCGCCGGGCAGTCGCCGCAGCTCAGCTTCTTCTGCACCATCTTCTTCACCTCGCCGCCGTCGATGGCGAGGCTCTTGCCGAGGGGAAAGTCGCGCGTGCCGACGCCCTTCCAGTTCATGATGGGCGCGTCGCCGTTCTCGACGCTCAGCGCCACGGCGCTGGTCGTGCCCTGGTCGGCCCAGAGCTGACGCACCGCCGGCGTCGGCGCCTCGAGCTTGAGGCCGAAGCGCCGGACGATGCGATAGAACCAGCCCATCACCTTGCGGGGCTTCGCGACCCACACGACGAAGCGCATGAGCCAGCCCACGTCCTTCTTGTACTGGCGGTTCACGCCCTGGCAGAGCGCCTTGTAGGCCTTCGGGTCGGCGACGGGGACCTTGCCGGAGCCGCCCACCACGATGGCCTTCAGGTTCTTGCTCCCGTAGAGCGCGCCGAAGCCCTGGCGCCCGAAGGCGTGGTAGCGGTCGTTCATGACCGAGGCGATGAGGCTCTTCTTTTCACCGGCGGGGCCGATGGCCGACACGCCGACCTCGCTCTTGCGCCCGTAGCGCTCGCGCAGCGCGTCGAAGGCCTCGGGGATCTGCGTGCCCCAGAGGTCGCCGGCGGGCTCGAGGCGTACCTCGTCGTCGCGCACCACGAGCACCGAGGGCTCGGCCGCACGACCGCGCACCACGAGCGCGTCGTAGCCCGCCTTCCGCAGCTGCGTCGCCACGCTGCCTCCGGAGTTCGAGTCCGCCCAGGTGCCCGTGAGCGGCGACTTGCCGCAGATTTGAATGCGCCCGGAGAAGGGAGCGTGCGTGCCCGTCAAGAGCCCGCTCACCACCACGAAGCACGCCTCCGGCGCCGTGGCTTCCGTGCCCGGCGGAAAGTGCTTCCAGAGCAGGTAGGCGCCGAGGCCGTAGCCCATGAGGAACTGCCGGTAGACCTCCTCGCCCACCGCCTCGACGTGATGCTCGCCCGTCGTCAGGTCGACGTGGAGCACCCGTCCCAGTTGGCCCCCGCGGGGCTCTTCGCTGGTCATGCGGCCGAGCATAGGGGAGGTCGCGGCGCCGCGCGCGTCTCCCGGTGCCCGCGCCCCGGTGCTATCTCGGCGTCATGGGCGTCTCCGCGCGACACGTGCTCCAGCAGCTCCCCACCTTGGGCGCCATGGCGCGCGCCGGTGCCCGGGACGCGCTCCGCACCGTCCGGCGCACGACGGGAGGCGCGCTCCCCGCCACGCCCGGGCCCTGGGTGACGGTCACGCTCCCCGCGCGGCAGCCACTCATGACCGAGGTCTACGCGCGCCACGTCGGCGCCGACGCGCTCCGCTACGAGGGGCGCGTGCCGCCGCATCTCTTCCCGCAGTGGACCTTCCCGCTTCAGCTCGAGGCCATGCGCGACCTGCCCTTTCCGCTCGCGCGCATGCTCAATGCGGGTGCCCGCTTGGAGGTGGACGCGCCCTTGCCCGCGGGGGAGCCACTCCAGGTCGCGACGCGCCTCGAGCGCGTGGACGAGAGCCCCACGCGCGTCCTCGTCGAATGCCTGAGCGAAACGGGAACGGCGCTTCGGCCCGCGGCGCATCGCGCCCTCTTTCGCGCCATCCTGCCGCGCCGAGGTGGTAGCGGGGCCAAGGCCCCGGTGCCCGACGACGCACGAGAGCTCGCGCGCTGGACCCTGCCCGTGGACGCCGGCTTCGACTTCGCGAAGCTCACCGGGGACTTCAACCCCATCCACTGGGTGCCGAGCTACGCCAAGGCCTTTGGCCTGCCGAACGTGATCCTCCACGGCTTTTCGACCATGGCCCGGACCTGGGAGGGGCTCGCGCATCGCCTCGAGATGGAGCCCGGGGTGCTCGACGTGCGCTTCGAGCGCCCCCTCGTGCTCCCGGCGCAGGTGGGGCTCTACGTGCGGGGCGACGCCGGCGCGGGCGAGGTCTGGGTGGCCGAGGGGCCGGGGAAGGTCCCGAGCATGCGGGGCACCTACACGGCGCGCGGGTGACGAATGCGGCGCGCGTAGGCGCATCAGCTGCCGATTCCGACGCATTCTGGCCCGAGGACGACGACGCCGTAGCCGGCGGAGACCATCGGCCTACGTTTAGGGCATGGAGAAGCGCCCCACTTCCGTCCCCGGCCTCGTCCGCACCATCGTTCGTCAGCGCTGGGTCAAGCTCGGCCGCGTCGGCCAGCTCGGCGTCATCGCCGCCTTCTTCGCGCTCCTCGGAGGCGCCTTCGCCCTCGCCGCCACGTCCATGTGTGGCGCCGGCGGCTGCAACATGCGCCGCGCCGAGACGCCCTGTCACCTCTCCGCGGGTGCCCAGGACGACGCGCCCTGCCCGTACTCCACCGGCGCCGCGGATTCCGCCCCCGAGGCCGAGGCGCCGGCCGCCTTCGCGCAGCCCTCCGAGAGCCCCTGCGGCGGCTGACGCCGGCCTCTCCGAGCAGCGGCCGCTGCGCGTGACGCAGCCCTTGCCCATGGCATGATGGGTCCATGGCGCTCCGCTGGGCTCTCTGCGCGTTGGTCTGCGGCGCGGTCGCGTGTGGCGACGCCACGCGCGAGCCCAGCCCGCCGTCGGACATCGTCGTCCTCCTGCAGAGCGACCTGACGCCAGGCTTCGAGCTGGCCCGCATCGAAGCCTACACGCGGGTGGACGAGGGCACGCGCGACAACGTCACGAGCATCGGCGTGACCAGCGGGAGCGATTGGGTGAGCGCGCCCGTGGAGATCCTCCGGCTCCCGCGCGACGTCCTCGCTGACGACCTCGAGGCAACGCGCACGCTGCTCATCGTCCGCGGCACCGATCGCAACGGGGGTCGCTCCATGGAGTGGCGGACGCGGCTCGACGCGAGCTCCGGGCGCATCGAGGTGCGCCTCTTCCGGAGCTGTCGCGGCGTCTTCTGCGAGACGGGCCGCTGCCTCGGCGGCCGATGCGTCCCGGACGACTGCTTCCGGGGCGACGAGGAGAGCTGCCCGACCCCTCTCTGCGAAAGCGACGGCCGATGCGCGCAGGCCGACCCCCTGTGCCGCTTCGAGGGCCGCTGCGACGCGGGCGTCTGCTTCCAGCCCATCGACGACGCGCCCTGCGGCGCCAACCACTTCTGCGAGCCCGGGCTCGGATGCCTCGTGGAGCCGGGCCGGGGCCAGGCGAACGGCACGGCCTGCACCCTCGACCGCGCCTGCGCCAGCGGGTTCTGCGTGGGCGGCGTGTGCTGCAATCGCGAGTGCAGAACGTGCGAGCAGTGCGGCGAGGGCAGCTGCGCGCCCCGGGCCAGCGCGCCGACGTCGCCGAGCGAGGAGGTCTGCGACGGCCTCGACAACGACTGCGACGGGACCGTCGACGACCTCGAGCCCATGTCCGAGGCCAACTGCGGCGCCTGCGGCTTCCCCTGCGCGGCCGGCGAGACCTGCGTGGGGCCGCGCTGCACCGTGGACATGCCCTGCGAGCGCTATCTGGGCCTGCCCTGCGACGAGGTGGAGGTCGGGCGGCTCACGGCGCCCCGGCCTCACCCGAGCATGCGCTTCGGATCGCCGCTCGCGCTCGACGGGGACCTGCTCGCCGTCTCGGCCGTGACCGACGGAACGCGGGCCACGGGCATCGACATGGCCCCGCCCGACGACGCCACCTACGACCCCGACGCCTTCTATGGCGCCGTCTACCTTTACCGGCGCGTCGAGGGCTCCTGGCGCTTCGAGGCCGCGCTGCGTCCCCCGGGCCCGCCGGACGAAGTCGGTGACGGCACGCGCTACGGCACGTACCTCGCCGTCCACGAGGACCGCGTCGCTGTGGCGGCGGGCTCCACGGGACAGGTCCACGTCTACGACTTCGATGGGACCGCCTGGCGCGGGCCCGAGGTCCGCGAAGCCGCCGCGGAGGTGCGGGCCCTCGCCTTCCTGGACGACGGGCGCCTCGCCGTGTGGCGGGAGAGCCTGCTCGACGTGGAGGAGGGCGCCGGACGGGCGCGGGTGCGCGTCGGCGGCTTGCGACCGGGCACGATGGTCGCCGAGGGCGATCGCCTCGCCCTCCTGGAGTCCTCGGGACGCCTGCTGGTCGGCACCCCCCAGGGCGGCCTCGACACGCTGCCGGACCCTGGGGTCCGGACGTTCGCTTCGGCGAGCTCACCGATGCTGCTCCGCGGATCACGGCTCTTCGTCGGTCGTCCCTTTGGCGGGGCTCCCACCATCATCGTCCTGTCCGAGACCGAGACGGGCTGGGAGCCCTCGCAGATGCTCGCTGCCGACCGGAACGGGGTCGCGTCCTTCGCCGTCGTGGGCTCCTGGCTTGCCGTAGGGAGCCCTGCGGACGCGCTCACGGACACGCCAGACGTGGTGGGGCCCGACACGCGCATCCGTCCGGGTCGTGGGGAGAGGTCGGGGACCGTCTTCCTCTATCCGCTGGGCGCGGGAGGCGAGGGCCTGCCCATCGAGGGGCCGCTCTACCTACGCCCCTCGACGCTCCCGGAGTTCGCGGACTTCGGGAGGACCCTCGTGACGGACGGCGAGACGCTCTTCATCGGCGCTCCCGGCGACGAAGCCCGGCGCTTCGACGGGAGCGCCGCCCTCGTGCAGACCGCCGGCGCGGTCTACCTGCGGCGACTGGTTCCGGCGGCGCCGTGATGGCCGCTCGGCGATCGGGCGCGTGGAGGGGTCCCTCCCTGCTTCGCCTCGCGCTCTCGCTCTCCCTCGCGCTGCTCGCGGCCTGCGGCGAGCCCGCGCCGGAGCCCGCGAGCCCGGAGATCGTGGTGCTCCTGCAGACGGACCTCGTCCCGGGCCTCGAGCTGGAGCGCCTCGAGCTCTTCACGCGGCCCGAGCGCGGGGCGCGCGCGAACCTCGTCGGCCTCACCTTCGACGCGGGCGACGACCTCGAAAGCGCGCCGCGCGAGATTCACCGCCTGGAGCGCGCCACGCTCGACCTCGCCCGGGCGCCGACGGACCTGGTGGTGCGTGCGCTGGGCCGCGCCGGAGACGCGCTCCCCGAGTGGCGCGCGACGCTCGCCCCGCACGTCCAGCGCGTCGAGGTGCGGCTCTTCAGGAGCTGTGGCGCCGCGAGCAGCGGCGCCGGCGAGCGCTGACTCGGCCGGGGATGC
>CALCTH010000585.1 GCA_937893795.1 uncultured Myxococcales bacterium | reverse complement strand
CCCGCGCGCCGGGCAGATCGCTCCCGGCCTCGCGGCGCGCGGCGCGCACCTCGTCCGCGCCGAGCGCTGGTCGTTCGGCGACGGCCGCGGCCATGACCACGAGCGGTGCCTCGCGGGCGCAGGGGAGCTCCTGGGCGCGCGCCGAAGCCGTCGCGGCCAGCACCGAGAGGAGCACGAGGAGGGCCCGCACCCCGTGAATCTACGGCGCTCCGGACGCATCGCGCGAGTTCGCGACGGGAGGTGCTAGCGTCCGCGGCCATGGCGACAGGCACGACGGACGCGCCGGGGGGAACGGGCGCGCCGGGAGCGGCGACGCGCATCGACGCCCGCGCGCTCCATGCACGCGTCACCCCCGCGGGGGAGCTCGGGAGCATCGCGGGCTTTCGCTGGGGCGCCTGCGCCGCCGGGCTGAAGGCGGGCGGCAAGGCGGACCTCGGGCTCCTCGTATGCGACGCGCCCGCCACCGCCGCGGCCGTGGCGACGACCAACCGGGTGAAAGCGGCACCCCTGGTGCTCATGCTCGAGCGCCTCGCCGAGGACGCTCCGCAGGCCGTGCTGGTCAACAGTGGCAACGCCAACGCGGCCACCGGCGCTGCGGGCCGCCGCGCCGCCAAGCGCACGACGAAGGCCGTGGCCTCGGCGCTCGGAATCCCGGCCCGCTCGGTGGTGCCGGCGTCGACGGGGGTCATCGGCGTGCCGCTGCCGGAAGCGCCCATCGTGCAGGCCGCGCCGGAGCTCGTGGCGAGCCTCTCGCCGGAGGGCGCCGGCGCCTTCGCCGAGGCCATCGTGACCACGGATCTCGGGACGAAGGCGGCGGCCAGCACCGTCGGTCGCGGCAAGCGTCGCTACCGGATGGTGGGCGTCGCCAAGGGCGCCGGGATGATCCACCCGAACCTCGCGACCACGCTTGCCTTCGTGGTCACGGACGCGCCGGTCCGGAAGCGCTTCCTCCGCCGGGCGCTCCGGGAGGCGAGCGACGCCACCTTCAACCGCATCACCGTGGACGGCGACACCTCGACCAACGACGTCATCCTCGCCCTCGCGAGCGGCGCGGGCGGCGGGGAGCGCCTCTCCGGGGACGACGCTGGCTCGAAGCGCTTCGTCCGGGCGCTGCGCGAAGTGCTCGAGGCCCTCGCGCTCCAGGTCGTGGCCGACGGCGAGGGTGCCCAGCACGTGGCCCGGGTGCGCGTGGAGCAGGCGCCGAGCCCCGAGGCCGCGCTGGCCGTCGCGCGGACCGTGGGCACCTCGAACCTGGTGAAGACGGCGCTCCACGGCTGCGACCCGAACTGGGGCCGCATCCTGGCCGCCGCGGGGCGCGCCGGCGTCCCCTTCGACCCGGAAAAGGCCGAGGTGCGCATCGGCGACCACGTCCTCTACCGGCGCGGCGAGGCGCTCATGACGCCCGAGGTGGAGGCCGCCGCGAGCGCCGTGATGCAGGCTCCGCTCTACGATCTGGTCGTCCGCCTCGGTGCCGGGCGAGCCAAGGAATACGTGTGGACCTGCGACCTCGGTCACGAGTACGTCCGCATCAACGCCGACTACCGGAGCTGACGATGTCCGACGCGCTCCCCCTCCTCGAGACACCCCGGCTACGGCTTCGCCCGCTGACGCCGGGCGACCTCGACGCCTTCGAGGAGATCTTCACGGACCGGGAGACCCTCCTCTACTGGTCCGGCGACCCCGTCCCCGACCGCGCCGCGGCCAAGGGCATCCTCGACCGGGAGCTCGAGTGGGTGGCGAAGGGCCAGGCGCTCACGTGGGCGCCGGCGCTCCGGACGACGGGCGAGGCCATCGGGAAGGTCACCCTCTTCCACCACGACAAGGTGAACCGCCGCGCCGAGCTGGGGTACATCATCGCGCGGCGCCACTGGCGCCAGGGCTACATGACCGAAGCGCTAGGCGCCGTCGTTGAGCACGCCTATGGCGCCATGGACCTCCATCGCCTCGAGGCCGACGTCGACCCGGACAACGCCGCGAGCCTCGCGCTCCTCGAGCGCCTCGGCTTCGCCCGGGAAGGGCGCTGCCGGCAGCGCGGGTTCGTGCTCGGCGAGTGGCGCGACAGCCTGCTCTTCGGCCGGCTCCGTGACGGGGCCTGAGGCCGCGGCTCAGGGCCGCGCGCCGCGGCCGCCCTTCTTCTTGGCCTTCTTGGCGGCCGCGCGACGCTGCGCGCGGTTGAGCTGTGGAGCCGGCCCGGCGCCCTGCCCGGCCGGACCCGCCACCGGGCCGCCGACGGGACGCTGAGCCGCCGTCCCCGCGCTCCGCGCCGGAGCCCGTCGCGGGCGCTGCGGTTGACCGGGACCGCGCTCCTCCGCGGCCTCGTCGTGGCGCGTCAGCAAGGAGCGCAGCC
>CALCTH010000584.1 GCA_937893795.1 uncultured Myxococcales bacterium | reverse complement strand
GGCCGGGTGCAGCGGCTGCGCATGGCGCTCGGCGGCGGGCCCCGGGGCGAGGGAGGCGCGCGCTACCGCCTCGACGTCGAGGCCGAGGCTGCGCCGGCGGAGCTGGCGCTCGAGGGAGACGTCATCCTCTCGGCGCCACTCACTGCCTCGACGCCTGCCGGGCGCGCTGACCTCTCGGGGCGCGTCCGCGGCGTCTGGCCCCGGCCTCTCGCGCTCGCCGCGCGGGGACTGCGTTGGGAGGGGACGCGCGTCGCCGCGGAGGCGCTCTCGGTGCGGGCGGAGGGCGGACCGCTCGCCATGGAAGCCTCGGGCGCGGTCCAGGTCGCGGATGCGCGCGGTGACGTCCGGCTCCGGACCGAGGGTCTCCGGCTCGGACCGCTTCTGCAGGCCGCGGAGCGCTTCGCTCCCGGCCTCGGCGGCCAGCTGCGAGCGACGCTCGGTACCCCTCCTTCGGGCCGCCTCGCCCTGGACGTCGAGGCCTCCGGGCCCCTCGACGCACCGACGATCCTGGCGCGGGCCGAGGGCACTGGGCTGCTGGCCGGGCCCCTGGAGGTCCCGCGCTTCGCCGTCCGCGTGAACCACCAGCGCTTGGCCCGCGGAGCGCGGGCCGAGGCCAGCGTGGAGCTCACCGCGGCGGGCGCGGGGTCGGTCACCTTGGAGGCGTCCCTCGCGAGCCGGCGCCGGCGGCTCCTGGGTCTCTTCTCAGATCCCGAGACCCGCCTCGAGGCCGAGGTGCTCGCGCCCGGAATTGACCTCCAGGAGGCCTCGGAGCGGGCCAACGCGCTCGGCGTGGGGCTGCCACCGCTCGCTGGCGTCGCCATCGTCGACGCGCGCGTCGCGGGCCGCCTCGGCGGTCTGCCGGAGGGCCGCGTCTCCGTCCGCGGCGTGGCGCTCCGGATGGACTACGGCGACGCCGTGGATGCCGATCTCGTCGCACTCCTCGGCGCCGCGAGCCCGGCGTCCGGCGAGGAGCCCCTCACCCTCACCATCGGTCTCGAGGATCGGGAGGGGACGCTCCTCGAGGCCCGCGTCGATGCCGACACCGCGCTCCTCTTCGCAGGCCGTCCCGTCGAGCGCTGGCTCCGCGAAGCGCCCTTTCGTGTGGTGGCGTCCGTGCCGCCGCGCCGCCTCGATGCGCTTCCCCGCCCCTTCGCGCCGCCCCTCGCGATGCGCGCTGGGCTCGAGGTCGCGGTGGAGGCGGTGGCCGCCGGACCGCCCCGCGGTCACGTCGCCGTGAACGCCGACTACCTCGGCGCCGGGCGCTGCGACGATGATGGCCACGCTCCCGCGCTCGGGCTGCGTGTCGAGCTGGACGGCGCCGAGGCGCGCGCGGAGCTCGGCCTCCGCCTCGCCGGGGAACGGGTGCTCGCCTTCGACGCCACGGCCCCGGCGCCGCTCCGCCGCTGGATGGCCGAGGGCGAGCTGCGACCGCCACCGCTGGAGCTTCGAGGGGGCGGCGCGCGCGTGCCACTACGTCAGGTGCCCACGATCTGCGACGAGCTCGAGGGGCGCGCGGAGGTGCGCGTCGACGGCTCCGGGCTCGGGACGGACCGCCCCCGCGTGGAGGCGACGCTCCTCGCGAACGGCACCCGCGTGCACGGCGCGCTGCCCGTGCGCGCGATGCTCGCAGCGACCCTCGGCCCCCAGGAGGCTCGCGCTGCGCTCCACCTCCGGGAGGAAGGGCAGGACGTGCTCGACCTCGAGGCCACCGCCCCGCTCGTGTTCCGCGATGGTGCGCCCCGGCTCGATGAGGCGCGGGACTGGTCGGCGACCCTCGACGCCACGAACGCCCCCGTCGCGCCGCTCCTCGCGGCGCTGCCCGACGTGGTGGACCCCTCCGGCCAGCTCAGCGGTGCGCTTCGCGTTCGGGGCCGCGGGGAGGCCGTGCGCGAGGCGGAGGGGGAGCTTCGTCTGGACGCCGTGGCCTTCACCCTTCGCGAGCCCTTTCAGCGAGTGCAGCGGCTGGACGGTCGGCTCGCCCTCGAGGCAGCCGGGGAAGGCCGCGGCGTCTTCTTCGACGGCTTGACGCTCCGCGACCGCGACGGTCGCGCCCGCCTCGACGGGCGCGTCACCACGGACGCTACCTTCCGGCCGACGCGGGCGGTGCTCACCCTCGCGACCCGGGGCTTCCCCGTGCGGGACGAGGGCATCCCCATCGCGACCATCGACGCCGACGCGCGCCTCGACGCGCGCATGGCCGAGGGACGAGCGCAGGTCGAGGTGCAGATGCGCAACGCGGCGGTGGCGGTACCTCCCGATGAGGGTCGCGTCGCCCTCGGGCTTCGGCCACATCCCGACGTGACCTACGAGGACGAGCCGGGCGTCGGCGCGGCCCCCTTCGGTGGCCGGGGCGCTTCCGACGAAGCGGAGCCGGAGGCGCCCGCGGAAACGGACGAAGGGCCCGGAGCGCTGCCGGAGCACCTCGTGCTTCGCTTCGAGAGCTCGCCCTTCTTCGTCCGCAGGGACGACTTCGCCATTCAGCTCGAGCCCGACGTCACGCTCCGCGCCGACGCCGAGGCCGTGACGCTGGACGGTCCCGTGCGCGTGCGACGGGGTACCCTCGAGCTGCTTGGCAAGCGCTTCGAGCTCGAGCGCGGAGAGATCCTCTTCACGGGGGCGGCCACCATCGACCCCGAGCTCGACGTGAGCGCGGTGCACGCCCTGCCCGCCGGTGAGACCGTTGGCGTACGCATCACCGGGACTCTCGAGCGCCCGGAGCTCGCCTTCACCTCCAGCGAAGAGGGGCTCACCGAGCAGGAGATCCTCGATCGCCTGGTGCGGGGGAGGTCGAACGGGGCGGCCGGCGAGACGGCGAACGACCAGGCGCGCTCCGTGCTCGCGGGCCTCACCGCCGGCGTTCTGTCGAGCCTCGCGCGGCGCCGCTTCGGTGCCTACGTCCCGGTTCTCGCCATCGAGAGCGACGGCGCGAGCCAGGCGCAGCTCCGCGCAGGCTTCAGCCTCGACCGGCTCATCCCCTCGTGGCTCGAGCCCGTGCTCCAGGGCGTCTACGTGGAGGGCGTGTTCGGCGTCGAAGGGCAGGACGAGGAGAGCGAGGGCGGGCGCGCCTCCTTCAGCACGTCGGCGCTCATCGAGCTTCTCTTTCCTCGCCGCCTCGTCGGTACGGCGCTCGTCGACCAACAGGCCAACTGGTCCCTCGATCTCACCTGGGAGCCATGACGCGACGCGCGCTCGTGCTCCTCCTGCTCGCCGGCTGCGGGCGGATCCCCGCGGACCGCTACGGCGTCGATCGTGTGCGCCTCGAGGGCGTGGAGCGTTTCGACCCCCTCGCCCTCGAGAGCTGCCTGGTCACGCGCCCTCGGGCTCGCGCCGGGTTGACCGTCGGCCTCGGGGACCCGGTCTGCGGCGAGGCGCCCTTCGACCAGCCGCGGCGCCGGGTGGCCCTCTGGGCGTGGCCCTGGACGGCATGGCCGCTCTTCGACCGCGTGATCTTCGAGCAGGACCTACGACGCGTGGAGCGCTGGTACGCGGCGCGCGGCTACCACGAGGCGCGGGTGGTGCGCTGGTCCGTGGATCCGCCCCAGGCGGCGGAGGACGACGAGCTTCCGCGCGACGCGGCGCAGCCCGGCTGCGATCGGCGCCGACGTCGCCAAGGATGCCGGGTTCGTGTGGTCATCGAGGTCGAGGAGGGCGAGCCGACCCTCGTGGGCCGGGTCACGCTCCGCGGCGACGACGTGCTCCCGCCGGAGCTTCGTGCGCGGCTGGCCGATACGCTCGAGGGCCTCGACGGCGGGCGCTTCGACGAGGTGCGCTACGACGCCGCCAAGAACGCCCTCGCCCGGGCCCTGGCCGACGAGGGCTACGCCCGGGCCGCCGTGGAGGGCGACGCGCGCGTCGACCGGCCGAGCCGAACGGCGGCCATACACTTTCGCGTTCGCCCGGGGCCCCGCTGCGTCTTCGGCGTTCTCCGCCTCGAAGGGCAGGGCGAGCTCGACGCCCGGCGCATCGTCGCGGCGGCGAACGTGCCGACGGGTGAGCCCTTCGACCAGGAGACGGTACGCGAGACGCAGCGCGCGCTGGTCGAGCTCGGCGCCTTTGCGTCGGTGACGGTGGAGCCGGTGCTGCCCCCGGAGGACGACCCCGAGGCCGCCGTCATCGATCTACGGGCCCGCGTCGTCCCGGCGCGGAAGCACCGCTATCGCCTCGGCGCCGGCATCGCCGCGGGCCAGTTCCAGCGTGACTTCGACGGGGGGCAGACCTTCAGCCAGCCCCAGTGGGATCTCCACGGCACGCTTCGCTACGAGAGCCGCGACACCTTCGGCGGGCTCCGGCGCCTGACCCTCGAAGACCGCCCGGCGCTGGTCTTCGCGAACGCCGAGTTCCCCGAAACCACACGGCCTCGCTTCGGCAACGTGCTCCGGCTCGAGCTGGCGCAGCCGGGCTTTCTCGAAGCGCGGACGACGCTCACCGTGGGCGCCGAATACGAGTACGGACCGGATCCCTTCGACGTCTTCTTCCGTCACGCGGTGAGGCCCCATGCGGCGGCCGAGCGGCGCTTCCTCGGCCATCGGCTGCTGCTCCGCGTCGGCTGGCGCTCCGAGTTCTATCGTGTGCCGCCGGGCCAGACGGCGATCGGGGACGCTGGGATCCCGGCGGATTACGACCTCACCTACTTCGAGCAGCACGCCTTCTACGACGGTCGCGATCACCCCGGGCGGCCCCGACGCGGCTTCACGCTGAGCGCCACGCTGCAGGAGGCCGGGGACATGCTTCGCTCGAGCTGGCGCTTCCTTCGCATGCTCGGCGACGCCCGCGCGTACGCCCCACTCTTCGGCGGGCGGCTGGTGCTGGCCGCGCGCTTCGCGCTCGCCGGCATGTACATCTTCGCCGTCGACGGGCGCCTCGACGCCAACCAGCGCGAGGTCGGGCCGCGAAGCCTGCTCCTGCGCGGCGGCGGGCCCGTGGGCAATCGCGGCTTCCTCCCCGGGCGCCTCGGCGACGGGCCCGAGGGCGGTATCCGGACCTGGCTCGCGAGCCTCGAGCTCCGCGCCGCCCTCGGGACGAGCCTCGAGCTGGCGGTCTTCGCCGACGCCGGCGACGTGTCGCGCGATCCGCGACTTCGCTTCGATCACCCGCAGCTGAGCGTCGGCGGCGGCGTCCGCTACTACACCATCGTCGGGCCCATCCGCCTCGACGTGGCCTGGCGCGTGCCGGGAGCGCAGGTCTTCGGGACCGACGAGCGGGATGCCCGCGAGCCCGACGACGACTCGCTCATCGGGGTCTTCCGCTACGAGGGCCGACCCGGGGCGCTGCACCTCACCATCGGCGGCGCCTTCTGACGCGGTGGCGAGGTGCGCGCCGGGACGTCAGTCGACGCGCTGACGGATGACGACCATCTCGCTGGGGCTCGCGGCCTGCGCCGTCTGCTCCGCGGTCACCAGGATCTCGAAGCTCTCGTGCGGCGTCGTGGTCTCGAGGTGTCCCTCGCGATCGTCCTCATCGTAGTTGAGCTGCCCCAGGAGGAGCGTCGCCTGGCCCTCCGGGCGGAGCCACACGCTGTAGACCTCCGCGCCGTCGCTGACGCGGCCGGGCGGCGGGAGGTTCTCGACGTCGAGGGTGATGGCGAAGTTGGCGCCGTCCTTCTTGACCTCGAGCTCGGCGTCGGTGCCGACGGTGCGGTCCGAGCCGGTGACGACGTAGCTGCGCGTGCCTCCGCAGCCCACCAGGGCCGGCGCGAAGACGAGGACGGTGAGGAGGAGACTCGACGAAAGGATGACTGCTTTGTTCATGAGGGGCTCCGTGGCGAGGGGTGTACGGGATCCCGGCCGCCACGCCAAGGCCCTCGCGACGCCCCTCCTCACGGTCCCGGCTCCGGCGTCGGCCGCCCCGCGCTCAGACCGCCCGGCCGAGGGTCCGCGCCGCGCGCTGGATGATCTGGAACGTGCGTTTGGTGCGGTCCTGGGGAGACGTCCGCCGCAGCTCGAGGAGCTCGCCGCTGGCGTAGCCGTTGACGAGCGGGGCCTTCGCGGCGGCGCTTCGAAGCCGCTGGCTGGCGCGGTCCCGGGCGCTCCCCTTGCGCTGGAGGCACTGCGTGGCGGCCTTCTCCACGGCGTGCAGCTCGCTCTGAAGCGCCCGCCGGGCCCGGCCGACCTCGGCGTCCGAGAAGCGCGGGGCCGCCGCGATCGCCTCATGGAGGCCGTGCGCCCGGACGGGCAGCTCCTCGAGAAGCGCCGCGAGCGGGGTCTCCTCCCAGCCTGCGATGTGAGCGCCGCCTTCGGTGGCGTTGACGAGGCGTCGCTCGCCCGCCTCTCGCTGCTGCACGAGGTGCAGGTACTTCGCGACGTTGGCGAAGGCCGGCGCCGAGGCGACGCGGCCCTCCGAGTCGCCCCAGCGCGGGAGCGAGAGGGCCGGCGAGTGGCGCGGCGCGGGGATGTCGTGGTCGCTGAAGAGTCGCCAGACGTCCTCGTCGACCTCGAAGTGCGCGACGTCGCCCTCGACGCGCGCGCGCCACATGTCCCGGCCGCAGTGGGAGGCGTAGAGCCTCCCTCCCGGGAAGGCGCAGTCCTGGCCGATCAGCACGATGGGGTCGGCGCCCCAGAGCAGGCAGGCGCGCAGCGCCAGGTTGGCCACGTTCCCGGCGCTCTCGAAGCGCGGCATGGGCAGGTGCCGCGCCACGTGCTCGCCGCCGGCGGCTCCAAAGCCCACCAGCTTGGGCTCGACGTCCACCGCGAAGCTCGCGGCGTGCGTCGAGAGGTCGAGGAGGAGCGCCCTGGCGCTGACGGCGAGCTGATGCGCATGGGGCAGCGACTCGAGCGCGCAGAGCATGTCGACGGTGCCGCCGGCGTGCTCGACGGCCTTGGCCGCGGTGTTGACGGCGAACACGGCCCCGCGCTTCGCGGCTTCGCCCACGAGATGCACGTTCCCGTCGAGGCTCGGTCCGGCGCTCACGATGAACGCCGGGGTCCCTTCGAGGGGCCGGCCCAGGCTCGCGAGCTTCACGGTGCCGGTCAGGCGTCGCACGTTCTCCGCGAGCTGCTTCGCGCTCAGGGGCGTCCGGTAGCGGAGCGTGTTGAACTGCACCTCGCCGAACGCGAGCCCCTCGCGCGTGGCGCCTTGGCAGCGCGCCTCGAAGTCCGGAAAGAGCGTGGCGTAGCCCCGGCTGGACACGAGACGGATGCGCTCCGGGGTGGTCATCGCCGCCGCCACGGCGTCGCTGAGCTCGGCGTCGTCGCCGGCGAGGAAGGTGCCCTCGAAGCGCGGCAGCAGCGGGCCGCGCGCGAGCTCGCGGAGCACGTCGAAGGGCTCCATCACGACGATGTGGCGGATGCCGAGCTCTCGGAGCCGAGCCACCCGATGCCCCGTGCCGGCGCCGAAGAGCACGACCGCGTCGAGCTCCTGGGCCTCCTCGGGGCTCATGAAGGCGCGCGCCTGCGCCACGGGGTCGACGGGGTCTTCCAGCCACACGTCGCCGACGCGGGCGGTGGTGGCGCCGCTCCGGAGTCGGAGCACCTCGACGGAGCCGGGCGCGGAGGTCGGCGCTTTGGCGTGCGCGTGCATGCCCGCTCGCGATGCACGCCCCGTTCCGGGGCCCCCGGGCGCCCGGCCGCCTGCCCCCGTCGCCCTTCGCCGCGTCGAAGCGCCAGCGATTTGTCAGAGCGCGAGCCGGAGCGTCAGCCGGGCGCCGCCGGGCGTCGGGTCGAGCGAGGCGCTCGCGAGGGGGTCGCCGCCACGTCCCTTCACGGCCCAGCGCAGGACGTAAACGAGGGGAATGGTGAGCAGCGGCGCACCGTGAAGCGCGATGAGGCCCGCCAGCGGCTGCTCCTGGGAGAAGCGAAGACCCTCGGGGTTCGGCGTCTCGTGCGTCCGGCCCAGCCTGAGGCCCGCCGCGAGGGCGCCGCCGCCCACCACGCCCGCGACCCAAGCGCCCCAGGGCACGCCGTCGCGCTCGGGGAGCAAGAGCGGCATCGCCAGCGAGAGGAAGCCAGCGCCGCCCCCGCCGAGCGCCAGCGTCTGAAGGCGCTGCTCCCGGCGGAGCGTGAGCGACGCACGGAGCGCGCGGTCGCCCTGCTGGAGGCGCTGGTCGAAGCGGACGTCGTCCACGGCGGCGAGCGTATCCTGCGTCTCGCGCCAGCGGACGTAGCTGCCCCAGCCTCCGGCGAGCGCGCCCACCCCCACGAGAACGAAGCCATAGCCGAAGCCCAGCGAGGTCGGCGTGCGTCGCCCGGACCAGGCCCCACCGGTTGTGGGCGCGGCGCGGGGCGTGACGGGCCCACGCCCGGCCTCGAGCACGGGACGCGAGGGTCCGAGGTCCACGCTCCGGCGCGCGCGAAGCGCGTCCACGGCGCGCTGGCGAGCGGTGTCGTCGCCCCGCCGGATGCGAGCGGCGGTCACCTGTCCGTCGGCGTCCACGCGAAGCAGGTGCGAGGCCTCCGTCTCCTGCCAGACGAGCACCACGGCCTCCAGCCGAAGAGCGCGCGCCAGACGGCTCGCGGGCGTGGCGCGGAGCGCCTCGCGCCGCGCCGCCGAGGCGTAGCGCAGCGCCACGCGCTCGGTGCCATCGTCGACGAGCGCGCGGTCCAGGCTCACGTGGACCTCGAGGGGCGTCGCCTCGCCCGCGCGCAGCACCGCGCCATGGACGCGCCCCGGCTCCGCGTCGCATTCCACCTGGACCGCGACCCGCCCGGGGACCAGCACCGCCTCGGCGCGGGGCGTGCTGCCGAGACGTCTCCCCTGGACGCGCACGGCGCAGTCGCCCGGGTCGTCCGGGCCGCTCATGACGACGAGGCGGGCCGCGAGCGCCTCGCGGGCGACGCGCGCCCGGTCCAACGTCCGGCGCACCCGGGGTGGGTGGAGGTCCGGGTCCGGCGCGAGATCCGGGAGGAGGGCGAGGCAGCGGAGCCCCTGCTGGGCCGCGGCCGCCCTTCGATCGCGCTGGAGGTGCGCGCGAAGGCCGTAGAGGCAGACGTTCCCGAGTGGCTCCGCGAGATCCGGCCGGCGCCCGAGGGCGGCGAGGTGCCGCTCGGCGCGGGCGAGCAGCGCGTCGGTGTCCTCGGCCACGTCGTCACCGAAGGCTACGCGCTGAAGGAGGGCGCGATCCTGCGCCACGAGCTCTGCGGCCAGCGGCGCCGGAACGGGCGAGGCGGGCTGCGAGAGGGTGGCGTGGAGGCGAGCCCGGGCCGAGCCCGGCTCGACGCTCGCCCCGCCGAGGTCGGCCCGGACGGCGGCGGCCAGGCGCGAGGCCTCCGCTTCGCCCTCGGCGGGTGCCTCCAGCACCCGCCAGCCTTCCTGCGCGTGGGCGGGCGCCGCGAAGGCGAGCGAGAGCAGGACGAAGAGAGCGCGCACGAGCCGGAACGGTAGGGAGTCGTGCCCTGCCGCTTCAACCCTCCCTCGCGGGGGTGAGGCACCGGCTCCGAGCCCCCGCGGCGCCCGCCGAGGGTGGGGGAGCTGCCACAGCGAGTGGGTCGGGGACCACGACGGCGGCGGGGACGCCAGCCGTCGCTCTGCGACTTAATCAATGATCTCTTGGTGACGAGGGCGTCTCGCGCGTTTGGAACGGATGCTGGAAGGGAAGACGGCGAGGCGCCGCCACCCTCGGCGGGGCCCGGAAACTTGCGCCCCCGATCCCCATGTCCAAGGTAGTTTTCACCGTGCGTCGCCGAAGCCTTCTGGCCGTCCTCGCGCTCGCGTTCTCCGCGTGCGGGGAGATGGCCACCGAACCCGCCCGCGAGCCCCTGCTCGCGCCGCCTACGGCACCCCCCGCCGTCGCGCGGCCGGCACCCCCGCCCGCGCCGGCGCTCGTGGACCCCGTCCCCGTGTGGATGGGGGGAGAGGTCGTGGACGAGGTGGAGCGCAGCGCCGCTGCCGAGGAGGGCTACCTGCTCGTCGACCTCGGGGAGGCCTGGACGCCGATCCTCTTCACGGAGGGGGACCCGGTGACGGGCGAGCGCGTCTCCAACGCCTATCGCCGGACCTACCTCGCCCTCGCGCGCGAGGAGTTCCCGGACGACGCCCACGGGCGGCGCGCGGAGCGCGACCGGTACCTCGAGCTCTACGGAATCCTGCCGACGCTGAGCGTCCTCCGGGACCGCTTTCGCGCGACGGCCAGCCTCGACTGCGCCGAAGGGCTCGACCTGGAGCCGCTCCAGGCCTTCGAGGGGTTCATCGCCTACCGGAACGGCGACCGGGCCCGCCGGGCGGCGCAGCGCTTCGCGACGCTCGAGGCGCAGATCCAGGGCTTCCTCGCGGAGCGCGGCGTGACCGCGGTGGACGAGCTTCCGCCCGAGGACGTCCCGAGCCGCATGCGACGCCGGCTTCGGGAGCACCGGGAGCTCGCGCCCACCGTGGAAGCGGTACGCGCGACGCAGGCGCGCCTCGCCTGCGAGGGCTACTTCGAGGGCAAGGGCCGCTACGTCGAGGGGGCCATGGACTGGCCCACGCACGAGGCCCTCGCCGAGCTCGAGCGACGTCACCGCGTCCCGGGCTGGGGCTTCATCGGGCGTGACACGCTCACGGTGCTGCGCCTGACGCCCGCCGAGGCCGAGCAGCAGGCGGTGCTTCGGGTGCTCACGGAGCGCGCCATGCACGCCGCCGGGGTCATCGAGGACGGGAGTCGGAGCTTCCTGCGCGACGCGGAGCCGCGCACCTACGAGGGCGCCGACGGCTCACGTCATCCCGTCCCGAACCTGGAGGCGGACCTTCGGGAGGCCGTCCGCAGCGCCTTCGGTCTCGAGAGCCCGCAGAGCACGCTCGCCTTCCTCGACGAGCTCGGGGTGATGCCCGCGGACGGGCCGCGCGTCGTGGCGATCCCGGCGCCGGCGTTGCCCGAGTACTACGCGGATACGATGGAGCTCGAGGTCGAGATCGACCGCGGCGATATCTGGTACGAGTTCCCCTTCGACGAGGCCGGCCAGGAGCGCCCCCAGCCCATCCAGCGTCGCCCGCGGCTCACGATTTTCACGCGCTACCGCGGCCAGCGCATCCCCCTGGCGCGCCACGGGACGACCGTGGGCGGTTGGCGGAGCGAGCTCGTCGACGGGACGGTGATGTGGAAGTACAAGCAGTCCGAGGTCGGGCCGCGCGTATGGGCACAGATCGTGGCGTCCCCGGTCTGGCTTCCGCCCGAGACGACGCCGGCGCGGGAGCTCTTGACCCGCTCGCGGGACCGCGCCCGGCCCTTTGCCGTGAACTACCAGGAAACGGGCCCGGGCTACGCCAGCGCCTACGGCCTCGTGGCGGCCTACCACCGGCTCTACCGCCGCGACGAGGAGGGGCAGGTCGTGCTGCGCGGCGACGAGGGGATCCGCACCCACGGAAGCGTCGACTACATGAGCATCATGCGGCGCCACTCGCACGGCTGCCATCGGCTGCACAACCACATTGCGGTGCGCCTCATGTCCTTCGTTCTTCGCCGGCGCCCGCACCAGCGGCTGGGGCAGCAGCGCATGGCCTTTCGCCGTGATCTCGCCCACGAGGGCCAGAGCTACCTGCTCGCCATCGACGAGGGCGGCTACGTCTTCGAGCTGGACACGCCGCTTCCGGTCCGCGTGCTCCCGGGGCGCATCCGGGGGTCGCAGCGCACGCCCATCGAGATCCCGCTCCCGAAGTGGAACGACGAGCTCGGCGCGTATGTGATGCCCGATGGGCAGACCGTGAGCGTGAGCCGCACGGGCGTCGTGACGCCCATCGAGCTCGAGCTGCTCGAAGAGGGTGTGGAAACTCTCACGCCGGTGCCTTCTCAAGGGTCCGAAGCGTCACCAGAGCGGGACGTCGCGGGGGCATCGTCGGGTAGCCCCACGACGCCTTCGTCCGCCTCCCCATCCCCGCCCGCCTCGGCTCTCCCCGCGCTCTGACGTTCCGGGGGCCAATGCACCCCCATGAACGACGAGAGCCTTCACCCCGAAACGGGCGGCCGCGTCCTCCTGGAGCTGGAAGACGACGTCGCCGCCTACGTGACCTACCGCGTCACGTACTACCTGCCCCGCGGCGGTCTTCACCGCGCCGTGGCGCGCCTCGACTTCGCCACGGGCCGAGCCGTCGTCGAGCCCGCCGAGCCACCGGGACCGCCCCCGTGGCTCGTCGGGACCGTCGGCCCCTTCCTGCGTCAGCTGTGGACCCAGCGCCGCGGCGAGCAGTCCCCGCGCTGGCCTCGGCGCGTGCTTCGCTGGCGCGCTCCGAAGGGCAGCTGAGCCGCCTTGGCTCAGAGGCGCCGGCCGGCCCCCGGCGCGTCGAACTCCACGCGGACCACGCGCTCGTGCTCGGCGTCCACGAGGAGCGCGCCGTCCACCGGGTAGGCGAGCCGGTACTCGAGGAGCTGCCGGCGCGTGGCCGCGCAGCCGAGGCTCGTGGCTTCGCGGCCGGTCTTCGCATCGGCCACGTAGCGTCGACCCGCGCGCGTGCAGAGGAAGTCGGCGCGCAGGTCCACCTCGGCCCATGCGTCGTCGACGCGCATGCGGAGCCGCGTGCGCGGCTGCGTCGCTTCGATGGCATAGCCCGCCGCGCGCAGCAGCCGCTGCGCGCGCACCTCGCCTCGGCCGGCACGCCGCGCGCGGGCCTTGGCGCGGCCGCTTCGTCGCCGGCGCTGGAGACGCACGAAGAGCTGCGCGAGGAGCACCGACCCGAGGGCGCCGGCGAGCGCGGCCACGGCGACGTCGGTGGTCATCACGCGTGAGG
>CALCTH010000583.1 GCA_937893795.1 uncultured Myxococcales bacterium | reverse complement strand
ATTGTATGACGACGCGCCCGGTGGCTCCGCTGCGCCTGCCGAGCCGCCGGTCGCGCACCTGGGCCGCGGCGCCGGGCACCCCGAGCGCGGCGCTCGCCAGCACCAGGGCGACACCCAGGACGAGGCGTGCTCCGAGCGGGCCCCGGCGGGGGGCGAGGCCGCGGTGGCCCGCTGCCGAAGGGCGTCGCACCCCCTCGAATTATCACGGCGGGTCGCCCTCCGCCGGCGTGCACACAGCTTGCCCCAAGGCCCGCGGACTCCCTAGCCTACGGCGACGCCTCGGACCGATTCCGATGGAGCCACCGGCACCCATGACGACGCCGCCCACGATTCAGGCGCGCGCCTTCGCCCTCCGATTCATCTCGGGCAAGTATCAGGGAGGCGAGTTCCCGCTACCGGAGAGCGGTGAGATCGTCATCGGCCGCTCGAGCGAGCTCGACATGGTCCTCGTGGAGGACATGGTCAGCCGCCGCCATGCGAAGGTCACGGTCACGAGCGGCCAGATCTTCATCCAGGATCTCGGCTCGACCAACGGCTCCTTCGTCAACGGGGAGAAGGTCAAGCGTGCGCGCCTGAACGAAGGCGACCGGATCCTCATCGGGACGAGCATCATCAAGGTCGTCGCCACCGAGAACGGCCAGAGCCTGAACGAGGCCAAGGCGCACCTCGAGGACGTCGCGGCCGGCAAGCGCACTTCGCAGGTGCGCACGATGACCGGCGACATCGGCGAGGTCCCGCTCCCGGACCTGCTCCAGCTCTTCGCGGCCTCGAAGAAGAGCGGGACCCTCGTGGTGCGAACGGACCACGACACGGGGCGGATCTTCCTCGACCGCGGGCAGGTCGTCTACGCGGTGGTCAACGAGAACTACGACGTCTCGCCGCTCAAGAGCTTCTACCGGGTGGTGACCTGGGATCACGGCACCTTCGACATGGAGCCGCCCGAGCAGCGGGACTTCCACGAGCCCCTCACCATGAGCACCGAAGCCCTGCTCATGGAGGCCATGCGCCAGCTCGACGAGGTGCGCCGACTGGGGCCCGACATGCCGCCCCTGGCTGCCGAGCTTCAGCTCTCCTCGCCGCTCATCCCGCCGCTCTCGGAGCTCTCGACCGACGAGCTCGACGTGCTGCAGCTGGCGCACAACCACCTTCGGGTCGAGGCCGTGCTCAACCAGAGCCGCATGGACGACATCGAGGCGAGTCAGATTCTGGTGAAGCTCATCCGCACGGGCTACCTCAAGGTCGATTGAGGCGCGCCGTTCGGCCGCTTCAGGGGCGGCCCCGCAGGTGGTCGCGCACGGCCGCGTAGGCCTCGGTGAGCCCGTCGAGGAGAGTCTGCGCGGCCGCGATCTTCTCCGCGTCCCCTTCGTGATGCCGCGGGTGGTACTTCTCGCGCAGCCGTCCGTACGCCGCGCGCACCTCGTCCATCGTCGCGCCCGGCGCGAGCTCGAGGTTCGCGTAGTAGCCGCGCATCCTCGACGAGAGTCCACCGCGGCGGGCCAGCCGCTCCCGGGCCGCGCTTCGATCGCGACCGAGGCGCGTGTCCCGGCCACCGCGGCGGCGCCGTCGCCGCTCCGCTTCGGCGCGAAGCTCCTCGTCGCTGAGCGCGGCGACGAGCTCGGCTCGAGCCCCGCGCTCGCTCACCCGTCCTCCGTCCCGGCGCGGGTCAGCAAACGCGTCAGCAGGTGCTGCGAGTACTGGTTGAGCTCCCGGAAGACCACGCCCATGCCGGGCGGGTCGTGCTGCACGCGAACCACCTCGCCCACTCCTTCGATGGTCTCGACCTCGTCCATGATCACCGTGAAGCGCAGGTCCACGCGCGTCCCGATGGGGAGCGGCTCCTTCGACTTCACGAAGGCGCCGCGGCGCGAGACGTTCGTGACGTACTCGTGGATGAAGGCGTCGAAGGACTCGAACTCCTTGTTGATGGTGACGCGCGCGTCCCCACGCTGGTCCTCCTCGCCGCTCATCCGGCCTCCCGCCTCACGATCCGCTAGCTCGCCGTCAGGTCGAACTGTTCGAGATGGTAGTCGCTTCGCGGCTGGAGCTCGATGCGTCGCTGGACGAGCTTGGAGGCCTCCGCGAGCGCTTGGCGTTCCTCGCGTTCGAGGGCGTCGCATACCGCGGGGTGCGCGGTCACCGTGATGCTGTAGCCCGGGAGGCTGTCCTTCTCGCGCCGGAGCTGGCGGAAAATCTCATGGCAGACCGTGGTCTTCGACTTCAGGGTGCCGGTCCCGTCGCAGTAGAAGCAGGGCTCGAAGAGCGTGCGGCCGAGGGACTCCTGCGTGCGCTTCCGCGTCATCTCGACGAGGCCCAGCTCGCTGATGCGGACGGCCGTGGTCTTCGCCTTGTCACGCTTCAGCGCCTTCACCAGCGCCTTGTAGACCTTGTCGCGGTGCGAGCTCCGGTCCATGTCGATGAAGTCGAGGACGATGATGTTGTGGATGATGAAGGTGAGGATGATGATTT
>CALCTH010000582.1 GCA_937893795.1 uncultured Myxococcales bacterium | reverse complement strand
AGACCTTCCTCGCCTGGCGGGAGGCGCGGGGCCCGGCGATACGCTACGCCGGCGCGTCGGCCGTCGCCCGCGGCGGGCCGCGACCTGCATCGGCGGACCGCTGCCGGACCCAGGCAGGACGCCTCGCCCTCGACGAGTCGGCACGGAAGGAGCTGGCCGCCGTGGGTAACGCGCTGGGGGCGCAGGGCGTGGCGACGGGCTTCGGAGGTCTCGCCTCGATCTCGGCCCGACCCCGCGCCCACGCGCACGCCGTCTACGCGGCGGCCGCGCGTCACGACCTCGACCCGAACCTGCTCTTCGCGGTGATGCGGGTGGAGAGCGTCTACCAGGCCGAGATCGTTTCCTACGCGGGAGCCATCGGGCTCCTCCAGATCATGCCGCGCACCGGGACGCTCATCGCGCGGGCCCGCGGCGTCTCGGGCTTTCACCCCGAGGACCTCCTGGATCCCGCGACGAACCTGGACTTCGGCGCGTGGTACCTGCGCTCGCTCCTGGACCGCTTCGAGGGTCGCCTGCCCCTCGCCGTCGCCGCCTACAACGGCGGCCCGCACAACGTGCGCCTCTGGCTTCGCCAGCGGCCGCTCTCGATGCCCCTCGACGTCTTCGCGGAGCACGTGCCCTTCGAGCAGACGCATCGCTACGTGCGCCGCGTCTTGCAGCACTACCAGGCGTACCGAGCGCAGGAAGGCCTCGCGCCCGTGGCCCTCACGCTCTCGCGTCCCGGCGACGCCCGCGACCCGCTCGGTTTCTGAGCGCGGGCTCAGGCGGCGCGGAGCACCTGCCGGCTCCGGAAGAGGAGGCAGCGCAGGTAGCCCGTCCCGACGCCGAGCTCCGCGGCGACCTCCCGCCGGTCGCGCGGCTCGAGGACGCAGCCCTCGACGGCGCGTCGCTCCGGGCGCGGCAGGCCTTCGAGCGCCGCGGCGATGCGATGAAGGCGCCGGCGGGCGTCGCAGGCGGCGTCGAGGGCCGGCGCCATGACGAGGTCGGCGTCACGCACGTCGCGCACGGGGGTCCGTTCCCGGTAGAAGTCGGCGACCTTGCGGCGGAGGATGCCGTGGAGCCAGGTGCTGAGCTGACTTCGACCCGCGAAGCGATGCTGCCCGGCGGCAGCGGCCAGCCAGGTACGCTGCACCAGCTCGCGGGCTGCGTCGTCGCTGGGCGCACGTCGGCGGGCGTAGCGGAAGAGCCGTGCGTCGAGCTCGCGGAGCGATGTGGCGGGCAAGGCCGAGAGGGGCGCGGGGGCCCTCGGAGACGAGGTGGCGGAGGTGGCGGGTGCCGGCGCGGCGGTACGAAGGGTCGTCATCGAGGTCGAGTCTCCCGAGGGCTTCCACGCACCCTCCCCCTCCCGTCCCCGGAGCCCGCGAGACCGTTCAACGCGACCGCGCAATAATCCCTTGAACGGTTGGGGCGTCTCCGGGGACTCGGAGGCGTGACCCAGGGGATCATGGCCATTTCGACCACGGCGCGCGGGCGCAGGGCCGCGACGGAAGCGCTCGCGCAGGGGGACCTGCGCGCCGTGGCCGCGGCCTACGACGCCCATCACGCGCGCGTGCGCGCCTTCGCGCGGCGGCTGCTCGGCGACGTCGACGCGGCGGAGGAGGTGGTGCAGGACGTCTTCGTCGCGCTGCCGAACGCGCTGCGGCGCTACCGGGGCGACGCCCCGCTCGGCAGCTTCCTCGTGGGCATCACGGCCAAGCGCTGCGCCAAGGTCAGGCGCGCGCGCATGCGCCGTGAGCGGGCCTACCGCGGCCTGGCCAGCGAGCCGGCTCCGGGCGGGCCGCCAGATCCCGACCGCGAAACCGGGCGCCGCCTGCAGGCCGAGGCCCTGGCGCGCGCCCTCGCCGACCTGCCCATGAAGCAGCGCGTGGTCTTCGTGCTCGTCGCCGTGGAGGAGCACACGTCGCCGGAGGTCGCGGGCATGCTCGGCGTCCCGGAAGGCACGGTACGCACGCGGCTCATGCATGCCCGTCGGAAGCTGCGCGCGGCGCTCACGAAGGAGGGCATCCGATGACGGACGAGCGCGATGTGCTCGAGGAGGTCACCCGGTCGTTCCGGGAGCTGACCCCCGGCGAGAGCGAGCGCGCGGCGGCCTCGAGGCGCGAGGTGCTGACGCGCGTCGGCGCCCCCGCGAAGGGTCCCCGCCGCTCCTGCGGCGTGGGCCGCGCGGCGCTGACCGCCGCGGTGCTCCTCTTCGGCCTCCCGACGGCCTGGGCCTGGACCACGGGCCGCCTCCCGGTCCTCCGCGACGCCATCTTCGGCCCGGTGGAGCCCCCGGCCGAGCCGATCCCCGGCGGGAGCCGGGCTCGCCTCCAGGAGACGGAGACGGAAGCGGAGGCGGAGACGGTCACGGCAGCGGACACGGTCACGGTCACGGAGACGGAGACGGACACGGACACGGACACGGACACGGACACGGACACGGTCACGGTCACGGTCACGGAGACGGACACGG
>CALCTH010000581.1 GCA_937893795.1 uncultured Myxococcales bacterium | reverse complement strand
GGCGGAGCCAGGCCGCCGGCGGACGATCCTCGGCCAGCGCCTCGAGATAAGCCTCTGCGCCCGCGCCGGGGGGGCCGCGCAGGACCACGGCGTCCGTCGCCTGCCCGCGCATGGTGAGTACGTCGAGGGCGCCGAGCGCGCCGGCGACCGCGGGTACCACGGGTACCGGCGCCAGCGAGGTGAGCGCCCGGCGGCAGGCCGCGCGGTGCGGGGTCGCCCGGTCGATGGTGCTCCCGCGAAGCACGGCGGCGCCGGCGCCCACGGAGCGACCGAAGAGATACGTCGCCTCCGAGAGCTCCCGCGTCGCGGCGTCGCGCACCAGCACGCCGCGACGCGCACCGGTAGCGAGGAGCTCCGCCCGCTGAAGCGCGCTCCCCATGGGACCCGTCCCGTGGTCCTCGAGGACACCGGTGGCCACCCCGAGGGCGACGGGGAGCCCGCCCGGGGGATCCACCGCGTGGTCCGCAGCGTCGAGGAGCGCGAGGCCGAGGTCGAGCGCCCGCGGCAGCTCCGGGAGGTCGAAGGCCATCGCGAAGGAGGCGCCCACCGCGCCGAGGCAGACGCCGCGCGCCTCCTCGAGGCGTCGGCGCGCTTCGGCCGCCCACGCCGACGCCGTGTCCGGCGCATCCTGGGCCACCCGCGTGGGGGGCATCACCCGGTGCCAGACGACCAGGCGCTCCATGCGTCAGTCGAGCTTTCGCTTCAGCGCGGCGAGCTCGTCCTCGACCTCGGAGCTCCCGGTGGCCTTGTCGAGGGCACGGAAACGCGCCTCGAGGTCCGCGACCTCCGGGCCATCGTCGATGATGCCGTGCACCTCGACCTCCGCGTCGAGCTGGTCGATGCGTCCGGCCATGCGCTCGAGCTCGTCGAAGGTCTCCGACCCGAAGCGGGAGGTGCTCCCCGGCGCCGTGCCCGGCGTCTTGCGGGCCTGGCGCACCTGCGAGGCCAGCTGCGCCTTGCGGTCCTCCAGCTCCTCGACCTTCTGCTCGATGCGCTCGAGCGTGTCCTTCATCGCGTCGGCGTTGCGCGCCTGCTGCGCCGCGCGGCCCCGCGTGTCCTCGGCCTTCTTCCGGACCTTCTGCTTCCGCTTGAGGGCCTCCCGCGCGAGGTCATCGTCGCCGGCCTTCAGCGCCAGCACGGCCTTCTCCTCCCAGCCCTCAGCCTCCTCCTCGAGGTCCCCGGCTTCCTTCTCCAGGCGCTTGGCCGCGCCGAGGGTCTGGACGAGCTCGCGCTTCGCCTTCTTCATCTCCGCGCGCATGTCGAGCACGGTTTGAGCGATGAGCTTCTCGGGGTCCTCGGCCTGGTCGACGAGGGCGTTGAGGTTGGACTTGAGTACGGTGTTGAGTCGATTGAAGAAGCCCATGGCGCCTCCGGCTGCCGCAAGCCTTCCACGGCGCCCTCGGCCCTGTAAACGTGCCCCACCCCGCGGCCGGTGGTAGGCCCCGCGCATGACGGATGCGGCGCTTCCCCCGGAGATCCAGGGCAAGACCTTTCTCCTGACCGGCGGCGCGGGCTTCATCGGCACCGCGCTCACCCGACGCCTCGTGACCGGCGCGCGGGTCCGCGTCCTCGACGTGCTCCGGCGCAATGCCCTCGCCGACGCGGGCCTCGATGGCCATCCGAACGTCGAGCTCGTGAAGGGCGACGTGCGCGACGCCGGCCGCGTCCGCGAGTGCATGGAGGGCGTGGATTACGTGGTCCACCTCGCCTCCATCGCGGGCGTGGACACCGTGCTCAACAACCCCGTGCTGACCATGGAGGTCAGCATCGAGGGGACCATGAACGTGCTCCGCGCGGCCAAGGACGCGGGCACCATCGAGCGCCTCATCGACTTCTCCACGAGCGAGGTCTTCGGGACCTACGCCTTCCGGGTGCAGGAGGCCGACGTGACGAGCCTCGGCGCCGTGGGCGAGGCGCGGTGGACCTACGCGGTCAGCAAGCTCGCGACGGAGCACCTCGCCCACAACTACTACAAGCAGCACGGGCTCAAGACCTGCGCGATCCGGCCCTTCAACATCTACGGGCCGGGGCAGGTCGGCGAGGGCGCCGTGCACGCCTTCGTCGTGCGGGCCCTCGCCGGCGATCCGATCACCATCCACAACCAGGGCGATCAGATACGGGCGTGGTGCTACGTCGACGACATCGTCGAGGGCATCCTGCAGACCCTCACCCGCGACGAGGCCGTCGGGGAGACTTTCAACATAGGCAATCCCCGCTCGACGGTGACCATCTACCAGCTCGCTCGACTGGTGAAGCGCCTCGCGAAGTCGTCCTCCGAGATCACCTTCGTGCCCTGGGACTTCGCCGACGTCGAGCTGCGCATTCCGGACGTGCGCAAGGCCGAGCGCCTCCTCGGCTTTCGTGCCGCCGTGGACCTCGAGGACGGCCTGGCGAAGACCATCGCCTGGTACCGCGAGCGCGCGTCGCGGTCTTGACCCTCGGAAGCCTCGCCTTCCACGCTGTGAGCGATGGGTCAGTCCCACGACCTCGCGCCGGTGCGCGCGGACGGCTGGTACGCACAGCTTCTCCAGGATGCGCCGCAGCTGCAGGAGGTCGCGAACCTCCTCGGCGACAAGACCCTCGCGTTCCTGGCCGTCGCCGGCCTCGAGCTGCTCTCCCTCGAGGTGGACCCGGCGGATGCCGAGCGAACCCTCGTCGGCCTTCGGCCCCCCGGCGGCGAGGCCTTCGAGATGCCCCTCGGCGCCCTGCGCACGCGGCTCAGCGCGGCCCTCGCGGAGCCGGAGACGCGCAGCACGGAGCTCGGCGAGGAGCCGACGCCCGACGCGCTTCGGTCCTTCATCGGCGCGCGCCTCCTGCTCTTGGCCCCGCTCTATGGCCTCCGGCTGGGCGTGCTGCGGGTCGACGATGGAGGCCGCGCCTTCCTCAGCGTGCAGGCCGGCGGTGAGGCCGAGGAGGTGCCCCTCGACGCGCTCGCAGGGCTCATCGCGTCGCGCGTCCGCGCCGAAGGCGGCGCTGCCGCCGCGCCCTTCCAGATCGATCTCGAAAAGGTGCCCCGCGCAGCGAAGCACAACGCCGCCGGGGAGTACGCCGAGACCCTGGCGCTCCTCGGCAGCTGGCCCGGGCCCTTGTCGGTGCTTCTGCGCTCGGCCCAGGGGCGTGAGCTCGCGAGCGACGCGAAGGCCACGCTGGCCACGGCCCTCGGGCATCTGGCCACCGCGCAGCTCGCCACGGGCCACCCGGGTGCCGCCGACGAGGTGCTTCGCCTCGGCCTCCAGTGGGCGCAGGAAGAGAGCGGCCCCGTCGCGGCAGAGCTCTACCGGATCCTGGCCGTGTCCACGCTCGCCCGGGACGAGGCCGGGCAGGCCATCGGGCTTCTACGCCGGGCGCTCACCCTCGGCGCGCCGCCTCCGTCCGTGCTCCCGCCTTTGGCGCGGGCGTTCGCCAAGGCGGGCAAGCCGCTCCCCGCGCTCCTCGCCGCCCGCCGCGCGGAGGCGTCCGGCGCCGAGGACGACCTCGGGGAGCGCGTGAGCGCGGCCGAGACGGCGCTCGGCGAGCCCTGGGAGCGCGTCGTGGCTCACCTCGCGGAGGCGTCATGAGCGCCGCCGCCGTCACGGTCCGGCCGCGCTTCGACCTACGCGCCACGCGCGCCCGCTGCGTGCTCGCCTTGCGTGCCCCCTGCGCCGTGGGCCCCTTCCGCATCGAGACCCTCGAGCTCGAGGCGCCGGTCCGCGGGGCCTTCGACATGGCTGCCGGACCGGAGGCTCTGCTCCGCCGCCGCCTCCGCCT
>CALCTH010000580.1 GCA_937893795.1 uncultured Myxococcales bacterium | reverse complement strand
CGGGGCAAGGGCGATGCCCCGCGGCGCGCCGGCCCGGCGTCTGCTAGCGCGTCGCCGTGCCCGCTAGCGCTCACGCCCCCTACCCGGCCTTCGAGGCGCGGCTTCCGTCGCTCGCGCGCAACGCCCCGGAGCTCGTCGTCCTCACCTGCGAGCACGCCTCGGCGGCGCTCCCCGCCCCGTGGCGCTGGCCCCCAGGCGATGCCGCGCTCCGGCCGACGCATTGGGCCTACGACCTCGGCGCCGCCGACCTGACCCGCGAGCTGGCGGACGACCTGAACGCCCCCGCAGTGCTCAGCACCTTCACCCGGCTCCTCGTCGACCCGAACCGCGCCGAGGGCCACGACGAGCTCTTTCGGCGCCACGCCGAGGGCGGACGACCGGTCGCCCTGAACGCCACGCTGACGCCGGCCGACGCCGACGCGCGCCTGCGCCGCTTCTACCGGCCTTTTCACGCGGCCATCGACGCGGCCGTGGGGTCCTCGGCCGCCCCGGTGGTGCTCTCGATTCATAGCTTCACCCCGGTCTACGACGGCAAACGCCGAGATCTCGAGGTCGGGGTGCTTTATGACGAGGCCGACGCGCTCGGCGAAGGCCTCCACGCGCGCCTCCAGCAGGCCGGCTTTCGGACCGAGCGGAACGCGCCCTACTCGGGCAAGGCGGGCCTCATGTACAGCGCCCACCACCACGCCACGGTGCACGGGCGCGACGCC
This sequence comes from uncultured Myxococcales bacterium, assembly GCA_937893795.1. GTDB lineage: Bacteria > Myxococcota_A > Polyangia > Polyangiales > Houyiibacteriaceae > CALCTH01. Next base: position 3,474 of record CALCTH010000580.1, on the reverse strand, counting down.
CTCGAGCTCGAAGTTCGCCAGGACCTCGCCGTCGACGCGGCCTTCCGGGCGCGGCTTCGCGCCGCCGTCACCGCGGCGCTCGCGGCGCTGGTCAGGGCACCTTGAAGCCGGCGTCGCGGAGCCAGCCCGCGAGCGCGATCAGCGACAGGCCCTCGATGGCGCTCGGGTCGTCGCCCTCGATGCGCGCGAAGAGCGCGATGCCGGGCCCCTCGATGCGGTAGGCGCCGCAGCAGTCCACGGGCCGCTCGGAGGCCACGTAGCGGGCGATTTCCTCGGCGCCGAGGGAGCGGAGCGTGAGGCGCGTGGCGTGCACCTGGCGTTCGAGGCGGCCGTCCGGCGCGACGAGCGCCATGGCCGTGCGGAGCACGTGGGTCCGCCCGGAGAGGCGCTCGAGCTGCGCTTCGCAGCCCGCGAGCGTGCCCGGCTGTCCGAGCACCTCCCCGTCGAGGTCCACGACCTGGTCGCCGCCGAGCACGTAGGCTCCCGGCTCCCGGGCCGCGACCGCGCGGGCCTTCGCCTCGGCGAGCGCGCCGGCGATGGCCTCGGGCGAGCGCCCGCTCCCCATCAGCGGCCCCTCGTCCACGCCGGGCGACGCCTGCGCGAAGGGCACCCCGAGGCGGCCGAGGAGCGCCTTCCGGTAGCGGGAGGTGGAGGCGAGGACGAGGCGCGGCGTCATGGCCCCGCCCTCTACACGCCGATGAGCGGGAGCTGCTTCTTCACCGCGGGCGTGGTGCGCAGGGGCACCGGGTAGTCGCCGCTGAAGCAGGCGTCGCAGAAGCCATGGCGTGTGCTCGCGGTGCCGTTCGGGGTGCCGTGAGCGGTGCCGTTCGCGCCGTTCGTGACCGCGCCCTTTGCTCCCGCCGCGTGAGGCGCCGAGTCGCGGACGGCGCGGTGCAGCCCCTCGAGGGAGAGGTACCCGAGCGAATCCGCGTTCAGGTAGCGCGCGATGGCCTCCGGCCCGTGCGAGCTGGCGATCAGCTCCTCCTTCGACGGCGTGTCGATGCCGTAGAAGCAGGGGTGCCGCGTGGGCGGCGCGCTGATGCGGAGGTGCACCTCCGCCGCGCCGGCCTCGCGCAGCATGCGTACGATCTTCCGGCTCGTCGTGCCGCGCACGATGGAGTCGTCGAGCACGGCGACGCGCTTGCCCTCGAGCACCTCGCGCACCGGGTGGAGCTTCAGCTTCACGCCGAAGTTCCGGATCGACTGTGAGGGCTCGATGAAGGTGCGGCCCACGTAGTGGCTCCGGATGAGCCCCATCTCGTAGGGCACGCCGAGCCCCTGGGCGTAGCCGAGCGCCGCCGCGACGCCGCTGTCCGGCACGGGGATGACCACGTCCACGTCCGCCGGGGCCTCGTCCGCGAGGATGGCCCCCAGGCGCTTTCGCGCCGAGTACACGCTCGTGCCGCCGAAGCTCGCGTCGGGCCGCGCGAAGTAGACGTACTCGAAGATGCAAAAATGCGGCTCCGCGGCGGGCTGCGGCCGGAGGCTCCGGAGACCGAAGCGGTCGACCACGATCATCTCGCCGGGCTCGACGTCGCGTACGTACTCGCCGCCCATGAGCCCGAAGGCCGGCGGCTCCGAGGCCACGACCCAGGCCTCGCCGATCTGGCCGAGGCAGAGCGGCCGAAAGCCGTGCGGATCCCGCGCCGCGATCATCGAGTCGGGCGTGAGGAAGACGAGGCTGTAGGCGCCCTCGACCTGCCGCAGCGCCGACGCGACGCGGTCCGTCGCGCTCATCTCCCGGCTCCGCGCCACGAGGTGCACGAAGACCTCCGTGTCCGACGCCGAGGCGAAGATGGAGCCCTGGGCTTCGAGCTCGTGCCGCAGCTCGACGTAGTTCGTGAGGTTGCCGTTGTGCCCGACGGCGAGCGAGCCGTGCACGCTGTCCACGGCGATGGGCTGGGCGTTCTTCAGGTGGCTCCCGCCCGCCGTGCTGTAGCGGACGTGGCCGATGGCCCGGTTGCCCGGCAGCTTGCCGAGGACGCTCTGCGTGAAGACCTCCTGCACGAGGCCGAGGCCGCGATGCACGAAGAGCTGCTCGCCGTTGCTCGTGACGATGCCGGCGGCCTCCTGACCACGATGCTGGAGCGCGTGCAGGCCGAGGTAGGCGAGCTTGGCCGCCTCCTCCGCGCCGTAGATGCCGAAGACGCCACATTCGTCGTGGAAGCGGTCGTCGTCGGGGGGCGGGACGGTGCGCGTGGCGGCCGGCTCGATGAGGCCGGGGCGGTCGTTGGCACTCACCCGCGAACCATGCGTCCGGCGGGTGCCGTGAGCAACGTCATGCGCCGTGAGCGAGGTCAGAAACGCCGCGAGCGCCGGCGGAGCGAGGGCCCGCGCGGGAAACGCTCACGATCGGACCCGGCGACGCCGGCGAAGCACGAGCGCGACCAGCGCCGGCCAGGCGCCCACCGGCGCTCCCCCGGCGGCGCAGAGCCCCTCGAAGAAGTTCCCCGTGAGGGGCTCGAAGCAGACGTCGTCCATGGGAAGGCTGGCCGCCCCCTGACCGTCCACGGCCTGCACCGTCACGCAGATCGGCGTCGACGCGTCCTCGGAGCGCAGCCCGAAGGCGAGCGTCACGTCCGTCGTCGCGCTGATGCCCCGGCCCCGGGCCCGCAGCGTGGGCGCGTCGAGGCCCGGACCGCGGGTCTGAAAGAGCAGGTACTCGATGCTCGTCGCGGGCTCGGTCCGGCGATCGGGGTCCGTCGCATCGAGGGGATCGAGGAGCGCCGGCCGGACGCGGACGTCGATGCGGATCCCGCTCCGGAGCTCGCCACACTCGAAGTCCGCCGGCGTGCCGCTCGGGACCACGTCCCGGGCGCGCAGGATCGGCGCCGTCATGTCGGGGCCGGGCCCGGTCTCGAAGGCGACCCGCAGCTCGCCGAAGCCCGTCGGCGCGAAGGCCAGGCCGGTGTAGACGCGCTCGGCGAGAAAGCCGCGCGCCGGCTCGAAGAGGAGCTCGTTCCGCGTCGTCTGCGCCTCGCCCTCCTCCCGCGTCGAGACGGGCTCGGTGCAGGTGGTCACGTCGGCCGCCGCCAGGGTCGTCTCCGGCGGGCAGAGGAAGAGCTCGAGGAGCGCTCCCGGGACCGCCACGGGCCCGATGTCCGCCGAGTACTCGACGCGTAGGCGGGCGTTCGTGGGTACGCTGCGCGCGCCGGTGGCCGGCGTGACCGCCCGCGGCTCGGGCTCGCCGGGCATGGGGCACGTGTCGTCGTCTCCCTGCGCGAAGGCACCGCGCGGCAACGTCGCGCCGAGAAGCGCGGTGACCAGGAGTGCGACCCGGACCATGCCGCCACGGTAGTCGGCGGCGAGCAGGGTCGCCATCCGTGGCATGCTCGGCCCATGCCGGACGACGACGCGTCCTCGGCCCGCGAGGCGTCCCCGCGGCCGCCCTTCCCGCCCGGCTTCCTCGCCGGCATTCGCCTCGCGGCGGAGGCCTCCCGCGGCGCGCAGCCCGGCGCGCCCACGCGGGGCTTC
>CALCTH010000579.1 GCA_937893795.1 uncultured Myxococcales bacterium | reverse complement strand
GCGGGCTCGTCGGGCTCCGAGGGGCGCTCCACGCGTCGATTGCGCGGCGGCGGGCGCGAGGAGTCCCGCAGCTCGGCGCGCTCCACGCCGCGCTCGGAGCGCGCGCCCGGGGGACGGCTCATGGAGCCGGGATCGCGTCCCGCGGCGCGGGGGTCAAGAAAGCGGGGAGGCCAGGAGCGCCGCGTGCAGCTCGCGCGGGGTCTTGGTGATGTCCCCGGCGCCGAGCGTGAGCACGACGTCGCCGGGCTGGAGCCGCTCCTGGAGCCCCGCCGTGAGATCGGCGCGCTTGGGGATCCAGTGCGCGTCGCGGTGCCCGTGGCGCCGCACGGCGGCGACGAGGCTCTCGGAGTCGGCGCCCTCGATGGGCGCCTCGCCGGCGGCGTACACGTCGGTCACGAGCAGCACGTCGGCGCGGTTGAAGGCGCGGGAGAGCTCGTCGAAGAGGAGATGCGTGCGCGTGTAGCGGTGGGGCTGGAAGGCGACCACGAGGCGCCGGCCGTAGGCGCGCTGCGCCGCCTCGAGGGTGACCTCGACCTCCGTCGCGTGGTGCGCGTAGTCATCGACGATGGTGACCGGCGCCCCTTCCCCGAGGCTGACCTCGCCCACGACGGTGAAGCGGCGCTGCACCCCGGAGAAGGTCGCGAGGCCTTCGCGGACCTCGGCGTGCGGGACGCGCAGCTCGTCGGCCACGGCGATGGTGGCCAGGGCGTTGAGCACGTTGTGCATGCCGGGCATGCGCACCTCGAAGCGGCCGAGCGGCTCGCCCCGGCGCTCGACGTCGAAGGCCACGCTGAGCCCCTTCATCTCCGGGTTGCGGGCGCGGTACTCGGCCTGGGCCGTGAGGCCGTAGGTGGCGGTGCGCTTCTCGAGGCGCGGCAGGATGCTCTGCAGGTTCGGGTTGTCGAGGCAGGCGACCACGAGGCCGTAGAAGGGCACGCGGTTGGCGAAGTCCGCGAAGGCGTCCTTCACGGCGTCGAAGCTCCCGTAGTGGTCGAGGTGCTCCGGGTCGATGTTGGTGATGACGGCGATGGCCGGCGTGAGGTGGCGGAAGGAGCCGTCGGACTCGTCGGCCTCGGCGACGAGCAGGTCGCCAGCGCCGCTCGCGGCGCCGCTGCCGAGCGCGTTGAGCTTGCCGCCGACGACCACGGTGGGGTCGAGGCCGGCGTGCCGGAGCACGGTGGCCACGAGCGAGGTGGTGGTGGTCTTGCCGTGCGAGCCCGCGATGGCGATGCCCTCTTTCAGGCGCATGAGCTCGCCGAGCATCTCGGCGCGCTCGATGACGGGCACGGCGCGGGCCCGGGCGGCGACGAGCTCCGGGTTGTCCTGGGGCACGGCGGAGCTGAAGACGACCACGTCGCTCTGGGCCACGTGGCTGGCGGCGTGCCCCTCGAAGATGCGCGCCCCCTTCGCCTCGAGGCCGCGGGTGTAATCGTTCGAGCGCAGGTCCGAGCCCGTGACCTCGAAGCCATGACCGAGGAGCACCTCGGCGATGCCGCTCATCCCCACCCCGCCGATCCCGACGAAGTGAATGGACCGAATCCGCCCACGGAACATGCCGCGGGGATGCCGCCCAGGGCAGGAGAAGTCAACGTTATCGCGCGGTACGGGCGCTCCCGCAGGCCACGTGGCCACGTGGCCACGTGGCCTACGCCCCTGGCAGGAGGACGCGCAGGCCGAGGTGGACCTGGCGATCGCGTCGGCGAGGCCCAGGCCCGTCGTGCCCCGAGACGCGCGAAGCGCTCGCTGCCGCCCAAGGGCCGCACGCGGGCCGACGAGACGTCGCGCCTGGGGCCCAAGGCGAGCCTTGGGGAAGCGTCGGAGCCCCGAAGGACCCTCACGAACGTCGCTCGGAGAGCCCAAGGCTCTCCGATTTCGAAAGGCGCGCTCGAAATCGCCCCGAGAGCGCTTCGGAACGCCCAAGCGCGTGATTGCTCCCGCCCAAAACGAGCCGGCGGGCCCCAAAGCCCACGATGGCCGAGGGCAAACCCGACCCTGAGCGATTCGCAGCGCATTTTTGCTGCCGAGAGCCGTGCATGTCCGATGTGCTCGTCCTCGGGCGCTCCGAGCGTCGTCCATGGGCGTTGGGGATGGCTTCGGCCCTTACCGATCCCGGGACCACAGACCACCGCGGCCCTCGGGCGCCCTTCGGCCGACGCATGGCCGAGCATCGTCGTCGTATCCTCTTCACGGGGGGAACGATGGAAGCCGAGGAACTGCAAGGCGCCGCTTATGCGGTTTGGACCGACCTGGGAATGGTCTACTGGCCGAAGGGCGCGGCCCCGGAGTCGAGAGCCGTGCTGGCGGACGGGTCGGAGTGGGTGCTCGGCTCCGGTGACGCGCCCCACGCGTGGACCGTCGAGATGGAGTGTCCTTTCCTCACGGTGTCGGAGCTCCGGCGCGTCGACCGTGCCCTCGCGCAGGGAGTCGCCCGGCATGAGACCGGACCTGACGACGGGGTGACGGTCGTGCTGACGAGCGCATCCGCCGAGGAGGTCGCCGACCTCTACAACTGGTTCTACGAGCCGCTCGGCTGGCTCTCCGTAGCCCTTCAACCCGCCACCGGGGAGGTGGCGATATGGGCCGCGCGCTGGGACTGGAAGCGCTACTTCGAGCTCTTCCGCGCGCTTCGCGAAGAGCTGCATGCGGCTCTCGGTCGCGGCGAGACGGAGACGGCGGCCGTGCGTGCCATCGAACGCTCCATGGTGCTGCACGCGGCCAGCGATCCCCCGACGTTGGAGGACTATGGGTTTCCGTCGGGCGTGTGGAAGCGGGACTGAGCTGCGGCCGCGGCTGCCGATGCGGTTTCGCGGCTCATGGCGTCAGCGGATGAAGCAGCGAGCCCGACTGGCCTGGCGCCATGCGCAGGGCGCCGCCCGCCGCGCGGACGCACTCCTCGACGTCGGCGCTGACGCCAGGGACCGTCAGCATCAGCTGGCCGGAGGTGTCCCACGTGGCCCGCACGGCGAGGGCGGCGCCAAGACCGAGGCCGGCGTGGCGTCGGTGGACCAGACGCGCTTCGGGGCGCTGCGCGCCGCGGCGGGGGGCGCCGCGCGAGCGGCCTTGACGTCGCGGTCTTCTCTGTCCTCGCGCACCGTGACCTTGCGGCCGTCGAGTTCGGCGTCGTGCAGCGTTTCGATGGCCTTGATGGCCTCGTCGGCCTTTTCGAACTCGACGCTGCCGCACCCCTTGGAGCGGCCCGAGTCGTCCTCGGTCATGACGATGGCGTAGACGACGATGCCGG
>CALCTH010000578.1 GCA_937893795.1 uncultured Myxococcales bacterium | reverse complement strand
AGGAGTGCTCACGCTCGAGAGCCGCACGATGATCGGCCGCTGGATCGACGCGCGTCGCGGTCGCGCCACCGCGGTGAGCGGACTCTTCGTGGCCTTCGGCTTCGCCTACGCGCCGGTGCTCTTCGAAGCCTGGATCACGCGCGCCGGCTGGCGCGGCGCCTGGATCGAGATGGGCCTCGTGGTCGCGCTCTGCATGAGCGCCGTGGCCTTCGTGTTCTTTCGCGAGGACCCGGAGTCTGCCGGCCTCGTGCTCGACGGCGGGGGGGTCGACACCCGCGCGTTCCCAGAGGCCGAGGTCGCCATGACGCGGGAGCAGGCGCTTCGCACCCGGGCCTTCTGGGTGCTCACGCTCGCCCTGGCGCTCCAGGGCATGGTGATCACCGGCATCACCTTCCACGTCGTCGACCTCGGCGCGGAGAGCGGGCTCACCCCGCGCGAGGCCATCGGGCTCTTCCCCCCGATGGCCGTCGTGAGCACCTCCGCCGGCTTCCTCGTGGGCTGGCTCGCCGACCGGGTCTCGCTCCGGGCGCTGATCGTGCTCTTCCTCGGCGCCGAGACCCTCGGCTACGCCGCCGCCGCGCACCTCGGCCAGCCGGCCGGGCTGCCGCTCGCCGCCCTCGGTCTCGGCCTCGCGGGGGGCTGCTTCAGCGTGCTCACCACGGTGGGTCCGCCGCGGCTCTTCGGACGTCGCCACCTCGCCGCCATCGCCGGGGCGACCATGACCGCCGTCGTGGCCGGGAGCGCGCTCGGGCCGCTCGCGATGGCGAGCAGCCGCGATCTCCTCGGCTCCTATGCGCCGGCGCTCCACGTGGCGGCGGCGCTCCCCGTGCTCGTCGGCCTCGGGGCGCTCCGCCCGCTTCGGCCGCGCTGAGCTCGGCGCCCGTGGCAGGCTCTCGCTCGTGATGAGCGAGACCTACGCCAACGTGCTGACGATCGGGCTGGTCTTCGCCGCGCTCAGCGCCGTGGGCTCGGTCTTCGTGCGCTCGCCCTACGGGCGCTTCGCCACGCCGCGCTTCGGTCCCTCCCTCCCCATCCGCCTCGGCTGGCTGCTCATGGAGGCGCCCTTCGTCGCCTTCTACGTCTTCTTCGCGGCCGGACCTCGTGCGCTCGAGCCGGTGCCGCTGCTCTTCGCGGCCGTCTGGACGCTGCACTATGCGAACCGCGCGCTGATCTTTCCGCTCGCCATGCGCGCACGACCGGAGAGCCGCATGGCGCTCCTGGTCGTCGTGCTCGGGATGGGCGTCGTGCTGGTACACGGCTGGCTCTACGCCACGTGGCTGAGCGGGCTCGCGTCGCACCTGACGCTCGCGTGGCTCCGTGACCCGCGCTTCCTTCTCGGACTGCTGCTCTACCTCGCCGGCTACGCGCTCATCCTGCAGAGCGAGGCCATCCTTCGCGGGCTCCGCCGTGACGCGTCGGGCTACGTGATCCCGCGCGGCGGCGCCTTTCGCTGGGTGAGCTGTCCGCACTATCTCGGTGAGCTGCTGGCCTGGACGGGCCTCGCCCTCGCGACGTGGTGCCCCGGCGGCCTCTTCGTGCTCGCCGTGAGCGCCGCGAACCTCGTACCCCGCGCGCGGGCGACGCACCGCTGGTACCAAGAGGAGCTCGCGGGCTATCCGCCCGGGCGCCGCGCGCTGATCCCCTTCCTCCTCTGACGAGCCGCATGACCGACGAACGCGACGACGACGCCTGGCCCGACCTGCACGACGCGATGCTCTCGGGCCTGCGCGTGGGCTGGGAGCGCGGCGACCTCGTGCTCGACCTCCGCCTTCAGGCGTCGCTCGTGCGCATCCGCGCCACGGGGCTCCGCAAGCTCGAGGCCGGCCGCCTGCAGCGCTGGGGACCGAAGGCGGCCATCGGTCAGGTGCTCGGTCCGCGGGACGTGGCCGGGGCGCAGGAGCTCGTCCTCGAGCTTCGAAGCGGCGACCGGCTGCGCATCCAGGCCGCGTCGTTCGACCTCGAGCGCCCCTAGCGCTCAAACGCCCTCGGCCACGGCCTCCTCCGGCGCGTAAACGAGCCGGTGCCGTGCGTAGACGCCGAAGTAGACCAGCCCCGCGGCGTACCAGAGCGCCGTGACCACGAGCACCTTTTGGTAGACCGGGTCGACGAGGAGCGCGCCGAGGCAGACCAGGCTGATCACCAGCGCGATCCACGCGCCGGGCACGCCGAGGGGGCTGCGGTAGGGGCGCGCGAGCTCCGGCCGGCGGCGGCGCAGCAGGAGGAAGCTCGCCATCTGGAGCGCGTAGGCGATCACCGCTCCGAAGACGGCCATGTTGAGCAGGACCGCGCCCACGGGATGGTCCGGGCCCGCGAGCCGGATGAGGAACGCCACGACCCAGCCGATGAGCGCGCCGGTCACGAGGGCCACATGCGGCGTCTTGCGTCGCGCGTGCGTCAGCGAGAGCACGCGGGGGAAGTAGCCCGCCCGAGAGAGCGAGTAGATCTGCCGCCCGTAGGCGAAGATGATGCTGTGAAAGCTGGCCGCGAGGCCGGTCACGGCGATGAGCGCGAGCGCCTTGGCGCCGATGCCGTCGCCGAAGATGGTCTTGAAGCCCTCGAAGAGCGGCTCGTCCGTCGCGCCGATGGCCGCGGCGCCCGGCGCGATGCCGCTGTTCAGCACGAGCGTGAGCACCGCGGCGACGATGAGCGTGAGCAGCCCGAAGACGAGGCCGCGCGGGAGGTCCCGCTGCGGTTGCTTCGCTTCCTCCGCCGCGAGCGGGAGCTGCTCGATGGCGAGGAAGAACCAGATGGCGAAGGGAAGCGCGGCGAGCACGCCCACGCCGCCCTTCGGGAGCCAGCGGCCCTGGCCGGGGTCCGGCGCGATGTCGAGCGCCTGCGCGAGATCGAAGTGGGGGAGGGCGCCCACCCAGAACACGACGAGCACGCCGAGCGCGAGCGCCGTGACCACGACGGTGACGCGGAAGGTGGTCTCCACGCCCGCGACGTTGAGGCCGACGAAGAGCCCGTAGGCGCCGGCCCACCAGAGAGGTTCGGCCCACCCGGGGGTACCGAAGACGGCGCCGAGGTAGCCGCCCATGCCGACGACGATCACGGCGGGTGTCAGCACGTACTCCAGATTCTCCGCGAGGCCGGTCACGAAGGCGCCCCAGGGACCCATGGCCGAGCGTGCGAAGGAGTACGCGCCACCGGTGTGCGGGAGCGCGGCGGTCATCTCCGCGATGGAGAAGGCGAGGCCGAGGTACATCGCGATGACCACGCCCGTCGCGAGCGCCAGGCCGCCGAAGCCGCCGGCGGCGAGGCCGAAGTTCCAGCCGAAGAAGTCGCCGCTGATGACGGCGCCGACGCCGAGGGCCCAGAGGCTCCACACGCCCGCGTAGCGGCGAAGCCCACGCTTCTCGAAGTAGCCGTCGTCGACCGCGTCGTATTGAACCACGCTCGCTTGCTACCAGTCCGGCAGCGGGGCGGCGAGCCCGCGAAAGGACCCGTTCTCCCTTGCCGACCGCCCATTCAGCCCCCATGGGGAAACCGTGGACGCTGACGTTGAGCGGGCCCGTTTGCGTAGGCTCAAGTCGCTCGAGCTACTCGACAGCGCGCCCGACGCCGCCGTCGACCGCATCGCCGAGCTCGCCGCGGCGATGTTCGACTGTCCCATCGCGCTCGTCTCCCTCGTCGACGAGACCCGGCAGTGGTTCAAGGCGCGCGTGGGTCTCGAGGCCAAGGAGACGCCGCGCGACATTGCCTTTTGTCACCACGCCATCGAGGACCCGGACGAGGTCATGGTGGTGCCGGACGCGCTGCGGGACGAACGCTTTCGCGAGAACCCGTTGGTCACCGGGGACCCGGATATCCGCTTCTACGCCGGCGCCCCGCTCCGCACGCCCCACGGCGCCCTCGGCACCCTCTGCATCATCGATCGCAAGCCGCGCCAGCTCGAGGCGCGCGACCGGGAGCTGCTGGCCAAGCTCTCGGAGGCCGTGGTCGAGGTCTTCGCCTTGCGGCAGGAGGCCCTTCGAGCGCGGCGCGCGGAGCAGCTCTTGAACCTCGCCGAGAGCCTCTCGGACTCGGGCCACTGGCGCTGGGCCGTCGACGAGGAGATCGTCTACTGGTCGCCACAGGTCTACCGCATCCATGGGCTCGACCCGGAGACCTTCACGCCGACGCTCGCCTCGGCGCTCGACGCCTATCATCCGGACGACGTCCAGCACGTCGAGCGCGCGCTCGCGGAGGTGCAGGTCACGCGCGAAGAGCGCGCCTTCGAGCTCCGGCTGATGCGCGCGGATGGAGCCGTGCGGCGCGTGCGCTCGAAGGCGATGCCCGAGATCGACCACGGCACCGGAGAAGTGCGGGCGCTCTTCGGCGTCTTTCAGGACGTCACCGAGCTCGTACGCCTTCAGGCGCGGCTGGCGCAGACGGAGAAGCTCGCGACCGTGGGCACGCTGGCCGCCGGTGTGGCGCACGAGATCAACAACCCGCTGGCCTTCGTGAAGTCCAACGCGGATTTCCTCGCCGAGGAGCTCGACGAGCTGATGGGCGCGAGCCCCTCGTCGCGGCTGCGGCAGCTGGCCGAGGTCGTCGACGAGATGCGCGACGGCACGCGGCGCATTCAGCGCATCGTGCGCGACCTGCGCATCTTCGCGCGTCAATCCGATGGGCCGCTCGAGCAGGTGGACGTGGGCCGGGCCCTCGAGGTCGCGCTTCGCCTCGCGTCCGCCGAGCTCAAGCATACGTCCGCCGTCGTGCAGGAGATCGCTTCGCCCCTGAGGCCGATCCTCGGCGAAGAGTCGAAGCTCGTGCAGGTGGCCGTGAACCTCATCGTCAACGCCGCGCAGGCGTTCTCCCTCGACGACGAGCGCCGCGGCCGCACGGAGCGGAACCGCATCGCCGTACGCGCCGGCGCCGGCGACGGGGAGCGCGTCTACTTCGAAATCGAGGACAACGGCCCGGGGATGAGCGACGAGGTCCGTGCCGCGGCCTTCGACCCCTTCTTCACGACCAAGCCGCAGGGCATCGGGACGGGGCTCGGCCTGGCCATCTGCTTCGGGATCATCGAGAGCTTTGGGGGCACACTCACCCTCGATTCCACGGTCGGGGTGGGAACGACCGTGCGCGTGGAGCTCCCGGTCGCCCACTGATCCGGGCGCGCCGGGCGTTTCTCCCCTCGCGCCCATGCTCTCCGTCACCCAAGCGCTCCTGTCGGACGTCGAGGCCACTTTCGGCCGGATGTACCTGCGCTACGTGGCCGCGCAGCGCGGCCTCTTTCCCGAGCTCGCCGCCGAAGCCAAGGCCACCGCGGCAGGCGTCGCCGTCCACGACCCGCTCGACGTCGAGCGTCGCGTGCTGCCCCACGCCGCGCGGGGCGCGGACGACCTCGGCGAGCTCCTCGACTTCCTGCATGCGCGAAGCCCCGCCTCTGGAGCGCTCCGCGTCCACCTCGACCCGCGGGCGCCGGAAGCGGTGCGCGAGGCGCTCCAGCGTCGCGGCGCGAGCTTTCGCTACGCCGTGAACGTCCTCTGGCGGCCGCTCGACGCCTCCCTCGCGACGCCGGACGGCGCGTCGGCTCCGGTGGACGACGCAGAGCTCGACGTCGCCAGCGAGACCTACGCGCGCGGCTTCGAGGACGACGCGCCGCGGGAGGCGTTTCTGCGCTTTGCCCGGACCTACGCCGCCATGGCGCGAACGCGCTTCTTTCTGGCGCGCAACGCGGAGGGCGTGCCGATGGCCGCCGCCTCGCTCCACCTCGACGGGAACATCGCGATCCTGGCGGGCATGGCGGCCCGGCCGGCGTTTCGAGGGCGCCGGCTCCAGGGACGGCTCATCGCCGGGCGTCTCGCGCATGCGCGGCGGGAGGGGGCTCGCCTCGCGGTGATGACGGCCATGCCCGCCAGCCGTAGCCAGCGAAACGCCGAGCGGGCCGGGTTCCGTGTGGCCTATCCCCGCGTGCTGCTCTCCTGCCCAGCCGAGAATCGCTGAGCGCTTCCGCGCCGCGTCTGCTCCGGCGTCTCACCGGCCCAGCGGGCGTAGGCGCGGAAGAAGGAGTTGGGGTCCGTGTAGCCGAGGAGGAAGGCGATCTCGGTGTGCGTGAGCATGGTGGCCCGGAGGTAGCGTTGGCTGAGCTCGTAGCGCACGGCGTCGCGCACCTCCGAGTAGGTCGTCGCCTCCGCGTCGAGGCGCCGCTGGAGCGTACGCCGGCTAGTGCCGAGCCGCGCCGCGACCTCGTCGACGCTCGCTCGCCCCGCTGGCAGCGCTTCGAGAAGCGCGCGACGCACGCGCTCGGTCTCGGAGGCGCCGGGTGAGACGTCGAGGGAGAGCTGCGCCTCGAGCATCGAGAGCATGGCGTGGTTCGCGGTCAGGAAGGGGCGCTCGGCGTCCTCTCGGGAGAACACCACGCGGTCCACGGATCCGCGGCGGAGCGGCACCCCGAAGTAGGCCTCGAAGCCGGGATGCGCCGGCGGAGGACGCACCATCTCGAGCCGGCGCGGGGTCACGGGTGCGCGCGTGGCGGTCCGGGCGAGCTCGACGAAGAAGGCCAGCTCGCCCACCACGTACTCCGTGGGCGCCGCGTCGTGGTCGTCGGGCCACCCCAGCGAGAGGGCGACGTCTTTGGCCGTCGTTCGGAGCGTGAGCTTGGTGGGCGACACCGTGTGCTTGAAGAGCCGCATGCGTTCGAGAGCGGCCTCGAGGTTCGGGCTGCAGAGCGCGGCGAAGAAGGGCGGCTCGAAGATCTCGGGCCGGTAGGCCTGCACCATGCGGATCGGGAGCAAAGGGTCCGGCTCCTCCGCGATGGCGCGCCAGAGCGCGAAGTAGCTCCGCTTCGAGAGCATCGCGCCTTCCTCCTCGAGGAGGTGGGCGGCGATGCCCGCGCGGCGCAGCACGGCGTCCACGTCGACGCCGAGCTCCTCGAGGACCAGGCGCCAGCCCCGGCCGACGCGAAAGCCCGTGGCTTGCCCGCTCATGGGCCTGGAGGGTGCCATCGCCGGCGGGTCCTCGACGCGCCATGGCACCGACGGCAAGCACTTTGGCACCAAATGCGAGTGATGTGCCGCGGCCGCTGGGCGAACGTCTCTCGCGAGAGGAGAGAGTCATGCGCGCGCAGCCGCAGTGTACGACCCGCGGGTCGTCCGGTGCCCGACCGCCAGCCACTCGACGAGGACAAAACCCCCCCGTGGCGAGCCGCCGTCCCGACCCCACGACGGTGAGGCGCCGCGTCGGCACGACGGCGCTCTTGCTGCTCGCAGCCGCGGCCTCGAGCGCGGCCCAGGAGTCGCCGGCGGACCCTCATGGAGCCGGTCATCACGGCGCGCCGGAGGGCGCGGAGGCCCCGCGGGAGCTGACGCCAGCGGAGCGCGCCGAAGCCGAGGCAGCGTTCCACACGATGATGGAGGCGCTGACGAGCCCGCGCTGCGTCAACTGCCACCCCAACGATGGCGTGCCGAAGCAGACGGACGCGGCGCGCGCGCATCTGTTCGGCGTGGCCGGCAGCGATGACCTGCATGGCTACGACGCTCTCCGCTGCAACGCCTGCCACCAGGCGTCGAACGACGGATGGAGCGGGGTCCCCGGGGCGCCGGGCTGGTCGCTGGCCCCGGCGTCGATGGCCTGGGAGGGCCTGGACCGTAGGGCCATCGCGCGCTCGATGATGGACCCGGCGAAGAACGGCGGGCGCTCGGCCGACGACATCCTCCACCACCTGACGGAGCACGAGCTCGTGCTCTGGGCCTGGGAACCCGGCGGCGACGGCGAGGGGCGGCCTCGAACGCCTCCGCCGGTGCCCCTCGAGACCTATCGCGCGGCGGTGCGGACCTGGATCGCTGCCGGCGCGCCGATCCCCGAGGCACGCGCGGCCGACGCGCCCGGTTCCGACGCCCCCGACTCCCCTGCCGAACCTTCCGGAGACGCCCCGTGAGAATCACCTTCACGCTCAACGGCGAAGCCCGCACTCTGGAGACCGACGGCGACCAGCCGCTCCTCTGGGTGCTCCGCGACGAGCTCGACCTCAAGGGCACCAAGTTCGGCTGCGGCCGCGCCGCGTGCGGGGCCTGCACCGTGCACGTGGACGGCGACGCCGTGCGCTCGTGCTCATTCCCGGCGCGCTACCTGGAGGGGCGCGTGGTGACGACGCTCGAGGGGCTCGGCACGCCCGAAGCGCCGCACCCCGTGCAGCAGGCCTGGATCGAGGAGATCGTGCCTCAGTGTGGCTACTGCCAGCCGGGCTTCATCATGGCCACCGCCGCGCTCCTGGCGAAGAACGCCTCGCCCACGGACGACGACATCGATCGCAACATCGTGAACGTCTGCCGCTGCGGTACCTACGTTCGCATGCGCCGGGCGATTCACCGCGCGGCCGAGCTCACCCGTGCGGCGGCGCCGGCGCCCGACCCCGCCACCTCGGCGCCCGATGAGGCCGCCGAGGCCGCCCACCCCGATGCACCGGAGGCGGACCGATGAGCGGTGACAAGAAGAAGTTCTCCCGCCGCGCCTTCATCCTTCGCGGCCTCGCCGGAGGCACCGGCGTCATGCTCGGCCTCGGCTACCTCGGCCGGAACGCCCTCCGGCGCGAGATGTACGCGCTCATGGATACCGTGGAGCCCTCGTACCTCGGCGACGCCTCGGACCCGACCCTGTGGTTCGAGATCACCGAGGACGAGCGCATCCGGCTCTTCAGCCCGAAGGTCGAAATGGGCCAGGGCACCTTCACGAGCCTCGCGCAGATGGCCGCAGACGAGCTCGAGGTCGACGTCGGCCGCATCGAGGTGGTGCACGCCGAGACGGCGACGGGCGTCGTCGACGGCTTATCCACGGGCGGCAGTCTCTCCGTGGCCGGGCTCTGGATGCCCCTGCGCGAGCTCGCCGCGACGCTCCGGGCCACGCTCGTCGCCGAGGCGGACGAGGCGGCGAGGGCCATCAACTCGGGTGCGGGCACCACCGAGCCGAGGACCATCGCGGACGGCGTCGTTTCCTACGGCACGCTCCTCTCTCTCTCCTACGGCGAGCTCGCCGCCCGCCTCGACGCCAAGGGGACCTGGGAGCTCGCCGAGACGCCGCCGCTGAAGGAGGTCGCGGACTATCGCTTCATCGGCCAGCCCGTCCCCCGCATCGATCTGGAGGCCAAGGTCTTCGGGGCGCCCATCTTCGGCATGGACGCGAGCGCGGAAGGCATGCTGCACGGGTCGATCGTTCGGCCGGAGCGCATCGGCGCCACGCTCGTGAGCGCCGACACGAGCGCCGCCGAGGGCATGCCCGGCGTCGTGCAGATCGTTCAGGATCACGACTTCGTCGGCGTCGTCGCGGAGACGCGCATGCAGGCCGAGGCCGCCAAGCGCGCCATCACCGCAGAGTGGCGTACGGAGCGCGACTGGGAGACCGAGGACATCGAGGCGATGATCCGCGTCGGCGAGGGCACACCGATGATCATCCAGCGCGAAGGCGACGCGAACGGCGCCCTCGAGGGCGGTGACGTCGTCCGGGCGGAGTTCACGAGCCCCATCGGCGCGCACGCGCAGCTCGAGCCGAACGGCGCGCTCGCCGACGCCCGGGACGGCGGCGCGACCGTGACCATGTCGACGCAGGTCCCGCGTGTCACCCGCGACGAGGTGGCCGAACGCCTCGGTCTCGAGCCCGACGCCGTGAACATCGTCCCCACGTATCTCGGGGGCGGTTTCGGCCGGCGCCTCCACACGCCGAACGCCATCCAGGCGGCGGTGCTCTCGCGTGCCGTGGGCAAGCCCGTGAAGTGCTTCTTCACGCGCAAGGAGGAGTTCCAGCACGACACCTTCCGGCCGCCGACGCATCACGTGATGCAGGCCCGGTTGGGATCGGACGGCCGCATCGAGGCCATGAAGCACGACCTCTCGAGCGGCGACGTCGCCTACGGCTCCGCGATCTTCCCAGCCGCGATGAACCAGATGCTCGGCGCCGATGTGGGTGCCTTTCGGGGCGGCATGATCCAGTACCGAAGCATCCCGAACCACGAGGCCGTGAGCTGGCGCGTCGAGCTCCCCTTCGCGACCAGCTGGTGGAGGAGCCTCGGGCTCCTGGCGAACACCTTTGCCATCGAGTCCTTCATGGACGAGCTCGCCGAGAAGGCCGACCAGGACCCCGTCGCGTTTCGCCTCGCGCACGTGCCAGACGCCCCCGCGGGTGCACGCCAGGAGCGCGTGATCGCGGCCGCCGCCGAGAGCGCAGGCTACCGAAACGAGGCCCGAGGCGGCCGCGCCATGGGCTTCGCCTGCTCGACCGATGGTGGTACGCCCGCCGCGGCCGTCGTCGACCTCTCGATGGAGGATGGGCAGCCGAAGGTGCACGACGTCTTCCTCGCGATGGATCCCGGACTCGCCGTGAACCCGGACCAGGTCCGCGCGCAGTGCGAGGGCTCCGTTTGCATGGGCATCAGCGCCTCGCTCCATGAGCGCATGGACGTGCGCGAGGGCTCGCTGCGGCCGGTGATCTACGGGCCCTATCGCATGGCGCTCCTGCGGCATGCGCCGCGGCGCGTCGAGGTGGAGCTCATCGATGGGACCGGGCGACCGGGCCCGGTGGGCGAGCCGCCGCTCGGGCCCGTGGGCGCGGCGCTCGCGAACGCCATCTATCGGCTCACCGGCGAGCGCCGCCGGGCGCTACCGCTGGCCTGAGACGGGCTCGGCGCCACGGCCCAGACTGCCGGCGCCGCGAGCGGCGGACGCCTCGCTGCCGAGCGTCGCGTCTCTCCTCAGGAGATGACGCCGGCCGCCCGAAGCGCCGCGTCGACGGCCGCGTGCTGCGCGCCGCCGTCGCCATCGAGGCCGAGCGCCGCGTCGGGAGCGGCTTCCGCCAGCGCGACGAGGAGCTCCGGCGCACCCGAGAGGGCCGCGGCCTCCGCGGCGTCGTCCACCATGGAGATGCGCACGAGGGCCCGCGCGTCGGCGTAGAAGGCGCTCACGGCATCGCTGGCCTCGGCGACCAGCGAAAGGCCGAGGCCCTCGAGCACGCTCTCGCTGACGGCCGCACCGAGCACGAGCG
>CALCTH010000577.1 GCA_937893795.1 uncultured Myxococcales bacterium | reverse complement strand
CGCCAACATTGCCGGTGGGCACGGTAAAGCTCACTTCGCGCGCGGGCGCGCACACGCGGCCTTCGCGACGCCCGGCGCGCTGGCGGTCTTCGGCTGGGCCTTCTTCCGCGGTGCCTTCGTTCCCGAAGTGGCCGTGGGCACCGCGCGCGCGGCGCGCGCGCTCGGCGCCGGCGGCGTGGCCCTCGGCATGGCGCTCGTCAGCGCCGCGTTTCTGGCGCGCTCTCAGAGCGCCGCGCGCGCCGCGTCGTAGTCGGGCTCGTCCGCGACCTCCGTCACGAGCTCCGTGTGGGTGACCTTGCCCTCGGGGTCGACGACCACGATGGCGCGGGCGGTGACGCCGGCGAAGGGGCCGTCCACGATGCCCACGCCGTAGTCCTCGGCGAAGGAGCTTCGGAAGGAGGAGAGCGGCACGACGTGCTCGAGGCCTTCGGCGGTGCAGAAGCGCTTCATCGCGAAGGGGAGATCCGCGCTCACGAGGAGGACGACGGCGTCCTCGCGCTCGCCCACCTTCTGGTTGAAGGCCCGGGCCGCTGCCTGGCAGACGGGCGTGTCGTAGCTGGGGTTGATGGTGAGCACGCGCGTCTTGCCCGCAAAGTCCGCGAGGCTCTTGTCCGCGAGGTCCGCCCCGGCCAGGGTGAAGTCCGGCGCCGCCGCGCCGACCGCCGGGAGCTCGCCGCTCGTGTGGAAGGGGTTTCCGCCTAGGGTGATGTCCGCCATGCGGCACCTATCCGCGCAGGTAGCCAGCGGCACAAGGTCCGTCGATGGGGAGGGTGCGCGCGCCGCGAGGCCCGCCGCCTCCGATCCGGAGCCGTTGCGCTCTCGGGGCGCGCGCGACGAGCGGGGAGGTCCCCCGGGGCGCTAGGCTTGCGCGATGGGTCTGAACGCGCGCTTCTTCGAGCAGCTCCCCAAGACGGACCTGCACGTGCACCTCGACGGCTCGCTTCGCCTCGAGACCATCCTCGACCTCGCGGAGTCGCAGGGCATCGAGCTGCCGGCGGACTCGCCGGAAGGGCTCCGCAAGGCCCTTCGCCTCGGGGAGAACACCGGCTCCCTCGTCGAGTACCTCAAGGCCTTCGACACGACGCTGAAGGTCTTGCAGACGGAGGACGCTCTCTACCGCTCCGCCTTCGAGCTCGCCGAGGACGCCGCCAAGGAAAACGTCTGGTACATGGAGGTGCGCTATGCGCCCATGCTCCACACGCGCCAGGGCCTACGGCTCACGACGGTGGTCGAGGCGGTGCTCGCAGGGCTTCAGGAGGCCTACAAGGAGCACGGGATCCTCTCCAACGTGATCCTCTGCGGCATCCGGAACATCTCGCCGCAGTCGAGCCTCGAGATGGCGCAGCTGGCCGTCGCCTACAAGAACCGCGGCGTCCTGGCCTTCGATCTGGCGGGCGCCGAGAACGACCACCCGGCAAAGCATCACAAGGAGGCTTTCCAGCTCGTCCGGGACAACAACATCGCGGTCACCATCCACGCGGGCGAGGCCTACGGGCCCGAGTCCATCCACCAGGCCATCCACGTCTGCGGGGCGCACCGCATCGGTCACGGCTGTCGGCTGCGCGAGGACGGGGACCTGCTCCACTACGTGAACGACCACCGCATCGCCCTCGAGTGCTGCCCCTCGTCGAACGTGCAGACGGGCGCCGTCGCGAGCCTCGCGAGCCACCCGCTGAAGCTCTATCACGACCTCGGATTGCGGGTGACCATCAACACCGACAACCGGCTCGTTACGGATACGACGGTCTCCCACGAGCTCGAGGTGAGCCACGCGCACATGGGGCTGACGGTGAGCGACTTGAAGAAGATCGTGCAGAACGGCTTCAAGGCGGCCTTCCTCCCCTTCCACCAGAAGCAGCGGATGCTCCGCGAGGTGAGCGCCGAGCTCGACCGCTTCGACGCGCACGGCGGCTACGAGGACCATGAGGATCGCGCCGTCCCCGAGCCTCCCATCGCGCGGGCGCCCGAGCCCACGGCGTGACCCCGGCGCTCGTCGACGCGCACTGCCACCTCGACCTGCCGGCCTTCGACGAGGACCGGGACGCCGTCGTGGCCCGGGCGCGGGAGGTCGGCGTCGAGGCGCTCGTGCTCCCCGGGACCGAGCCCGCGCGCTGGGAGGGGCTCGCGGCGCTCCGCGACGCGCTGCCGCTGAGGGCCGCCATCGCCCTCGGCGTGCACCCGGAGTGGCTGCGCACGCTCGACGACGACGCCCTCGAGCATGCGCGCGCGGCGCTCCCGGCGGCGCTCCGGGAGCTCCGCGCCGCGGGCCTCGGCGAGACGGCCTCGAC
>CALCTH010000576.1 GCA_937893795.1 uncultured Myxococcales bacterium | reverse complement strand
GGCCTCGCGGCCGTGGCGCCGAGCGGAGAGCTCATGTGGGCGCTGCAGCTCGGCCTCGTGGCCGGGACGCCTTCGATCACGCCGGACGGATCCGTCGCCGTGGGCGCGACCCCTGGCGAGGTGCTCGTCGCCCGCGCCGGCCGCGTGGTGCTTCGGGCCACGGTCGGCGGCGTCGTGCGGGGATCACCGCTGGTGCTGGCGGACGGGAGCCTCGTCGTCGCGGCGTGGGACCACGCGCTCCACCGCTTCGACGCGGAGGGGCAGCGGCTCTTTCGCGTCGCGCTGCCCGCGGGCGTGCGCGGCGCGCCCGCGCAGGGCACCGGCGGTGTGCTCTGGGTGCCTGCGGGCGCCGAGCTGCTCCGGGTCGACGTCGACGGTCGCGTACGGCGCCGCGTCGATCTGGGCCGGGAGATCGTGAACGGGCCGGCCGTGGGCCTCGACGGCCGCGCGTGGGTGCTCCTCGATGAAGGCATCCTCGTGGCCGTGAGCGCGGCGGGTCAGCCCCTCGTCCAGCGGAGCCTCGATCTGGAGCCGAGCGCGGCCTCGAACCTCGCCATCGCGCGCGACGGGTCCCTGCGCGTCGCGGGCGCCAGCGGCGCGCTCGTGGCCATCGGGCCCGGCGGAAGCGTGCGCTGGCGCTACGAGGAGGGCGGGCCCGCGGGCGGCGTGACCGTCGATCCGGAGGGGACGACGCTGACCCGCGACGCGCGCGGCCAGGTGCTCTGCATCGGAGACGCCGGGCAGCTCCGCTGGCGCCTGCCCATCGAGGGTGGCGGCGACGCGGCGCCGGTGATCGGCGTGGACGGGACGCTCTTCGTGGCGGAGGCGAGCGGCGCGCTCTCCGCGTGGCGCTGAGGGAGAGGGCGACCCATGCAGGCTCTTCGCTTCGTGGACGGTGCGCTTCGCCTCGAGGACGTTCCCGCCCCGCGCCCCGCCGCGGGCGAGGTCGGGCTTCGCCTACGCACCGGTGGCGTCTGCAACACGGACCTCGAGCTCGTGCGCGGGTACATGGGCTTCAACGGGACGCTGGGTCACGAGCTCGTCGCCACCGTCGACGCGCTCGGTCCCGGCGTGGACGCGAGCTGGGAGGGAGCCCGCGTCTGCGTCGACATCAACTTCGCCTGCGGGCGGTGCCCGACCTGCGAGGCCGGCGACCCGCACCACTGCCCGCATCGGGGCGTGCTCGGGATCGCCGGGCGGGACGGCGCCTTCGCCGAGCGCCTCGTCGCGCCAGCGGCAAACCTCTACCGGGTGCCCGACGACGTCAGCGACGAGGCGGCCGTCTTCACGGAGCCGCTCGCGGCCGCCTTCGAAATTCTCGCGCAGGTCGACGTGGATGCGGCGACGCGCGTCCTGGTCCTCGGCGATGGAAAGCTGGGGCTCCTCTGCGCCTTCGCGCTCGCCACGACGGGCTGTGACCTCACCCTCTCCGGGCGCCACGCGCGGAAGCTCGCGCTGGCGGAAGCCGGCGGCGCGCGGGTCACGCAGGCGCTCGGCGACACGCGCGGCTGCGACGTGGTCGTGGAGGCCACGGGCCGGGAGGCCGGCCTCGCCGAAGCCCAGGAGCGGGTCCGCCCCCGCGGGACCATCGTCCTGAAAAGCACCTTCGCCGGCACGCCGCGGGTGGACACGAACCGGCTCGTCATCGACGAGGTGCAGCTCGTCGGCAGCCGCTGCGGTCCCTTCGATCGGGCGCTCCGTGCGCTCGCGACGGGCGAGGTCGACCCGACGCCGCTCATCGACGCGCGCTACCCGCTGGCCGAGGGACCGCGCGCGATGGAGCACGCCGCCACGCGCGGCACGCTCAAGGTGCTGCTCACGCCTTGAGATGCCGCGGGGCGCAATGCCTCAGCCGGCGCGCCGGCCGCGGCTTCCCGGGTCCTCGGGACCGATCTCGTCACCGGCGCGCATGGCTTCTGCCGTGGCGCGGGCCCAGCGCGCGTAGTCGCCCGCGGCGATGTGCGCGCGCGCCTGGCGGCAAAGCTCGCCGTAGAAGTGGAGGTTGTGCTCCGTGATCAGGCGGTGTCCGAGGAGCGCGTTGGCCTTGACGAGGTGGCGCAGGTAGGCGCGGCTGAAGCGCGCGCAGACCGGGCAGGAGCAGTCGGGATCCAGGGGCGCGCCATCCGTGGCGTGGCGGGCCTGGCGGACGTTGACGCGGCCGCGCCAGGTGAGCGCCTGGGCGTTCCGCGCGTGCCGCGTCGGCAGCACGCAATCGAAGAGGTCGACGCCCGCGCCCATGGCCTCGAGCAGATCGAAGGGCGTGCCGATGCCCATCACGTAGCGCGGCTTGTCCCGCGGCAGCCGAGGCGCGATCGCGTGGAAGAGCGCGTGCATCACCTCCAGGGGCTCGCCGACGCTGAAGCCGCCCAGCGCCACGCCGTCGACGGGGAGCGCCGCGATGTCGTCCATGTGCGCCCGGCGGAGGTCTTCGTGCACGCCGCCCTGGACGATGCCGAAACGCGCCTGCCCCTCGGCGGCGGGGGCGGCGAGGCTGCGCTTCGCCCAGGTCGTGGTGAGGCGCATGGCCTCTTCCACCTCCGCTCGGGTGGCGCCGCCGGGCGGGCAGACGTCGAGGACCATGGCGATGGTCGAGGCGAGGAGCCGCTGCACGCGCATGGACTCCTCGGGGGTCAGACGCTTCTTCGCGCCGTCGAGGTGCGAGCGGAAGGTGACGCCGTCCGCGTCGATGGAGCGCCGGTCCGCCAGGCTGAAGACCTGGTAGCCGCCGCTGTCGGTGAGGAGCGCGTGGTCCCAGGCCATGAAGGCCGGGACGCCGCCGAGCTCCGCGATGGCCTCGGCGCCCGGGCGCAGCCAGAGGTGGTAGGTGTTGGCGAGGATGAGGCGCGCGCCGGTGGCCTCCACCTCGGCGGGCGTCAGCCCCTTCACCGTCGCGAGCGTGCCGACGGGCATGAAGACCGGCGTCTCCACCGTGGCCCGCGGCGTGACGAAGACGCCGGTGCGCGCCTCGCCGTCGCGCGCCGTCTCCCTGAAGGAGAAGCCCTCCGTCGGTAGTGCGCCCGTCGTCGAAGCCCCCGTCATCGGATCCCTCGGAGGAGCATCGCGTCGCCGTAGCTGAAGAAGCGGTAGCGCGCGCGCACGGCCTCGGCATACGCGCCGCGGAGCGGCTTCTTCCCGCCGAGCGCCATCACCAGCGCCAGCAGCGTCGACCCGGGCAGGTGGAAGTTCGTGAGCAGGTCGTCGACGACGCGCGGTGCGTAGGGCGGCAGGATGAAGAGGTCCGTGCGGTCCTTCCCCGGAGCGACGCGGCCGTCGGGGAGGGCGCGGCGCTCGAGGGTGCGGACCACCGTCGTGCCCACGGCCAGCACGCGCCGTCCCTCCGCGCGCGCGGCGGCAATGGCGTCTGCCGTCACCACCGGCACCTCGATGCGTTCCGCGTGCATCGGATGGTCCTCGAGGCGCTCGCTCCGCACCGGCCGGAAGGTCCCCGGGCCCACATGCAGCGTGACCGCGGCGAAGCGATGCCCGGCGCCTTCCATGGCCTCCACCAGCTCGGGCGTGAAGTGAAGCCCCGCCGTCGGCGCGGCCACGGCGCCCTCGCTCCGCGCGAAGATGGTCTGGTAGCGCTCGCGGTCCTCGGGGCCCGCGGGGCGGCGAACGTAAGGAGGGAGCGGGATCTCGCCGAGCCGCTCGAGGACCTCGGTGAGGCTCGACGCGAAGAGCGTGACCTCGCGCGTGCCGTCGGGGCCGGGGGCGCCCACGAGGGCCTCGAGGAGCGGCGCGCCGGGTCCGGGGAAAAGGAGCCGCTGGCCTTCTGGGAGGCCCTTGTTGCTTCGGCCGAGGGCCAGCCAGCGCTCCCCCGGCCGGCCCTCCGCCGCACCGAGGCGCTCGACGAGGAGGAGCTCGGCGGCGCCGCCGGTGGGCTTGGCGCCATGGAGCCGCGCGGGCCGCACCCGCG
>CALCTH010000575.1 GCA_937893795.1 uncultured Myxococcales bacterium | reverse complement strand
CGCCTCGCCGCGCGGGAGCGTGTCCTCGGCGGCCTCGAGCGCCGCCGCGAGGGCGCTGGCGAAGGCGTCGGCGCGCTCCGCGTCGCCCTCCACCAGGACGCGCACGGGCGAGAGGCAGCCCCGCTGATCGTAGGCGGCGACGTCGAGGCTGAGCGCGGCTGCTGCCCGGTCGAGCTGCGTCACGAAGGCGGGCAGCACGGCGACGCCCATCCCGTGGCCGTGGGGCACGAAGGCGGCGTTCGCGGGGGTGAGCTCGCGCCAGCGCGTGACGGTGACGTCGCTGCCGTAGACGTGAACCGCGTCGGCCCGCGCGAGGAACGCCCGGGCGGCGTCCTCGTCCTCCGGCGGGAAATCGACCACGGCGCAGGCCCGGCGAAAGGGGGGCGGGAGCACGGCGGCGAGCGCCGCCGGCAGGACCCGTTCCCGACGCGAGGTGCGGACGAGCACCGGCACTTGCAGCAGCAGGGGCAAGAGCATGGCGCGGAGCGCGGCGGTGAAGACGTTTCCGGCCAGCACCACCGCCGCCAGGTCCGTGCGGTTCGTCCGCCCCTCGAAGACGATGCCCGTGCGCCGGCGAAGCGAGAGCAACGTCTCGACGCGGCAGACGTCCGTCGCCGCGTGCAGGGCCCAGCGGACGCCCTCCGCGGAGAGGCCCGTCGAGGTGACCAGCGCGGGGACGAGCGCGTCATCGTGGCGGAGGGCGAGCGCCGCGCCGGCGAGGGCCTCCGCGGCGTCGCGCTCGCTCAGGGCGCGGAGCGCCGGCGCCTCGGTCCGAAGCGCCTCCGCCGTGCCTCCCAGCGCGTGGGCGGGAGGCTCTCGGTAGGCGCTCACGGTGCGTCCTCCGAAGCGCCTCCCGGCGCGGGGCGCCAGGAGGCGTCGGCGTCCGCGAGGGCTTCTTCCACGGCCAGGGAACACCCGCGCGGCTGGGCCCCGGGGGCGCGCCCGTGGAGCACGACCTCGCCCGCCTCGATGGAGGCGAGGTCGCTCGTCTGGACGAAGGCGACGGAGTCGAGGTTCACGGGATCGTCGACGCGGAGCAGACCCACGCCCGCGGCGGGAGCGAGGGTCTCGGGGTCGGCGAGCGAGACACGTACCCATGGCGGGAAGCGGTAGCGCCGCGGCTTCGGCGGCCGTCCCGCGAGCGCATCGGCCAGGCACCCTTCGTAGGCCTGCGAGCCCAGCTCGGTCATGCCGTACTCCCCGATGATGTGGCTCTCGGGCAGGCCGTAGCGACGGGCGAGGGCGCGGCGCAGAGCCTCCGGCGCCACCTCGCGCGAGCGCCCCTTGAAGCCGCCGGTCTGCATCAGCCGGCTGCCTGGCGGAAGCGCGACGCGCCACGCGCCCAAGCGCTCCTCGGCGTGCACGAAGGCGAAGCTCGTCCCGAGCAGAGCAACGGCGTGCTCGTCCGCCGCGGCCTGCTCGAGGGCGCTCCGGAGCGCGGCCGCGTCGAGCTCTCCTGCGCGCCACACGGTCGTGAGCGGCCCGAAGCGTTCGCCGAAGCGGGCCACCATGAAGGCGAGGGACGAGTCCGGGGCCTCCGCCTCCGTGGGGAGGAGCGCCACCAGGCGAAGGGGCCGCCCGTCGGGGAAGAGGAGCGCCGCGGCCCAGGTGAGCGCCGCGCGCGTGTACGCGTCCGCCGTTCGGAGCGGGTGGGCGCCGCGGGCGCCGTGGGTCGTCCCCGACGTTCGGAAGACCCGCTGGTCCTCGGCGGCGGGATGCGCGGCGATGCGCGCGTGGCGGAAGACGTCCGTGGGGAGCGCGACGCCGGCGCCGCGGCGGTCGACGAGGCGGCCGTAGGCGGGCACGCGCACTGCCTGCCACGCGGCGAGGTCCGCGAGGAAGGCGTCGCGCGCGTCCGCGCTGGCGTCGAGCGTGAGCAGCGCACGGAGACGACGCGCGAGGGCCTTCCGCGCGCCCGGGCTCGCCGGCACCTCTTCGGTCGGGGTGCCCGTCATGGCCGCGTCTCCACAGGCGCCGCGAGGAGCGCCGAGAGCGTGCCGACGAAGCCCTCGAGGAGCGCCTCGGGGATGGTGAGCGGCGGCGCTAGCTGCACGACGTCGGCGGCGCCGCCGGCCGGGAGCGTGAGGTAGCCCCGCGTCAGGAGCGCTGCGACGACGCCGAGGGCCGCGCGAGGCGCCGCGGGCACGATGCCGACCATCAGGCCGAGCCCCCGGACCTCGGCGACGCCAGGTACGGCCGCGAGGCGCGCCCGGAAGCGGTCTCCGACCTTCCGCGCGCGGCCCGCGACGTCCTCCCGGTCCATGGTCTCGAGCGCCGCCAGGGCCGCCGCGCAGCCGGGCGGGTGTCCGTAAAAAGTCCCCGTGTGGAGCGCGGCGCCGGTGGGGTCTCCCCAGGCCGCCATGACCTCGGCGCGCCCGAGGCATGCGCTCACGGGCAGGCCCCCGGCGCGCGCCTTGCCGAGGCAGAGCAGGTCGGGCGCCACGCTCGTCGCCGCGTCGGCCGGCGCGGAGAGGAAGGGCACGCCGCAGCGGCCGAGGCCCGTGAAGATCTCGTCGGCGACGGTGAGCGCCCCGGCCGCGCGGGCGCGCTCCCGCACCGCCTCCAGAAAGCCCGGCGCCGGTACGCGGACGCCGCCGCGTCCTTGGAGGGGCTCGTAGAGCACGGCGCCGACGCGCCCGTCGGCGAGCGCCTCGTCCACGGCGGCGAGGGCGGGCTCGACGGGGTCGCCTGCGCACGGGTAGGGCGCGAAGCGCACGTGCGGGTTGAGCTGGGCGGCGAAGGGCGCGCGAAACGCCGGCTGGAAGCCACAGGCGGCCACGGCCCCATAGGCGAGGCCGTGATAGCCACCCTCGAAGGCGAGCACTCCGGGGCGACCGGTCGCGAGGGCCGCCGTCTTCAGGGCGACCTCGATCGCGTCCGAGCCGTTCAGGCCCAGGACGACGCGCGCGTCGGGGAAGGGCGCGCGGGCGGCGAGGGCCTCGAGGAGCTCCACCTTGGCCTCGGATGGGTGAAGGTCACCGCGCGCATGCGGCAGCGTCGCCAGCTGCGTCTGCGCGGCCTCCACCACGGCGGGATGCGCGTGGCCGAGCGCCGCGACGCCGCACCCCGCCGTCAGGTCGACGTAGACGTTGCCGTCGCTGTCCTCGACGTTGGCCCCCTTCGCCCGGCGCCAGACGATGGGATCCATCGGCGCCCCGGCCCGCTCGGCCCGGCGCGCCCGCCGCGTGGTGAAGGCGGGGCTCTCCGCCGCCGCGAGCCGGTCGACGAAGACGCGTGAGCGCGGCCCCGGCACCGGGACGCGAAGGGAGGGGAGCTGGCGACCGAAGGTCACCTTTGGGGGCCTGCGCCGGGCCCCGGCCCGCGTCAAGCCCGGCGGCGGAAGGGGTAGAAGTGCAGGCCCTTCGGCCTCACGGCGCGAAGCTCCGCCGGCCCGTCGAGGAGCGTCGCACGCACGGGCATCCCTTCGTGCTGGATGCCCGCGAGCGCCGCCACCAGCTCGTCGAGCCGGCTGCGGTACGCGCGGTCCACGCGGAGCCCGAGCACGGGACCGGGAGGCGCCGTGTCCGGCGTCGCGAGGAGGAAGAGCGCCCACTCGACCTCCGGGTAGCCCCGGAGCAAGGCGCTGAGCTCCTCGAGGAGCGCGTCGGGCGGATCGCTCGGGAGATCGAAGGCACGAAGCCGGTCGCAGGCCACGAGCCCCGAGCTCGCGGCGGCGCTCGCCTCGGCGCCGGTGCCTCCCATCGGGACGCCTCCGCCGGGAGGGACGGAAGAGGCGCGCACGACCTGCAGCATCGAGGATCCCACCCGTCCCACGGCGGCGAAGGGCCCGGTCTCGTCCGGCCGACCGCGCGCCTGAAGCAATGGCTCCAGCTCCGAGCGCTCGGCCTCGAGGCTGTGGTCCGAGGTGATGTCGATGACGAGGTAGTCGAGGCCGTGGGCGGCCAGATGCTGCAGCGCGGCGCGGGCGTCGATGTGACGGTGAGGGATCGGCGCCTCGTCGTCCTCGAGCCACCCGAAGCGTCGCGCCGCCTCGCGCATCTCCGCCTCGTCGGTGAAGAGCGGCAGGGCCGACTGGCCGTCGGAGTTGACCAGCGTCCGGTAGTCCTCGCTCTCGTCGGACCAGGTCGCGACGAGGACGCGTCGCTGCGCCAACGCGACGAGGGCGTCGACCTTGGCTTGGCCTCCCTCCTGCGCATCGGCGAGGAGGCGCCGGAAGGCCTGCAGGGGCCCGCTCGCGGCGTCGTCCGACATGGACCAAAGGGTAGCGCGGCGCGGTGGAGAGCCCGAAAAAAGGGGACGCGACCGTGCTTGACAGGATCCCGCCCCAAGCTAGTCTCGCCGTCCTTTCGCCCAGATAGCTCAGTTGGTAGAGCAGGGGATTGAAAATCCCCGTGTCGGCGGTTCGAATCCGTCTCTGGGCACCATCGAGGCCCCGCTTCGGCGGGGCTTCGCTGATCGCGGAGGCCGATTCCGCGCATCCTCCCGCCGGTGGGCTAGAGGCCGAGCTGCTCCTCGAGGAAGAGCACCGAGAGCTGGAGGAAGAGGTCGCGGTTCTCCTTCTTCCGGAAGCCGTGACCCTCGTTGCGCGCGAGCATGTACCAGACGCTCTGACCGGCCTGGCGCGCCGCGTGAACGAGCTGCTCGGCCTCGGAGACCGGGACCCGCGGGTCGTTCGCGCCGTGGGCGACGAAGAGAGCACTACGGATCTCCTCCGCCCGCGTCAGCGGGGAGATGCGCATGAGATGCGCGCGCATCGCCTCGTCGCGCTCGTCGCCGTACTCCGCGCGGCGGAGGTCCCGGCGGTAGTCGCGGGTGTTCTCGAGGAAGGTCACGAAGCTGCTGATGCCGACGACGTCGACGCCGGCGCGCAGCCGCTCCCCGAAGTGCACCAGCGACGCGAGCACCATGTAGCCGCCGTAGCTGCCGCCGAAGACCGCGACCTTCGATGCGTCGAGCTCATCCTGCGCAGCGATCCAGTCGAGCAGCGCGCCGATGTCCCGCACGGAGTCCTCCCGGCGCTCGGCGTCGTCGAGCTGGAGGTAGGTCTTGCCGTAGCCGTCCGAGCCTCGGACGTTGGGGACGAGCACCGCGACGCCGCTCTCCGACGCCAGGTACTGCGTGAGCGGGCTGAAGCGCGGCCGCGCCTGGGACTCCGGGCCGCCGTGGATCATGACCAGCACCGGGAAGGGCCCCTCGCCTTCCGGTCGGTAGTAGAAGGCGGGAATCTCGCGCTCGTCGAAGGTGCGGTAGCGGACGAGCGTCGGCTCGACGAAGGAGGCCTCGTCGAGGCCGCCTACCTCGCTCTCGGTCCAGCGCGTCAGCCGGCGCCGCGCCACGTCGTAGGTGTAGGCGTCTCCGGTGCGCGTCGGGCCGAGCAGCGTCATGCCGAGCACGTCGGCGGAGCGAGCGAAGCGCAGGTTCCGCACGAGGCCACGCGGGATGCCGCTCGGCTCGGTCACGCGGCGCGTGCGCGTGTCCAGCAGCCTCAGCGTCGACCAGCCGTCTTCGTTGGTCGTGAAGGCCAAGGTCCGGCCATCACCGGAGAGGGCGATGCTCTCCACGCTCCAGGGGATCGACCGGCTCAGCGGGCGCCATGGCTCGGAGGCCGCGGCGGGGTTCACCTCGTAGAGCTCGACGAACTCGCCCTCGCGGTCCGTCGTGACGTAGACCCGCGTGCCGTCGGCCGAGAAGAGCGCGTCGCGATAGGAGGCGCGCGGCGCCTCGGGAGTGAGGCGCGTCGCCTCCCCGCTCGCGACGTCCACCACGTAGAGGCGCGAGTCGTTGATGGACACGTAGTGCCCGACCAGGAGCCGCGCGTTGTCCCGAGAGAAGCCGATGGGGGTCCAATGCCCCTCGCTGGCAACGAGGCGCAGGGCCGAGCTCAGCCCCTCCTCCAGGCCCGACGCCACGTAGACGTCCATGTCGCGGCCGTTGCGGGCGTTGTTGTTGAACGCGATGCGCGAGCCGTCGTGGCTGAAGACCCAGCCCGAGTGCCTGCTCGCGCCGTCGGTGAGCAGGGCGACGCGCCCGTTCTCCCGGTCGAGGCGGAAGAGCTGATAGTCCTCGGCGCCGCCGACGTCGGCCAGGAAGACCAGCGAGCTCTCGTCCCCGGGCACGGAGGTCGCGCTCCGGACGGGTTCGTCCGCGAAGGTCAGCTGGCGCCTCGCGCCGAGCGGCTGGCCGACGGCGTGGATCTGCGCCGTCTCGCCGAAGCGCGTGAGGACGACCATGGCCGCTCCGTCGTCGGCCAGGCCGGCGAGGCTCGCGCTCCGTGTGTTCACGAACTGATTCAGCCGGGCGCGGAGCTCCTCGGGCACGCCGGGGACCCCGTCTAGGACGACGACGCGCTCGTCCGTGGTGGCGGCGTGGTTCCCGGCCGGCGCGACCTCTGGCGCCGGGTGTTCCGCGAAGCGGGGCGACGGCGGGGACGGGGACTCCGCTGCGCCGCAGCCGAGCGAGACCAGCAGCACGAGCGCGGAGAGGTGGTGGGTCGGCATGGGCACGTGGGATCCCCCTCGCGGTCAGAGGTGTGCCCCGGAACGGTAGGCGATGGGCCGCGCGAGGAGGAGGATGAAGGGCACGGTCTCCTTGATTCATGACGAATGTTGTGTAACGAGCGTCTGGACGGGTCTTCACCCGAGGACGCCGCCACCCGAGGACGCCATGACCGAGTCGCGCATCGAGAGCTTCGAGGCCTTCTGGCCCTACTACCTCGGCGAGCATCGCCACCCGACCTGCCGGGTCCTTCACTACGTGGGGACCACGCTCGCGCTCTGCTGGCTCGTCGCCGCGGTCGTCACGGCGACGCCGACGCTGCTCCTGGCGGCCGTCGTGAGCGGGTACTTCTTCGCGTGGGTCGGCCACTTCTTCGTCGAGCGGAACCGACCGGCGACCTTCAGCTACCCGCTCTGGTCGCTCCGGGCAGACTTCCGCCTCTACGGGCTCTTCGTGACGGGCCGGCTCTCCGCGGACCCGGCCTTCCGCCGCGTCTGCAACGCCGCCGAGGCAGCGTAGCGGCTACTCGACGGCGCGGGAGCGGAGCGCCGCGTCGGTGATCAGATCGAGGGCGCGCTCCTCGGTGGCCTCGAGGACGACGCCCGGCGCGACCCCCGCGTCGTACGCTTCCTGCCAGCGGCTCGCGCAGAGGCACCAGCGGTCGCCGGGGTTCAGGCCCGGGAAGCGGAAGGCCGGCATGGGCGTGGAGAGGTCGTTGCCCCGCGCGGCCGTGAAGCGCAGGAACTCCGGCGTCATCTCGGCGCAGACCACGTGAATGCCGCGGTCCGAGGGCCCGGTGCTGCAGCTACCGCTGCGGCGCCAACCGGTGAGCGGGTCCATCGAGCAGGGCGCCAGTGGGGCGCCGAGGACGCTCCGGTCCGCGGGCGGCGGCGCGCCGGCGGGACCATCGTCGGGGAAGAGGCAGGAAGGCGCGTCGGCCGCGCACTCGGTCTGCGTCTCCGGGTCCGCACCCGCTATCGCCTCGGTTCCCGGGCCCGCCTCCGAACCCGATTCCGTTCCCGTGTCCGCCGGCGGCTCCGTCTTCGAGACCGGGGCCGCACCCGTGGCCGTCGTCGAGCCGCAGCCCATGATCAGGATCCAGAGGAGCGTTCGCATGGCCGGACCCTGGGGTCGGCCTCCGGGCGTCGTCACGTCCGTATCCGAGGGCGGCCTCAGCGCGTCTCGCCGCGCCGATCGCGGATGAGGCCCTCCTGCACGCTGCTCGCCACGAGCACGCCGTCGCGCGTGAACCAGCGGCCCATGCTCAGCCCGCGGTAGCCCTGCGCCGTGGGCGCCTCCATGTCGTAGAGCATCCACTCGTCGAAGCGGAAGGGGCGGTGGAACCAGAGCGCATGATCGAGGCTCGCGACCTGCATGCCGCGCATCATCCAGCTGACGCCGTGCGGGTGCATGGACGTCGAGAGCAGGTGGAAGTCCGAGGCGTAGGCCAGCAGGTACTGATGGAGCCGCGGCGCGTCCGGCAGGGCGCCGTTGGCTTTGAACCACACCCGCTTCGTCGGCTCGCGAACGCCGGGGCTCAGCGGGTTGACCGGGTCCACCGGGCGCACGTCGATGGGCCGCACGGCCGTCGCGCGCTCCTTCATGAAGGGCGGGATCTTGGCCTGCACCGCCTCGGGGAGCGCGGCGATGGTGGCCGTCATCAGCTCCTTCTCGTTCCGGAGCCCTTCGGGCGGCGGAACCTCCGGCATCGTGCCGGTCTGGTGCTCGAAGCCGTCCTCGGCGACCTGGAAGGAGGCCGAGAGGTTGAAGATCGGCCTCCCGTTCTGGATGGCCACCACGCGGCGCGTCGTGAAGCTC
>CALCTH010000574.1 GCA_937893795.1 uncultured Myxococcales bacterium | reverse complement strand
GCCCTCGCGGCGCTGGCGCCCGCGGGAGCGCCGCTTCCTTCGGAGCTGGCGCCGCGCGAGGGCTGGGAGGAGCGCGAGGCCGAGCTCCCCGTGCTCTCCCACGAGCGGGCCTTCGGCCTCCGGCGCCTCTTCCGGGTGCTCGTGGCCGGGCCCCACGGCCCCGCCGGACCGCCGCGACGGGCACTGACGAGCCAGCTCGTGGCCCTGGACGTGCGCGGCGACGCCCACGTCACGCGCATCGCCGGCGAGCTCGAGCAGCTTCGCTTCGAGGGGGACGCGCTGGTCGAGGCCCGCGTGCACGAGCTCGACCGCGCGGCGCTGCTCCGCGGAGGCCACGCACTTCGGCCCGCCGAGCGGGTGACACGCGTGCCGGGTCGTGGGGCGAACGCCTTCCTCTTCGAGCTCGATCCGCCGGAGCCGTCGAGCGCCCTCCCCTGCGCGCGCTGCCAC
The DNA here is from genome assembly GCA_937893795.1 of uncultured Myxococcales bacterium. Classification (GTDB taxonomy): domain Bacteria; phylum Myxococcota_A; class Polyangia; order Polyangiales; family Houyiibacteriaceae; genus CALCTH01. The sequence goes on along the minus strand of CALCTH010000574.1, from coordinate 7,861 downwards.
GACGACGGCACGATGATGACGCTCCCGACCCGTCGCTACCCGCCGGGACATCGCTTCCCGGCGCTCCTGGCGCAGGCCTCGGACGAGGGCCGAGCGCTCTTCGCGGACGCGCGCGGCGCCGTGCGCTAGCTGCACGGCCGCCGTGCGCAGCGCTCCGCTACTGGGACGAGCCCGGGTTCGCAGAGTCCACCGGAGGCCGGACGCACCGGCCCGAAAGGACGCTTCCGCATGCCCACCGCCACGCCCACCGAGCCCTCGCTTTCCTCCCACGTCGCCCTCGTGACCGGCGCCAGCCGCGGTATCGGCCGCGCGCTGGTGCAGACGCTGGCCGCGCGCGGCGCCTCGCGAGTCTACGCCACCGCCCGCGACCCGAGGACGCTCGCCGACCTCGGTTCGCGGGTCACGGCGTTGCGCCTCGACGTGACCGACCCCGACTCCGTCGCCCGCGCCGCCGAGGCGGCGCAGGACGTGACGCTCCTGATCAATAACGCCGGCTCGCTCCGCTCCTACGACGTGATCGAAGCGTCGCGGCAGGACCTGGAGGCGGACCTCGCCGTGAACTTCTTCGGGCTCCTCGAGGTCACCAAAGCCTTCCGGCCGGCCTTGGTGAAGTCCGAGGTGGGCACGCTCGTCAACCTGCTCACGCTGGTCAGCCTGGCGCCCATGGCGGGCATCGGCGGCTACAGCGCCTCGAAGGCGGCCGCGTTCTCGCTCACCCAGTCGCTTCGGGCGACGCTAGGCACGGAGGGCGTCCGGGTGATGGGGGTGTATCCCGGAGCCGTCGACACCGACATGCTCCGCGGCTTCGAGATGCCGAAGGCCAGCCCGGAGAGCGTGGCGAAGGCCATCTGCGACGGAATCCTCGCGGACGAGGACGACGTCTTCCCGGACGTGATGTCCCGCCCCCTCGGCGCGCTCTGGCGCGATGACCCGAAGGCGCTCGAGGCTCACTTCGCAGCGATGTGACGCGTGAAGGGCCACCCCGCCGCTCTCGGCGAGGTGGCCCCGGAACACGCCGCGGCCTTCGGCCGCCGCCACGTCAGCTGCGCGGCGCGTGCAGGTCGAGGCGGATGACCACCTCGTCGCGGATGAGATCGTCCGGCATGCCAGGGTAGGTGATGCCGAAGTCCTGGCGGTCGATGGCGAACTCGCTCGTCGCCGCGACCTCGGCGTCGCTCACGCTCACCGTGGCCGGGAAGCTGATGCTCTTGGTCACGCCGTGGAGCGTGAGGTCGCCGGTGATCGTGTGCGTCGCTTCACCGGCGCCGCCCTCGGCGATGGCCGTGCTGCGAAAGACCGCGGTGGGGATGTTCGCGACGTCGAAGAACTCGTCGCTCTTGAGGTGGCCCGTGAGCCGGTCGCTGTCCGTGAAGATCGAGGACGTCTGGATGGTGACCTCGATGGTGCTATTCGTCGGCGCGGCCGGGTCGAAGTCGATGGTGCCGGCGAAGTCACGGAAGCCGCCGTCATGGCTGCCGGTGACCTTCGCGCCGGTGAACTCGACCTTGCTCGCGTCGCCGCTGATGGCGAGGGACTGACGCGCTGCGGGCGCTTCCGGCTCCTCGGCCTCCGCCTCGGCTTCGGGAGCGGCAGCCGTCTCCGTCGCTTCGTTCACGGTGGCGGCGGCCACCTCCTCGGCGGGGTTGGAGCACGCACCGAGGGAAAGGGCGCCGAGGGCACCTAGGAGTAGGCCGAGGTCCCGCAGGGGGCTCGGTGACTGCGTCATCGCTTGCATCTCGTTCTCCTTCGCGGGCTTCGCCCGTTCGCGTCGTCGTCGCGACGCAGATAGTCGTTACCACGAGGATCGTGGCGCGGAAGGGACGGTCCCGGGAACGGAGCGTTGCGCCGATGCCTCTCGGAGGGGCAGCGTGACCCCATGGGCCCATCCGTCCCCGAGGTCGGCGTTGCGTTTCGCCTACTCCTGGCGGGGCTCGCGGCAGCCCTGGCCTTCCTCGCCGGCGGCCCGCGCGTCCGGCGGGCTGGGCTCCTTCCGCTCCTCGTGCTTCCCCTCACAGGGGACGCGAGGTGGGTCTTCGCAGCCGGCGCGTTGGGCGTCTTCGTCCCCTCCGTGCTCGCGCTCGACGCGACCCCACCGCCGCGGCGCGCCACCTGGACACTCGCCTTCGGGCTGCTCGCCTTCGGCGCGCTGGCCTTCACCTGGCTCCTTCCCTTCTTGCCCGCGGTGACCCGGCGCTTCGCGCCCTGGCTCGGGCACGCGCGCTACGGATCGCCGAGCCGGCTCTGGGTCGCCCTCGCGGTGGGGGCGCCGCTCGCGCTGGCGCTCGCGCGCGCGCCGGCGGCGCTCGCGCGCGCGGGACGGCCCCGGCTGGCACGCCGCGTGGAGGTCGCCCTCGTGCTCAGCCTCGCGGCCCTGGTGCTGGCCTGGCTCGGGGCCGCCCTCGGGACGCTCCCGCGCTTCGCGGCGCTCGCGCCGCGCACGGCAACGCTGGCGGGAGCGCTGGGCGCGCTGGGCTGGCTCTTCGTGCTCCCGGCGCTCCGGCGTCCTTGCGCGGATGCAGCGCCCAGCGGAGAGTGAGCCCATGGCGATCCTCGATGGCGCACGGGCCGCGACCACGCGCACGACGCCCCGGCTTCGCTACTGGACCGCGGGCCGAGGCCGGGCCCCGGTGCTGCTCATCATGGGCTTCGGCATGCAGGGCCGAGTGTGGCGCCCGCAGGTCCAGGACCTTGGCCGGGACCACCGGCTGGCCTTCTTCGACCACCGCGGCGTGGGCGAGAGCGAGCGCGGTGCGGCTCGGCGCTGGCGCATGGCGGACATGGCGGGTGACGCGCTCCGGGTGATGGACGCCGCTGGCTGGGAGAGCGCGCACGTCGTCGGTGTCTCCATGGGCGGCATGATCGCCCAGCACCTCGCGCTCCGCGCCGAGCCGCGGGTTCGCTCGATGACCCTCATCGCGACGCACCAGGGCGGCCTCCTCACGGCCCTTCCGACGCCGCGGGGCATGAAGCTCTTCATGGACAGCTTCCTCGCCAAGGGGCGCGGCGAGAAGGTCGCCGCGCTCCGCGAGCTCCTCTACCCCTCGGACTTCCTCGCGACGGTCGACGAGGCCGCGCTGGCCCAGCGCATGCGGGACCAGGTGGGGCGCCCGGCGCCCCGCCCGGTGCTGCTGGCGCAGCTCGAGGCGGTGTGGCGGCACCGCACGGGCGCGCGCCTCGTGGGCCTCGAGGTGCCGACGCTGATCGTCAAGCCGGCCCAGGACCTCCTGGTCCGGCCCGAGTGCTCGGACGCGCTACGGGTACGCATGCCGCACGCACGCTTCCTCGAGCTCGCCGACGCCGGACATGGCGCGACCTTTCAGGCGGCGCGCGCGATCAACGACGCCATCCGGCGCCTGGTGAGCGACGCCGAAGCCCATCGCCTCGCGATGGAGCAGCCGACCATCCAAGCCTGAGAGCGGGGGGTCATCGCGGCGGGGTGGGGCTCCCGCCGTCCTGGACACCGCCGACCGTCCCCAAAGGGCGGCCGATGCCTCCGGGGCCCAAGCACCTTAGGGTGGCGGCGATCATGTCTACCTCCCCGGTCCACGTCGTCATCTTCGGCGCGAGCGGTGACCTCACGAAACGGAAGCTCATCCCCGCGCTGGCGAGCCTCGCCGCCAAGGGGCTCTTGCCGGAGGGGACCGAGGTCGTCGGCGTGGCACGCCGGGAGAAGGACGAAGCGGCGTTCCGCGCCGAGCTCCGCGACGCGCTCCCGCCCGCGCTGCACGACGGCTTCGATGCGCTGGCCCCGCGGCTGCACTACCAGCGAGGCGACGTCGCGGTCGCCGAGGACGTCGCCGCGCTGAAGGCCCGCCTCGACGCCCTGCCCGGCGGCGCCGGCGCCGGGCGCCTGCACTACCTCTCGCTTGCCCCGCGGCTCTTCGCGCCCGCCGTGGAGGCGCTCTGCGACGGAGGGCTGCTCGACCGAACGGCCCCGAGGGACGGAGGCGCGTTTCGCCGCGTCGTGGTGGAGAAGCCTTTCGGCACGGACCTCGCGAGCGCCCGCAGCCTGAACGACGCGTTGACGAATCACATCCGCGAGGACCAGCTCTTCCGCATCGACCACTACCTCGGCAAGGAGACGGTCCAGAACCTGCTCGGCTTCCGCTTCCACAACGCGATCTTCGAGCCGCTCTGGAACCGCCACCACGTCGAGCTCGTGCAGATCACGGTAGCGGAGGACCTCGGCGTCGAGGGCGGCCGCGGCGCCTACTACGACCAGGCAGGCGCCCTCCGGGACATGCTCCAGAACCACATGCTCCAGATCCTGGCCCTCGTGGCCATGGAGCCGCCCTCGACGCTCGCCGCCGAGGACGTCCGGGGACAGAAGGTGGCGGCGCTCTCGGCGCTCGTGGCGCCGGACCTCGTCGGCGCGCGCGAGCAGGTGGTGCGCGGCCAGTACGACGCGGGAACGCTCCGCGGCGAGAACGTCATCGGGTACCTCGACGAAGACGGGGTGCCCGCGCACTCGACGACCGAGACCTACGTGGCCGTACGCGCGGAGCTCGATTCGTGGCGCTGGACCGGCGTGCCCTTCCTCCTCCGGCACGGAAAGCGCCTCCCCGCGAAGTTCACCGAGGTGCAGATCCAGTTCCGCACGCCGCCGCTCCAGCTCTTCAACAAGCCAGAAGGCGTGGACGACGGCGCGCTGCGCCGGGCGGTACGGGATGGCTCGCTCTGTCAGATCCGGCCCAACGTGCTCACGCTCTCCATCCAGCCCCGGGAGGCCATTTCTCTCTCCTTCGGGGTCAAGCGCCCGGGCGCGCAGATGGTCATGAGCCCGGCGCACCTCGACTTCGACTACGCGGAGCACTTCTCGGAGGCGTCTCCGCCGGCCTACGAGCGCCTGCTCCTGGACGCCATGCTCGGGGACGCGACGCTCTTCCTCCGCGGCGACGAGATCGAGGCGAGCTGGCGCTTCGCCGACGCGCTCTCGTCGTCCTTCGCGCACGCCGAGGGACCCCCGCTTCGCCGCTACGCGGCCGGGAGCTGGGGCCCGGAGACGGCCGGCGCGCTCTTCTACGGGTGCGAGGGTGGCTGGACCCGAGGACCCGGGTGAGCACGATGCAGGGGGACGACGTCACGCTCGTGGTCGTGGATGACCCGGTGGGAGAGGCCGCCGCCGCGTGCCGCCAGGCGCTGCGGGAAGCCGACGGGGAGCTCGGCCGCGCCCGCTTCGCCGTGAGCGGCGGCTCGGCCTCGGAGGTCGTCCGCCACGTCCGCGAGGGCATCCCCGAGCTCTGGAGCCGCGTGGCCCTCACCTGGGCCGACGAGCGCTGCGTGCCCTTTGCGTCCGCGGACTCGAACCGAGGCCACGCCCACGCGACGGGGCAGCTTCGGACGGATCACCCGCCAGCCATCGAGCTGCCGCTCTTTTTGGATGGCGAGACGCCGGAGGAGGCTGCGGAACGGGCCGAGGAGGGCTTCGTGCGCGACTTCGGCCGCGCCGTCGACGTCGTGCTCCTCGGCATGGGCGCCGATGGTCACGTGGCCTCGCTCTTCCCCTCCCGCGGGGACCCCAAGGGCCTCGTCGGCTACCTCGAAGACAGCCCGAAGCCCCCGGCGGCCCGCGTGACGCTGACGCGCGACACGCTGCTGACGGCGCGAACGACGGTGCTCTTCGCCTGCGGCGAGGCCAAGCGCGAAGCCCTGACCCGCCTGATCGCCGGCGACCCCCTGCTCCCGGCCACGGGCCTGCCCGGCCTGCTCATCGTGACGGACGTCGAGCTCCGAAGCTGAGCCAAGCCAGCGAGGGAAGAACGTGCCTGCCCCTGCCCGGCGCGGATTCGTGACGGAAAGCGCCGCCGATTGGGACTCGTAGTCGGAAGCGGACACGGAACGGAACCGGTGTCGAAGGGTCAGGCGGAGACAGAGCGGGGGACCGGCCCCGCGCCGGACACGGCCACGGAGACGGAAGGGGCACCGGCCGCCCCCGCCGCCCCGCTCCTGGCAGGAGTGGCCGCCTCAGCTAAACCGCTCTGCCCCATGTCGCGCCTCGCCCTCGCCCTCGCCGCCGGGCTGCTCGGTCTCGCGCTGGCCGGGGGCGTAGCCGTCGAGCTCTACACGCCGCACACGTACATCGAGCGGGACGGGCGCTTCTACGTGAACGCGAGCGTGACGCTGCTCGAGGAGGGCACCTTCGCCCAGGAGCACTTCTGTGCGAGCTGGTACGAAGACGACCTCGGCTGGAACGACGCCATCGACGCCGGCTGGTCCAACGTGGCCCGGGGGCGCGACGGACGGCGCTACCCGAAGCACCCGTGGCTGCTTCCCCTCCTCTCGGCGCCCTTCTTCTACGCCTTCGGGCTCGACGGCCTGCTGGCCTTCAACGTGCTGCTCCTCGCCGTCGCGGCGGCGGGGGGCGCGCTCTTCGCTCATGGAACGCTCGGCGCGCCGAAGGCCACCGAAGCGCGTGGGCTCCGCGCCAGCGCGTCGCTCGCGGCGGCGCTCCTCTTCGTCGGCGGCACCGGCCTCCTGCGCTTCGCGTACAACTATCACGCGGACGTCGCGTTGCTCGGACTCTGGCTTGCCGGGCTCGGCGCCCTCGCGCTCGGCCGCGGTGTCCTCGCCGGCGTCCTGCTCGCGCTCACCGTGGGCCTCAAGCCGACGGCGCTGATGTGGTTTCCGAGCCTCCTGCTCCTCGGCCTGGGGTCGGTCCCGGGGGCACGGGGCCTCGCGCGGCTGAAGGCGCTCCGGGCTCCCCTCCTGGGCGGCGCCGCCACGCTCGGCGTCGTCGGCGCGGTCAACACCTGGATCTTCGGACGCCCCTGGTACACCGGCTACACGCGCACCCTGATTCGCGAGGACGGCGAGCCCCGCGTCACGGCCAACCTGGATCTCTTCGACCGCGATCTCATGGCCGGCCTCGAGAGCAACTGGGAGTGGCTCTCCATCTACTTCCCGGTGATGGTCTTCGCGCTGCCGGGTCTCGTGAGCCTCGTGCGCCGGCGCCCCTTCGCCGTGGCGGCCGCGCTCGTCGGGCTCTCGATCACCGAGCTCATCTTCGCGGTCTACGTCTACGAGGGCGACCGCTTCCACTGGCCCGCGCTGGCGCTCCTCCTGCCCGCGCTGGCGGAGAGCCTGCGCCTCGTGGGCCGCCCCCTGCCTCGCCGACCCGCATCCGCGGGGACCCTCGCCGCCACCCTCGCCGTGCTCGGCTTCCTCCTGGCTCTCTTCGTGGCCGCCCTCCCGCTCGAGGCCCAGATCGGCCGCGGCCCCACGAACCGGGCCGCCGCTCTCGTCGCCTCGGGGCACGTCACGAGTGAAGGCTCGCTCCCCGGCCTGAAGGCCGACGCCACGACGGAGGTGAGCCTGAGCCGGGCCGGCGAGTGGCCCCGCGCACCGCTGGTCCCGGCGGCGCTGCTCGGCCCGGCCGTCGCACTCGGTGACGAAGCCTCGCTCCTCGCCTTCTTGCTCTGCCTCGCGCTCTTCGCCGCCGGCCTCACGCAGCTCGTGCCGGGCACCCGGGGCGCCGGAGCCCCGGACGTCCTCGTCGCGGCGCCTGTGGCCGCGGCGGCAGGGCTCTACGCCTGGCCCCTCACCCGCGGCCCCCTGCTCGAGGTGGTGCCCGCGCTGCTGGGTGTCGCGGCCCTGGCCCACGCCATGGGGCGCATCGGGGGGGCGGGTACGCGGCCGCCCACGGGCCGGCTCGCCGCCGCAGGGTTCCTTGCCTTCGTTGGCGTGGCGTCCCTCGACGCACCGCTCCTGGTGCTCGCCCTCACGCCGCTGACGCTGAGGCTGGAGCCGGCGTGGCGGCGGCGCGCGCACGCCGCGCAGGGGCACGCGGGCCACGGCGCGGCCCACGGAGCGAGGGGGGTACAACGCCGGCCGCAGGCCAGAAAAGAAGAGAACACGAAAGAAC
>CALCTH010000573.1 GCA_937893795.1 uncultured Myxococcales bacterium | reverse complement strand
AGCCGGAAGGTCGCCATGGTGATGCCCGAGGAGGGCCTCCTCCTGGTCGAGGGCAGCGTGCCGGGGCCCCGCAAGGGCGTCGTCATGGTGCGCACCGGGGCCAAGAAGGCGAAGCGCAACGCCGCCCTCGCCGCCGCCCAGGCCTGAGCCTCGTGGCCGCCGGGCGTGGCCCGAAGCGCCGCCGCAGCAAGAACGCGCGCGGCGCCGGGGCCCGGCGCTCCGCCGCGAAGAAGGCGAGCGCCGACACCACGCGCGGGCGGCCGAAGCGCGGAAGCAGCACCCCGCGGCGTGAGCAGGACGCCTTCGGGCATCGCGCCAAGGCCGAGGGCTACCCCGCGCGGTCCATCTACAAGCTCGAGGAGATGGATCGCCGCGTGGGCCTCTTGAAGCGCGGCCAGCGCGTGCTCGACCTCGGCGCGGCCCCGGGCAGCTGGAGCCTCTACGCCGCCGAGAAGGTCGGACCCCGCGGGAAGGTGATCGGCCTCGACCTGCAGCCTCACGCCATCGAGCGGGCCCTGCCGGCCTGCCTGGAGCTGCGTGTGGGCGACGCCCGGACCCTCGACACAGCGAGCCTCGGCGGCGCCTGCGACGTGCTCCTGAGCGACATGGCGCCCAAGACGACCGGCGTCCGCGCCGCCGACATGTACCGCAGCTACGAGCTCTTCCGTGTGGCCGTGGATGCGGCGTCGGAGCTCGTCAAGCCGGGGGGTGCCTTCGTTGGCAAGATCTTCCAAGGCGAGGACTTCGACGAAGGGCGCGCGGCGCTCAAGCGCGTCTTCAAGCGCGTGCGCACGATGCGTCCCGAGGCCATCCGGCCGGAGAGCTACGAGGTCTACCTCGTGGGCCAGGAGAAGCGGCCCGAGCGGCTCCCGGAGCCGAGCTGAACGCTCATTGGCGCGCGCGGGCGGCGGCGAGCCGTTCCCGCGCCCGGGCCGCCTGGGGTCCTTCTGGCGCGAGGCGCAGGTAGGCCTCGTAGTGCGCCACGGCCTCGGCGTAGGCCCCGCGGCCCGCCTTCAGACCACCGAGCAGGTAGTGCGCCGTCGCGAAGGCGGGGTCGAGCTCGAGCGCTTCCGCGAGCGAGGCCTCCGCCCCGGCCTTGTCGCCAGCTGCATTCTCGGCCAGCGCGCGCTCTGCCAAGAGCGCCGGCGTGGGTCCGTTCAGCTCGATGGCGAGCGTGAGCGCACGGGCGGCGCTCGCTCCCTCTCCGAGGCGCCGCAGTCCGTTGCCCACGGCCGCCGCCGTCGCTGCGTCCCGGCTTTGGCGCGCGAGGCGGAGGGCCCGCGTGAGCTCGATGGCCGCCGGGTCGTTCTCCCCGAGGCGGACGAGGAGCAGGCCGAAATTGGCGCGGGCGGCGGCGTCGTTCGGGAGATGCCGCACCGCCTCCCGGTAGGCGTCACGCGCCGCGCCGTCATCGCCACTCTCCTCGAGGGCCAGGGCCAGATTCAGCCAGGCGTCGCCATAGCGCGGCTCGCTGGCCACGGCGCGCCGAAGCATGGCGGCGGCTTCCTCGGGGCGCTCCTGGTCCCGGAGCAGCACGCCGAGGTTGTTGAGCGCCTCCGGGAACTCCGGGTCGAGCGCGAGCGTGGCGCGATAGGCCTGCTCGGCCTCGATCCAGCGATTCTGGAGCTCGAGGGTGAGGCCCAGGTCGAGCTGGGCCCGGGGGTCCTCCGGCGCGGCGGCCACGGCCGCTCGGAAGAGTCGCTCCGCTTCGGGCAGGTCCCCCGAGCGGAGAACGTCCTCGGCGGCTGCGACGTCGGGGCTCGCTGGATGGCGCTCCGGAAGCTGAGCCTCCTCCTCGTCCTCGAACATGGGAACGGGCTCGGGGGCCTCGTCGCCGGACGACGCCTCCGGCGCGCTCCCGTCATCGGGCGCGGGCGCGCAGGCCAGACTCAGGAGGAGGAGGCCCCAGAGGCCGCGGGACGTCGCATCGCTCATGGCAGGCCGTTTCGCCGCGCGGGGCGTTCGCTCTCGCGCTCCTCGCGCTGCATCTCGGTGACGCGTGAGGCGAGTTCCTCGCGCAGCGTCTCGAGCCGTGTGCCGGCGAGCTTCTCGCCGCTCTCGTCGGTGACGTAGAAGACGTCGGCGACGCGCTCGCCCTCCGTATTCACCTTCGAGAGCGCGATGCGCACGCCAGCCTGATGAAGCGCGCTCGCGATGTGGTGGAGCACGCCGACGCCGTCGCGCGTGAACACGTCGACCACCGTGAAGCGCGGCGACGCCGCGTTGTCCACGACGACCTGCGTCGCGACGTCCGGGCGCCGGCGGCGCGCCCAGGCCGGCGGCCGAGCGCGCTTGATCAGCGTCTCCGCGTCGGTCGTGCCCTCGAAGAGCGCGCGGAGGTCTCTCTCCACCCTGGAGAGCAACGCCGCGTCGACGCGCCCCTTCTCGCGGCGCACCCAGAACACGTCGAAGACGCGCCCTTCATGCGTGTAGACCTGCGCGTCGACGATGCTCAGCCCCTGGCCCGCGAAGGCCGCGGCGACGTCCGCGAGAAGCCCGGGCCGGTCCTCGACGCGGAGCACCACCTCCGCGAGCTCCGGGCTGGGTCCCGGACCGAGCACCAGCACGATGCGATCGTCGGGCGTGTCCCGCACGATGCGTGCGTGGCGCCGCACGTCGTCCACGGCGTTCCCGAGCACGTAGCGGTCCGGCATGTCCTCGAGGAAGGCGTCGAGGACCTCGCGCCCCGCGTCGCCGACGAATCCCACGTGCACCTCGGCGCGGAGCTCCTCGGCGCGAGCCCCGCGGGCGTCCGGCCCCTCGGCCAGCGTCCGCAGGAGGCCGAAGTAGAGGTCCTCGATCATTCGCGCGGTCCAGCTCGAATAGGCCGTCGCATTCGTCGTGCTGAGCGTGCAGACGGTCATCAGGAGCAGCTCCCGGAGCCGCTCCTTTGAGCCCACGCGGTCGGCCAGCTCGGCGAGCGTCGCCGGGTCATGTGTGTCGCGGCGCGTCGCCCAGTGGTAGAGGCCGCGCTGCTCCTCGACGAGGAAGGCCACGAGCTCCGCGTCGCGGCGCCCGAGGCCGAGGCGCCGAGCGACGACCTCCGCCGCCGCGGCGCCGCGCTCCCGATCGTTGCCACCGTGCACGCGGCCGAGGCCGTGGAGCAGCAGCGCGAGCACCAGCGGCACGCGCCGCGGTGTCTCCGCGGCCAGCCGGCTCGCGAGAGGCATGTCCCGGGCGTGGTCACCAGCGCGGATCTCGCGGAAGCGGTCCACGGCGCGGAGCGCGTGTACGTCGACCGTGTAGACGTTGTAGACGTCGTGGACCACGCGCCCGACGAGGGGTTCGAGCTCGGGCACCATCGCGACGAGCAGACCCACCTCGTGGAGCTCGGTGACCATCGAGCTTCGGGGCAGCACGGGCACCCCGCCGCTGGAGACGAGCTGAAGGAAGAGCTGCGTCGCCTCCTCGCTCTTCCGGAGCGTGTCCCGGAGCCCGGGATCCACAGACGCGCGGGCGATGGCGTCGCGGGCGTAGGCGTAGGGGCGAAGCCCGTGGCGCACGACCTGGTGATAGAGGCGGAACGCGAGCGTCGGATCCTCCGCCAGCCGGCTCGTGGCGGTGAGCGTCACCGCCTCGCCGAAGAGGCTCGTCCCGTCGCCGAGGTCCCGGGCCGGCGGGCGGCTCCGGCGCGCGACGGGACGGGCCCGCTCGAGCATGCGCTCGGCCGTCTGCGCCACGACGCGGGCGTGCCGGTAGTACGCCTGCATGAACTGCTCGACGCCCAGCGTGATGCCGTCGACGAAGCCGAGCTCCGTCGCGATCTCCTCCTGGTCGGCGAAGGTGAGCCGGTCCTGCTTGCGCCCGGCTCGGAGGTGGAGGTGCTGGCGGACGCGCCAGAGCATCTCCCGGGCAGCCTCCAGCTCCTCGACCTCCCGCCGGAGCAGAGCCCCGGTGCGGACGTAGTCGGCGGGGCTACGGGCTCCCCAGCGTGCGCGGGCGGCCCACTCGGCGACGTCCAGGTCCCGCAGGCCACCGCGTCCGAGCTTCACCTCCGGCTCGAGGAGATAGAGCGACCCGCCGAAGCGCTCGTGGCGCGCCGCCGTATCTTCGCTCAGCGCGTCGAGGAACTCGGCGAGCGCGGGCTGGAAGACGTCCCGGGACGCACCGCGCTCGAGCTCCTCGCAGATGCTCACGTCGCCCGCGATGCGTCGCGCGTCGACGAGGGTCGTCGCGGTACGCACGTCCTCACGGGCGAGGCGCAAGGTCTCGCCGACCCCGCGCACGACGTGACCGAGGTCCACGCCGAGGTCCCAGAGCGGATAGAGCATCCCGTTGGCGAGGGCGCCGGGGTAGCGGTCGCTCGGGTCGTCCGTGAGGAAGAGGAGGTCGACGTCCGACGACAGGCCGAGCGTGCCCCGGCCGTAGCCGCCCACCGCGACGAGCGCGACGCGCGGCCTCTCGGCCGTCTCCCGCGCGGCGGCATCGGCCGCGCAGAAGAGCGCGCTCAAGAGGCCGTCGAGGACCTGCGAGAGCGAGCGCGCCACGTCCACGCCGGACTCCCCATGGCGTAAGCGCTCGGCCAGACCGTCGCGGTAGCGCTCGAGGTACTCCGCGCAGGTCGCGCCGAGGCTCGGCGCCAGGGCGTCGAGGCCGCGGATGGACGAGGACACGTCGCGCAAAGCCTGCAGAGCTTTGCAGCGGAGCCGCGCGCCGCAAGTGGAGCGGCCTCGGCGCTACATGCCCGCGATGATGGCGTTGAGCGTGCCGCTCGGGCGCATGGCCTCGGTCGCGCGTGCGTCGTCGGGCTGAAAGTACCCACCGACGTCCATGGGCGGCCCCTGCACCTCGAGCAGCTCCGCCGCGATGCGCGCCTCGTTCTCCCGGAGCGCCTGAGCCACGGGCGCGAAGCGCGCGGCGAGCTCCCCGTGGTCGCTCCCCGCGAGCGCCTCGGCCCAGAAGAGCGCCACGTAGAAGTGGCTGCCCCGGTTGTCGATCTGGTTGACCTTCCGGGACGGCGCCTTGTTCTCGAGGAGGTAGCGCGTCGTCGCGGCGTCCAGGGTCTCGCCCAGCACCCGCGCCTCGGCGTTGCCCGTGCGCTCCGCGATGTGGAGGAAGGACACGGCCAGCGCGAGGAACTCGCCGAGCGAATCCCAGCGAAGGTGGTTCTCCTTCTCGAACTGCTGCACGTGCTTCGGTGCCGAGCCGCCGGCGCCGGTCTCGAAGAGTCCGCCGCCGGCCATGAGCGGGACGATGGAGAGCATCTTCGCGCTCGTGCCCACCTCGAGGATGGGGAAGAGGTCCGTCAGGTAGTCCCGCAGCACGTTGCCCGTGGCGCTGATCGTGTCTTCGCCCTTCCGGATGCGCTCGACGCTGAAGGTCGTCGCCGCGCCCGGCGCCATCACGTGGTGCGTGACGCCCGTCAGATCGTGCTCCGGAAGGTACTGCTCGAGCTTTCTGATGAGCTCGGCGTCGTGGGGGCGCGTGGCGTCGAGCCAAAAGACCACGGGCGCTCCCGTCGCCTTGGCGCGCGTGACGGCGAGCTTCACCCAGTCGCGAATCGGCGCGTCCTTCACCTGGCACATGCGCCAGATGTCGCCGGCCTCGACCTCGTGCCTCAGCACCTCGCGGCCCGCCGCGTCGACCACCCGCATGACACCATCGGCAGGCACCTCGAAGGTCTTGTCGTGCGAGCCGTACTCCTCGGCCTTCTGCGCCATGAGACCGACGTTGGGCACGCTGCCCATGGTGGTCGGGTCGTAGGCGCCGTGAGCGATGCAGTCGTCGATCACGGCCTGGTAGACGGCGGCGTAGCTCGAGTCGGGAATCGTCGCCTTGGCGTCCTGCGTGTCGCCGGCCGCGTTCCACATCTGACCGCTCGTGCGGATCATCGCCGGCATCGAGGCGTCGATGATCACGTCGTTCGGGACGTGGAGGTTCGTGATGCCCCGGTCCGAGTCGACCATCGCGAGGGCCGGGCCCTTAGCGTAGACGGCCTCGAGGTCGGCCTCGATGGCCTTCCGCTCCGCCTCGGGGAGCGTCGCGATCTTCGCGACGACGTCGCCGAAGCCGTAGTTCACGTTGACGTCGAGCGTCTGGAAGGTGGCCGCGTGCTTCTCGAAGAGCTCGGCGAAGTACACGCGGACGGCGTGCCCGAAGATGATCGGGTCGCTGACCTTCATCATCGTCGCCTTCATGTGGAGCGAGAAGAGGACGCCCGTGTCACGGGCTTCGGCGACCTGGGCCTCGAGGAAGGAGACGAGGGCCTTCTTGCTCATGAAGCTCGCGTCGACGACCTCGCCCGCGAGCACCGGGACCTCCTTCAGCGTCGTCGTCTGACCGCCGGCCACGTGCTCGATGGTGAGCGTCGTGGCCTCGGGCAGGGTGACGCTCTGCTCGTTGTGGCGGAAGTCGCCGCCGCTCATGGTCGCGACGTGGGACTTGGAGTCTCCCGTCCATTTCCCCATGCGGTGGGGGTTCGCTCGCGCGTACTCCTTCACGGCCTTGGGCGCGCGCCGGTCCGAGTTGCCCTCGCGGAGCACGGGGTTGACGGCGCTCCCCTTCACCTTGGCGTAGCGCGCCTGAATCTCTCGCTCCTCCGGCGTCTCCGGGTCCTCGGGATAGTCCGGGACGGCGTAGCCGTGAGCCTGCAGCTCCGCGATGGCCGCCTTCATCTGCGGTACGGACGCGCTGATGTTCGGAAGCTTGATGATGTTCGCCTCGGGCGTCTTGGCGAGCGCGCCGAGGCTCGCGAGGTGGTCTTCCACCTGCTGCGCGGCCGGGAGCCGGTCCGAGAAGGCGGCGAGGATGCGGCCGGCCAGGCTGATGTCGCGGAGCGTGACCTCGATGCCCGCGTCCTTCGTGAAGGCCCGGATGATCGGGAGAAAGGAGTACGTCGCGAGGGCCGGTGCCTCGTCGGTCTTCGTGTAGTGGATGGTCGGCTTTTCAGTCATCGTCGCCTCGCGTTCCGTCCCCGAACGGGGAGCCCGCTCCGTGGGTGTCTCCCATGCGTGGGACCGGCGCAAGCCCCGGGCCGGATTCGCGATGGGCTGGCCCGCAGCGTCCGACGGCGCTCGCGCCCCGGCGTTCTGGGCACGCCGGCGTTGCCGGGGCCTTCACGTGCCCCGGAGCTGTGAGAGGGCGCGCACGATCCCGGTCGCGATGCCCTCGGCCAGCGCCTCCCGGTAGGCCGGGCGCGCCAGGGCCGCCGCCTCGTCGTCCTGCGTTAGGAACGAGGCCTCCAGGAGCACGGCGGGCATGCGCGCGCCAACCAGCACGAAGAAGGTGGCGCTCTTGATGCCCCGGTCGGCGAGCGTCGGGAGCAGCCGCCGGCCCGCGCGGAGGGTCTCCTCGTGCACGGCGTCGGCGAGGGCACGCGAGGCGGCCACCTGCTCGCGGCGATGAAAGCCCGCCAGCAGCTGCTGAAGCTGGGTGACCTCGTGCGGCCGCGTGCCGTTCTCGCGCGCCGCGAGGCGCCGCGCCGCCCGGTCGCTCCGTCCGTCGAGCACGAAGGTGGTGACTCCACCGCGACGCACCTCCTCGCGGCTCCCGTTGAGGTGGATCGACACGAAGAGGTCGGCACCGGCGGCGTTGGCCAGCGCCGTGCGCGCTTCGAGGTCCACGGGCCGGTCCTCGGTGCGCGTCAGGATCACGCGGACGCCAGGCGCGAGGCGCCCCAGGGCCTGGGAGGTGCGCTGCGCCAGGTCCAGCACGAGGTCCGCTTCCTGGAGGCGCCCGTTCCACGACCCGCGGTCCTCCTCCCCGCCGTGACCCGGGTCGAGGACGACCAGGGGCCCCTCGCCGGCGGCGCGCTCCGGCTGCGCCGCGACCACGTCGACGAGAAGCCGCTTCGGCGTCCCGAGGGCGAGCACGGTCCCCTCGGCGCCCGCGTCGAGCTCGAGGCGCAGCTCGCCTGGGGCGTGCCGCACGGCCCGTAGACCGCCGCGACCCACGGGCACGAGCGCGGGCACGAGGGTGTCGATGCCGAGGCCGTCGAAGACCAGGGCGTGGGCGCCATGCCGTGCGCTCTGGGCGAGCGCCACGGCGTCCGCGCCCTCGTTCAGCGTGAGCATGACTCGCACGCCGGACGCGCCGGCGCCGAAGACCGCCACGCGCATCACGCGACCGACCTCGGGCATCAGCTCCGCGGTCAGCGCGGCGGCTTCCTCCGCGCAGGCCGACGGCGCAGAGGTGCGAAGGGGCTGGAGAAGCGCGCGCGCGGCTTCCGCCTGGCCCCCGAGCCGCGCGAGCCGGACGCGCGCCAGCCGCACCTCACAGCCCCGGGGCCCCTCCATGCCCACGACGTCGAGGAGCCGACCGGCGCGCTCGGGGTCGGCCTCCCCGGCCTCGGCCATGCGAGCGAAG
>CALCTH010000572.1 GCA_937893795.1 uncultured Myxococcales bacterium | reverse complement strand
CTCGTCGAGGTCAAAGCCGTTGCCGTCGTCGAACTCTACGGCGGCCGGGTTGGTGAAGCCGTCGCCGCAGACGTTAGGCAGGCAGAAGCGCGTGCAGGCGTCCTCGCTGAGCGTGTTGCCGTCGTCGCACTCCTCGCCCTCGTCCTCCTGGAGGATGCCGTCACCGCAGTTGGGGGGCGGGGGGAGCTGGAAGTTCTGGATGTCGCGGCGAAGCGCGCTGTCGATGCCGGCGAGGTCCGCCGGCGTGATCGTCTGGAGCGAGCGGGCCACGGCCTCGGCCGCGCCCGGCGTGGTGCGCTGCACCTGGAAGTGCATGTAGGCGACGCGGCCGCCGGCGGGAATCGTGACCGAGTCGTACTCCCACATGAACCAGTCGAGGGAGCTGAAGGTGACCGTCGAGGGCTGCTGCTCGACCAGCGTCGTCGAGCCCTTACCGAAGTTGTCGATGACCATGGCGACAGCGGGGTCACCGCCCGAGAGGCTGGTGTCGTCCACGACGAACCAGAGCTGTCCGGGGTTGAGCATCATGCCGCCCGTGTCGGTGTTCTGGACGGTGCAGCTGCTGTCGCAGCCGAGGTTGCCCGACGTATCCGTCGTTCCCGCGCGGACCTTGACGGTGAGTGCCGTGGTCCCCGTGTTCTCGAAGATGTCCAGGTAGCGGAGGTAGCCCGTCGTGCCGCCGTGCGGAACGAAGAGGCGGCGCGTGGCGCGGATGGCGCGCGGGAAGGTCGGCCCGAGGTCGTCCGAGGTCAGCGTGATCTCCGAACCGCCGGGGACGGTCGTGAGCGTCATCGCCGAGCTGGCCGGCACGGAGAAGGTCTCCGTGACGGTGTTGCACTGCGTGGTCAGGCCGACATTCGTGGTGACGCAGACGTTGCCGAAGCCGTCGTAGGCGTCGATCGTGCCGTTGTTGATGTCACCGCGGTCGCCCTGAATGTCCCAGAGGAACCCAGCGCCGTCCGTGCACCGGAACTGATTCGGCGTGAACGAGTTCGTGCTGGCCACGAAAGTGCACTGAGCGGACGCCGTGCTCGCCGGCAGAGCCGTCGCGAGCAGGAGTGTCAGGCAAGAGAGGGCCGTCGCCGGCCAAGCGGAGAGAGAAGTAAGAGATTTCATAGTGTGACGCTCGCGTGAGGAGGACGTGGCCGCAGGGTGGGCGATGCCCCCCAGGGTCGTCAACGGGTCTTCGTCAACTTCTTGCCGCTGAAAACGCGCCTCGGACCGCCGACCGGGCTAGGGGCGTTCGGTCGCCAGCGCCAGTCATCCGGTCTCTGACGGCGGGGGCGTTTCGCATGGCAACTCCTTGCCATCGCCCGAGGATGCTCGGTGAACCGGGCCATCGAGCGGGGTCCGGCGACCTCACTCCGCGACAGGAGTTGCCAGAGGGGGCTTGCGAAAGCGGCCCACATCTGTAGCCTGGTGCCCATTCCTAAGCGGGCGATCCGTCCGCGACATGCGTGGGGCGAGGCGGCACGGGCAGCTTCGGCGACTGCCTCGCACCGCGTGTGATTCGGCGATCAGAGGGGGGCCTCGGCCTCCACGAAGTCGGAGAAGTGCGTTGAACAACGAATGCTTGCGGTACCTTAGGGCGCTCCTCGTAGCGACCCTCGCTCTTAACTTCACAGCCTGCGGCGACGACAGCAGCAGCACGGACGGCACCGGCATGCCGGACATGGCCGAGCTCGACATGGGTGACGATCCCGGCGAGCTCGGCGTCCCGGACGACGCCGACGTCGACATGGGACCGGTCATCGGGGACGTTCCCTTCCTCCGGGCTCTCGACGGCGCGCCCGACCCGGCACCCGGCTCCGTGGACAACGATCGCGATGCGGTCGTGTTCCTCGTCTGGAGCGAGTGCATGCGCAGCGACACCGGCACGGTGCTCCTGCAGCCGGGCAACATCGAGCTCCGGGTCGACAGCCCGGACACCACCACCTTCGACGCGACGGACTTCGGCGAAGGCTTCATCGACATGGTCATCGGCCGCGAGGAGTTCGAGGCCGACCCGGCGCGCCATCGCGACATCGGCTTCCGCCTCGTGCCGCCGGTGCTCCTGACGGGCGGCGTCGAGTACCAGGTCTTCATCGGCGACGACTGGCGCGACTGCGACGACGGCAACCCGCCGCTCGCGGACGACCCCTTCGCCACCTGGACCTTCAACGTCATCGACATGCAGCGGCCGACGATGGTCAGCTCGATTCCCGCCGAGGGCGCGACCTCCCTCGACGCGAGCTCCATCACGGAGATCTGCCTGACCTTCGACGAGCCCATGGACTTCGCGGCCGGCAGCGTCCGCCTCGAGGGTGGCCCGGGTCGCCTTGGTGAGGGCGTCACGGACGTGCTCACGAACACGATCTGCTACCCGGTCACGCAATCGCTCCGCGACCTCCGAACCTACCGGCTGCAGGTCGACGGGTTCCGCGACCAGTCCGGCAACCAGCTCAACCGGACGCCCTACCTCATCGATGGCCGCCTCGACTTCGAAACGGGTCCGGACGTCGCGCCGCCGATCGTCAACACCTCGCTCCCCCTCGAGGGCCAGATCGGTGTGAACCCGGCGACGCGGACGATCTCCATCACCTTCAACGAGCGCATGGACCGCACGACGGGCTGGCTCGGCGTCTTCTTCTCGGACGGCACGACGACCACCGAGCTCGAGTGCAACGACTCCTGCTGGGACGACACCGCCGAGACGATCACCTACGAGATCGACGGGCTCATCGACAACCTCGGCGCCCACGTCGTGGACATCACGGGCGGCGGCTTCAGGGACACGTCCGGCGTCGCCCTGGACACCACCCCCTACCTCGGCGACGGCATCCTGAACTTCGAGGTGGGTGAGGACGTCTTCTCGCCGACCGTCGTCGAGTGCACGCCCGCCGAGGGCGGCCTCGACGTGCCCTTCACCTCGGACGTCATCCGCTGCCGCTTCGACGAGCCCATGCTCACGGCCGTCGAGACCGTGGACGTGATGGGGACCACCATCGCGGGTCGCTCGAGCGCCACCATCTCGGACGGCGTCGGCGCGGCCGAGGCGCTCGCCGGCATCTGGACCTCCGGCGACAGCGTCATCAACTTCCGCGTCTTCGGCCGGCTCCGTGCGGGCTTCAGCTACAGCATCGACTTCGACGGCTTCGTCGACAAGGGCGGCAACCCGCTCGACGGCACCGTGTACCTCGGGGACGGAGTTCTCGACTTCACGACCAACGAGCCGAGCGGTGACACCTGCCGCGACCCGCTGACGATCCCGCTCGCCACGGTGCTTCCGGACGGCGGCCTGCAGTGGAGCATCCCGGCTCGCGAGTTCGCGGACAACGACGGGACCGACACGTGCGACGCCGACACCGGTGGCGACAACGGCGCCAGCGACGACGTCGTCATCGAGTACGTGAAGACCTCGGGCACCCTCGCCGAGGGTGGCTCGCTCCTCGAGATCGACGTCGAGGCCACCGGCTCGGTGACCACCGACATCAACTGGGAGGTCCGCACCGGCAGCTGCGAGCCGCCGGAGGACGACGTCGACGACGGCAACCAGCTCTACTGCCAGTGGGAGACGCAGACGGGTCTCCAGGCCCTCGATGTCCCGGCCGGCACCTACTACATCTGGCTCGCCAAGGACACGGCGGGTCAGTTCCCCGGCGCGGACGTGACCATTCGCGAGACCGCGGACTACCCCGAGGGTGAGAGCTGCAACCGGCCCTGGACCGTCGACACGGCGGTGCCCGCGGCCTACCTCGCGCCGCTCCTCCCCGGCGACCCGCACATCTTCCAGATCCCGCCGGCGCGCGGTCGTGGCTTCGACCGCGATCGGGTCTCGGGCGGTCCCGGGGAGAACAGCTGCACCACGAACCAGCGCGGCAACGATGCCGTGGTGGAGTTCGAGGCCACCGGCCTGTCGATTCTCGACATCCGCGTCACGCCCTTCGACATCCGGACCTCGGCGCGGGACCTCGCCGTCGAGGTGCAGGTGGGCTGCGACGGCGCCTCCGCGGCGACCACGACGCTCTTCTGTGAGGACGACGTGCTCCGCGGCGTCCGCTTCCAGGTCGCGCCTCCGCCCGGACCCATCACCATCTGGACCTCGTCGAACGTCGCCGATGCGCCGACCTTCGGCGCTCCGGCACCGGACCAGTTCCCGGGCGCCGTCATCACCATCACCGAGATCCCGGTCTCGCCGGGCGAGAGCTGCGGCGCGGCTCTTCCCGTGACCGGTCCGACGGCGACGGTGGGCCCCTTCGAGTCCGAGGAGTCCCTCGGCATCGGCAGCTGCCAGTCCGGCAACGTGACCTGGTACAGCTACACGCCGACGGACGACGTCGTGCTCGTCACGGCGAACGCCGCCGGTCCCATCGTCCTGGTCGACCAGAACTCGGGCCGCGAGCTCGCCTGCGTCGACGACCCGGCCGCCGACACCGCCGCGGGCTTCGTCCGCGCCGGCTCGAATCTCTGCGTCGGCGTTCAGAACGACTCGCCGCTGACCGAGCTTCGCTTCAGCGAGCAGTCCTACACGGGCATCCAGGGCACGGTGACGGACCTGAACGTCAGCCGCGCGCTCAGCCCCTTCGGCAGCGAGCTGAGCTGGACCGGTGACCGCTGGATGACCACGGCACCGACCAGCGGCTTCCTGGTCGACTCGAGCCGCGTCTACGTGTTCCCCAAGACCGGGCGCACGCGGGCCGTGGCCTTCGACAGCACCTTCGGGGTGAACTCGTCCAACCTCGGCTTCATCGGCAAGTACGAGGGCGGGCGGCTCTACTCCATGGACGACGCCACGGGCTCCGGCTCGCGCTTCTTCGACATCTGGGACTCGGTGAGCTTCCCGTGGTCGGCCGTCGCGCAGGACCTCGCCCCGACCGGCTACGTCAACAGCGACAACATCAAGTC
This sequence comes from uncultured Myxococcales bacterium, assembly GCA_937893795.1. Lineage (GTDB taxonomy): Bacteria > Myxococcota_A > Polyangia > Polyangiales > Houyiibacteriaceae > CALCTH01. Next base: position 3,418 of record CALCTH010000572.1, on the reverse strand, counting down.
TCTGACCATCGACGGGAGCAACTGGCTCTACGCCTCGAACGGCAGCCTGGAGACGGCGTTCTACGAGCTTCCCGTTGGGAGCGCCGACATCCCGACCTTAGTCAACCGGACGAGCTCCATTCGTGCCGACGCGGGCATCGCCGTCGGCGGTGGCTTCGTGTTCGTCTGCGCGCCCTCCGGCGCCGGCGGCGGCGTGGGTCGCTTCCCGATCTCGCAGCTCACGAGCCCGACGCCCTCGGTGGACACGCTCGCGAGCTTCTCCGTCAGCAACTCGGGCGCCTGCCCGATCTTCCTCGACGACCCGGAGACGCCGACGGTGCTCTACGTGCGCTCCGACAACCCGCATGGCCTCTACGCCATCGCGGATCCGGCGAGCCCGATTCCCATCGACCTCGGCGTGATTGCGCCCGTCGGCCGCGCGGGTGACGTGGCTTGGACCTACGACGCCGCCGACGAGGCCGTGTACTGGTTCGAGAGCGCCACGAACACCCTCGGTCGCATCGTCCGCATCGACTGAGCCCTCTTCTCTTTCTCTTACACGGACGACGAACGATGAATCGCGACCTCTTTCGCATCTTCCTGGCACTGACACTCGTCGGTGCGGTCGCCTGCGGCGACGACTCGGGCACTTCCGATGCTCCTGCCGACATGGGCGGCGATGACATGGTCACCGTCGACATGGACGTCCCGGACGACATGGCCACCGACCCCGACGCCGACACGGACGCCGGGGATCCCGACATGATGGTCGAGCCGGACATTCCCGACGAGGGCATGTGCACGGACCCCGACGGCACCATCGGGGAGGCCTGCTTCCGGAACGCGGACTGCAACGACTTCTGCTTCTGCAACGGAACCGAGCTCTGCCGCGGTGGCTTCTGCGTGCCGGGTGACGCTCCCTGCGAGGACGACTTCGAGTGCACCTTCCGAGCGTGCGACGAGGACGCGAACACCTGCGGCGACCTCGAGCTTCGCGACGAGGTCTGCGACGACGGGAACATCTGCACCGGCGCCGAGGTCTGCGACCAGGTTCTCGGCTGCGTGGAGGGCATCCCGCTCAACTGCTCGGACGGTGACAGCTGCACCGTCGACCAGTGCGACACGGAGCTGGGTTGCCTGAACCCGCTCCGCGACCTCGATGGCGACGGGTTCCCGGACTCGCGCTGCACTACGGGCCTCGACGCGGACTGCCGTGACGACCGGGCCGACATCAACCCGGGCGCCGTCGAGCGCTGCGACAACTTCGAGGATGACGATTGCGACGGTCAGGCCGACGTCTTCGATCCCGACTGCACGCCCACGAACGACGTGTGCAGCACGGCCGTGCAGCTCGCGAGCTCGGGCTTCTTCGGCTTCGGCACGACGGGCCTCATGGACGACTACGACACCCAGTGCTCGTCGTCGGACGACGAGATCGACGCGGTCTTCTTCTTCGACGTGGTGATCGAGAGCGACGTCTCCATCGAGGTCACCGACGGCCCGAACAACGCCGTCATCGAGCTCCGCGGGCCCGGCGACCTTCGCATCTGCGAGGACGACACCCGCGCGTCGACGGAGATGGTCCCCTGCGACCGCTCCAACATCCCCTCCTTCGGCACGCCCTTCCCGGCGATGATCGAGGCCACCCGCCTCGCGCCGGGGCGCTACTTCCTCATCGTCGAGACCGAGAGCGAGGACGTGGGCACGCTGGACTTCCGGCTGACGCCTTCGCTCCCGCCCCCTCCGACCGACAACTGCATGACGGCGCCGACGATCATCTCGCCAGGTGGCGTGTTCACGGAGAACATCCTCCTGCTGACGGATCAGCACGACTCGCCGACCTGTGGCTCCAGCACGGCTCAGCCCGAGGCTTGCTACATCCTCGACCTCGCGACGCCTCAGGACGTGACGATCAGCGGCGGCTTCTTCTTCGGGAGCGGCGGCTCGGGTCAGGGCGCCGTCTGCGTCGTGGAGGACTTCACGGACGTGGCGGGCACCGAGCTCGACTGCGCTTCGGGCTCGGCTCCGGAGTTCGTCCTTCGTAGCCTCAGCGCGGGCATCTACTACATCCTCGTCGAGCGGACCTCGACCTCCATCGTGTCCCACGAGCTTGAGGTCGATATCGCGCCGCCCGCGGTCATTCCCGACTGCGACCTCTGCAGCAACGCCTGCACGGCGGCGCCCCCGGCGGCCGGCGGCACGCCGCGAACCGTGGACATCGCGCTCATCGCCCTCGACGAGCCCGCCCTCGGCTGTGCGCTCCCGGGCGCCGGCGGCGCGGGGACGGACGTGAAGGACAGCTTCTTCACCTTCGACACCACCGTGGCCGACGAGGCCGTGGGCCTCGAGATCGATGCGCCGGGCGTCTTCGCCTACAGCATCGACGACGCGAGCGGCACCTGCCCGGACACCAGCCCGCCGATCTGCCAGTTCGGCGGCATCTTCGGGGCCGTCAGCACGACGGTGTCGGTGCCGGACATCGGCACGCATAACCTCGCCATTCAGACCGGCGTACGCACCGGTAACCTGACGGTCGAGATCAACCCGACGGGCGCTGCGGCTCCCTGAACCCGAACACTTCGCTTTTTGAGATGGAGCACGACACGATGACGCGATGCATGCGCCACCTGCTCTCCCTGAGCCTCGTTCTCGCCCTCGCTTGCGGGGACGATTCGGGCTCGACGGATGGCACCCCGGACGACATGGGTTCGATGGACATGGTCACCGCCGACATGGGTACGCCCGCGGACGGCAGTGTCCCGGACATCCTCCCGGACGGTGGGATCAACCCCGAGGCCGACGCGGACGCCGACGGCCTCACCAACGCCCAGGAGGGTTACCTCGAGGGCACCGACACCGACGGTGACGGCGAGCCGGACTTCCAGGACACGGACTCGGACGACGACCGCATCCCGGACTCCATCGAGGCCTTCGCGGGCGACACGGGCGGCCCGCCGCCCGACTCGGACGGCGACGGCATCCCCGACTGGCGGGACACGGACTCGGACGGCAACGGTCGCGAGGACCTCTTCGACGCCAACCTCGACGAGGACGGGAACCCCCAGGACCTCGACGGCGACGGCCTCGAGAACTTCCGTGACCCGGACGACGACAACGACTTCATCCCGGACGTCGTCGAGTTTGGGCCGAACCCGGACTTCCCGCGGGACTTCGACTCGGACGGCATCCCGGACTTCCAGGACATCGACTCCGACAACGACACCATCCTCGACCAGCAGGAGTTCAACGAGCTCGAGCCCGACGCCGACGGCGACGGCTTCCCGAACTACCTGGACGACGACAGTGACGGTGACGGCTTCGACGACTCGGTCGAGGCCGGCGACGACATCCTCGAGACCGCTCCCTTCGACACGGACACGGACGGCGTGCCCGACTTCCTCGACCTTGACTCCGACGACGCTGGCCTCTCCGACGAGTT
>CALCTH010000571.1 GCA_937893795.1 uncultured Myxococcales bacterium | reverse complement strand
AGTAGCGCGGGCTCGACCGAGGCGCGGGCCGTGTGAAAGGGAGCGGGCGCAACGGGCGCGTACTGCATCGCTTGGAGGGCGCGGGGCGCCGCGCCACGCGCGAGCTCGCGGCCCCGAGCTAGCCAGCGGCCGCGGCCCCGTGCGACGCTGAAACCATGACCGTCGCAGTGTTGACGAGCGGTGGCGACGCGCCGGGCATGAACTCCGCCGTGCGCGCGGTGGTCTTCCTGGCGGCCTCCCGCGGCGTGCCCGTGGTCGGCGTCGAGCGCGGCTATCAGGGCCTCCTCGACCGGCGCTTCCGGCCACTCACGCGCGAGGTCGCGGGCGGCCTTGCGCCGCTCCCGGAGGTCTCGGTTCACGGCAACCTCGGCGGTTCCATGCTGGGCTCGGCGCGCTGCAAGCCCTTCTACACGCCCGAGGGCCGGGCTCAGGCGGCGAAGAACATCGCGGACTTCGACGGCCTCGTGGTCATCGGGGGCAACGGCTCCCTCGCCGGCGCGCACGCGCTCGCGAAGGAGCACGGCGTGCGCCTGGTGGGCGTCCCGGCGAGCATCGACCACGACATCGGCTGCACGAACACCGCCATCGGCGTCGACTCCGCGCTCAACACCATCGTGGGCGCGTGCGACCGCATCAGCGACACGGCGCGCGCGCACCGACGTGCCTTCGTGGTCGAGGTGATGGGGCGTCGCTCCGGCTATCTCTGCATGGCGGCGGCCGTCGCGACGGCGGCCGACGCCGCGCTCTTCCGCGAAGCCGGCCGGAGCGAGGACGAGCTCGTCGAGAACCTCGCGAATCTCGTGCGGCGGAGCTTCTCCGGCGACCGCGAGAAGCAGCGCGTGCTCATCCTCAAGGCCGAAGGCGTCGAGGTGCCCTGTACGCGCCTCGTGCGGCGCGTGCAGGAGCACATCGGCGACGAGCTCGAGGCCATGGGCGCGTCGATCCGGGCCACGGTGCTCGGCCACCTCGTCCGCGGCGGTCCACCGACCTACCAGGACCGCGCCGTCGGCGGTCGCTTCGGTGCGGTGGCGCTGACCTCGCTCCTCGCCGGCAAGACGGACGTGATGACCGCCTGGAGCCCGCCGGTAGCCGGGGGCGAAGCGACCGTCGACCGGCACGTCGAGCTCTTCGGCCTCGGCGAGGTGCTCGATGAGACCGAGCGCCTCCTCGATGGCTCGAGCCCGGTGACCCAGGCCCGCGTGAAGGCCATGGCCCGCATGGCCGGCGTGCTGGCGCTCTAAGTCTGCCGAGCAGCGCACCCAGCGCGCCGATCGCCCCGCGCTCGCCGCCTTCGACGCGACGGTGATCGCCGCGATCTGCGTCGAGATCGGCCGCGATCGCGGGGACGTCGCTTCTCGCTTCCATGCTCGAGGCCTCAGCGGGGCTCACGCGGAGGGGCGTCGCCGGCCTGCGCCGTGCCGGCACTCTCTCGTCGCTCCTCGGCGCGATCGGCGAGGTGGAGCTTCCAGACACCGTCCGCGTGGCCGGGGTTTCCGTCGAAGGCCGCGGGGAAGCGGCGGGCGAGGGCCGGCGGGATGTCGACGATACGGTTGAGCCGCAGGTCGAGCTCCTCGAGCCCTTCCGTGGAGAGGAGCGCGCCGACGTCGGCGAGCGCGTTGCGCGAGGCGTCGATCTTTGCGAGCCGGCGACCCTCGAGCCCGGCCAGCGTGGTGAGCGCGTTCCGGGACACGTCGAGGAGCCGGAGCCGGGGGAGCGGCCCGAGACCCTCGAGCTGCGTGACCCCGGTGCGCGTCAGCGTGAGCGCCTCGAGTGCTTCACGCTCGTCGAGGCCGACGAGGTCCGAGAGCGCGACGCGATCCAGGGCGATCTCCCGAAGCGCGCGCAGTGGCGGAAGGGACGCGAGGCTCGTCAGCGGCACGTCCACCAGCACGAGGCGTTCGAGCAGCGGCGCGCCCCGAAGCGCCGCGAGGTCCACGAGGGGCGTCCGCGCGACGCGAAGCTCCCGAAGCGCGGGCGCCTCGAGCGCGTGGAGCGTTTCCAGCCGTACGCCGACGAGCCGGAGCTGCCGAAGACCCGGGAAGCGTCCGACCCACGCCAGGTCGTGCAGCTCCGTCGCCCCGTGCAGCTGGAGCCGCGCGACGCGCTCGCCTACGACCTCGGCCCAATGCCCCGAGCCGTCCTTCGGCCTCTGCAGGGGGAAGCCGTCGGCCTCGAGGCCGAGGCGGCGCACCAGGTACTCCAGCTCCTCGCGCTCCGCCTGGGCGAGCCATCGCGGAGCCTCGATCTCCTCGGCCACCGTCCGTGGGGCGTCGTCGCGCCGGTCGAGCGCGCGCGTCAGTCGACGGAACCAGCCTGGCACCCGTCGAGGGTAGCCCGCGCGCGGCGGGCTTCAGAGATCCGTCAGGTGCGCGAGGATACCGGCCGTGACCGCCTCGCCATCGCTCTGGAAGAGCCGCGTACCGTGCCGGCCCGGCGTGAGCTCCTGGAAGGTCCAGGTCTCCGAATCCACGAAGCCCTCGTTCCAGGCGGCTTCGGCGCTCGGGTAGACGAAGAGAATCGGCAGCCCTTCCAGAAACGCGCGGTGGTCCGCGATGGTGTTCTGGTTCTCGGTGTAGGAACCCCCGGAGAGGAACACGAGCGCCGCGGGCGAGAAGGCGTTCGACTGCGTCCACACCGCGTGGTCGAGCACGGTGGTGGTCCCGTTCGAGGCGCCGATGAGGGCGAGGCGGGCGGGATCGGGGGCGCACGGAAGGCCGGCGAGGAAGGCCGTCGCCGCGGCGGCGTCGAGACGTGCCGTCGGTCCCTCGTAGGCCTCCACCGCCACGCCGCCGGAACCGCCGGCACCGCGTCGATCGACGTTGAGCACCGTGAAGCCCGCGTCGCGGAGGGCCTCCCGGAACCCGAGCGGGTAGCCGCTTCGGTCGTTGGAAGGGGGGATCATGTGGAAGAGGATGGCGGCGCTCTCGCCGGGCGACGCGACCTGAAGGTCCGCCTCGAGCGTCACGCCGTCGTCCGTGACGAAGGAGACGACGTGCGCGCTCCCCGCCTCGCAGCGAGGGTCGGCGCCGAGGTCGGGAGCGCCCTCGTCGGCGGCGGGCGCGCCGCGGTCGGGGGCGTCGGCCGCGTCGCGGACCTCGGCGTCGCCGGTCGCGGCACCGCCGCAGCCGATCAGCAGGCAAAGGAGGAGAAGAGAACGAGTCACGGCGCGGAGTATGCGCGAAAGGCACCGAGGTTTCGGTGAGGCTACGCGTCCGACGATTGACCGCCGATGGGCACTGTCGGCAGGGTAGCGGACGGCATGAGCGACCTGATCCTCTCGTCCACGACCCGCGGGGTCACCACGTTGACCATGAACCACCCGCGGAAGCTGAATGGCTGGACGCAGGAGATGATGGAGGCGCTGGTCGCGGCCTTCGCCGACGCGCGCGACGACCGCGCGACCTCCGTCGTCGTGCTCACCGGGAGCGACCCCTACTACAGCGCCGGGGTAAACCTCTCCGGGACGATTCAGCTCACGCATCCCCGGGTGCTGCGGGACACCATCGTCGAGCGAAATCAGGCGCTCTTCGATCTCTTCCTCGACTTCGACAAACCGCTACTCGCCGCGGTCAACAGGCCGGCCATCGGCTCCACGGTGACCTCGGCCACGCTCTGCGAC
>CALCTH010000570.1 GCA_937893795.1 uncultured Myxococcales bacterium | reverse complement strand
GAGCACGACTTCCACGGCCTGCCCCGCGATGCCCTCGGCGCCTACGGGCGCGCCGTGGAGGCGGCGAAGGCCGCGCCGCCGGAAAGCGAGGGGAGCGAGTGGGCGCCCGTCGTCGCCGAGGTGGCCTTCGACGCCATCCGCGGTCTCGAGGGCGCCGTGCCGGGCTACACCGAGGCCACGCGCCCGCTCCTCGAGGGCGTGCTCGCGAGCCCCGGCGGCCTCGGTCACGCGGCCGGCGACGCCGCAGCCGTGGCGCTCATGCAGCAGCAGCGAAAGGCCGGCGAGGCCGACGCGCTCGAGGCCAGCGCCGCGCGCGCCGGGTGCCTTCGCGAGTGGCGCGCCGCGGGCCCCTTCCGCCCGCACCCGAACCTCACCTTCGACGTGCCCGTGCCCGCCGAGGGCGCCGGCGCGCTGGCCGACGAGTACGACCTCGGGCCCTCCGCCGAGGACGCGCCCACCTTCGAGGGCGAGACCGACGGCTGCATCGTCACGCTGCACAACGAGGAGCACGCCGCCGCGGGCGTGACCATCGCCGAGACCTTCGTCGAGGCGCCGGTCGCGGGGCCCTACGTGCTGCGCCTCGACACGGACGCGAGCGTGAAGATCTCCGTGGACGGCCAGAACGTGCGCACCATCGACCGGCGGCGCGCGCTCGAGGCGACCTACATCTTCCTGCCGCTCGAGCTGACGGCCGGGCGCCACGAGATCGAGCTCAAGCTCTCCAGCCGGCAAACGCGGCTCCGCATCGCCGCGGCGCTCGACCGACCGGGGCGCCTCGCGCCGGGCTACGCCCCGGCCCGGGGCGTCACGCTGCCGGAGGCGCGGAGCCCGACGGAGGCGCTGCTCCTGGCCTACGCCCACACGGGGCGCGGGGACCCCGTGCCCGCCACCGCCATCGTCGGCACGGACCCGGGCGGCGAGCTGGCCTCGGCGGCGCTCACGGCGCACCGGCAGAACATCATCAACGGCGACCCCTTCCTCCCGGAGGAGGACAAGCAGGAGCTCGCGCAGCGCATGCTGAGCCTGGCCCACGCGCGGGACCCGCGCGCCGTGCGCCCGGCCGTGGCCGAGATCTCCCGCGGCGACGACGAGAACGCCATCTTCGAGGGCATTCGCGAGCTCTCCGCCGCGGCGCCGGAGGTGACCTGGCTGCGCTACCTGGTGGTCGAGTTCCTGCAGGAGCGGGGCCGACCGCAGGAGGCGGAGGCCGAGCTCCGGAAGCTCATGGAGGAGTTCCCGGGCGAATGCCGGCCCGTCGAGGCGCTCCAGGGGCTGCTTCGCGACGGCTCGCGGGTGGCCGAGGCCAACGCGCTCGTGGACGCGCGCATGGACTGCGACGCGAGCAGCCGGGCGCGCTTCGAGCTCCTCCTCGACCAGCGGCGCTGGGAGGAGGCCGAGGCCGAGGCCGAGCGCCTGGCTCCGCTTCAGAACGAGCGCGCGCAGCGCGGGCTCCAGCTGCGGCTGGCGCTCCAGCGCGGCGACCGCGCGACGGCCGAGCGGCTCCAGACGGAGATCGACGACGAGGCGCCGGAGTCGCGGCGCACGACGACGCGGCGCGTGGACGGACTCCTCGCGGCGGGCAACCGGCGCGGCGCCTTGGCGCGCCTCGACGCTGCGGCGCAGCGCGACCCGACGCGCATGGAGGGGCTCCGGAACCTCCGCCGCGATCTGACGGGCCAGGACGACATGGAGGCCTACCGCATCGACGGCCGGGAGGCGCTCCGGGACTACCGCGAGAACGAGGACCCCTACCCCGACGCGCCGCAGGTGCTCGTGCTCGACTACATGGTCACGCGCGTCTACCCGGACGGCTCGGCGCGGCACCTCGTGCACCAGATCACGCGGGTGCAGAGCGAAGAGGCGAAGGACCGGCTCGGGCAGTACCGGACCCGCGGGCGCCTGCTGACCTTGCGCACCATCAAGCCCGACGGCCGGGAGCTCGAGCCCGAGCGCATTCGCGGCGTCAACAGCATCCCGCTCACGGAGCTGGCCATCGGCGACTACCTCGAAGAGGAGTACATCTGGACGACGCGGCCGCGCCTGAACGGGGGCTTCCTCTCGAGCGGCTGGTCGTTCTCGAGCCCCGTGCAGCCCTTCCACCGGAGCGAGCTCCTCGCCGTGGTGCCCGAGGGCATGAACCTCGTCGTCGAGCGGACCGGCGACGCGCCGCCCGCGGAGCGAACGACCCGCAACGGCGAGACCGTGTACCGCTGGAAGATGGAGGGCGTGCCCATCTTCGAGCAGGAGCCCGCGACGGTGCCCACGCCGGAGCTCCGGCCGACCATGCGCTTCGGCGTGGGTGCGGGCTGGGGCCCCTGGTTCCTCGCCGAGCACGACTTTTTGATGGACAAGGACCCCTCGCACCCGGTGGGGCGCGCGCTCTGCCGTGACCTCGTCCGCGGCGCGGAGAGCCGGGAGGACGCCGTGGGCCGCGTGGTGCGCTGGGTCCGCGCGAACGTCGACGCGGCGCGGGACAGCTGGGGCGGCAACGGCCCGGCCATGCTCCTCGCCGGCGAAGGCGACCCGCTGCGGGTGTCCCGCTACGTGATGAACGAATGCGACCTTGGCGCCGAGATCGCGCTCGTGCGAAACGTGCACGAGCCGGAGCCCGGCGAGCTGGCGAACGGCGGTCTCTACGACACGCCGCTGCTCTACCTGCCGGCGACGGACGACGAGGCCGAGCTCTTCGTGGCCTTCGGCGGGCGCGACGCGAGCTGGCGCTGGATCCCTTCGGCGCTCCGCGGGCAGGACGCCGTGGTGCTGAGCGAAGGCTACCCGCGCGTGCAGGTGCCGGACTCCGGGCCGGCCACGGATCTCCGGACCTACCGGGCCGAGGTCGAGCTCGGTCCGCGCGGCTCGGCGACGGTGCGCGCCGAAGAGCGGCACCGCGGCGGCGCGGCGGCGAACCTGCGGCGCGTGCTACGGGGCGTGCCGGCGGCGGAGCTCACGCGCGTGCTGAGCGAGAGCTACGTGGGCCGCATGTTCCCCGGCGCGCAGGTGGCGGGCATGGCCGTCGAGGGCATGGACGACGCGGACGCGCCGCTGAGTCTCGCCTTCGCGGCCGAGGTGCCCGGCTACGGCCGGCCGGCCGGCGGGGGCCTCCGGCTGCCGCCGCTCTTCCCGGCCGACATCGCCCGGGACTACGCGCGGCTGCAGACGCGGCGCACGGCGCAGGGCGTCGGCGGGCAGGCCTTCGACGCGGAGATTCGCTTCACGGGCCTGACGGCGCCGGGGGAAACCGTGGCCGCCTATCCGCCCGTGCGCCTCGAAGGCCCCTTCGGGGCGACCTACGAGCGGGAGGCCCGCGTCGAGGGCGACGCCGTCGTGGTGCGCCGCCGCTTCCGCCTGCCCGAGGGCAACGTGGCGCCGGAGCAGTACGCGACCTTCGCCGCCTTCTGCCGCGCCGTGAGCGAGGCCGAGACGGCGGAGCTTCCGGTGCGGCCAGCCCGCTAAGCGAAGACGCCGGCGAGGCCGTGCGCGCTCAATAGAGCGTCCGCGCGGCTTCGCTCGGTGGGGTCGAGGGCGGCGAGGCGGCGCCCGACCATCTGCCGGCTGCGCTCGACGTAGCCGCGGGCGAGGTAGCTGACGTCCTCGCCGTACATCGGAATGACGAAGGCCTTCTGCTTCTCCGCCCGCGCCTGAGCGTTGGCGCGCGCGAAGGCGGCGTAGGTGGTGGCCATCTCGCCGAGCACCCTGCGCGCGAAGGGCGTGCTCTCCGGCAGCGGCGCGAGCTCCCCGCTGCCGTCCCAGGCGTCGGCCTCGCCCTCTTGCTCGTGGCCCGGCTCCTCGTCGCCGGCCCAGGCGAGCACGCGCGGATAGCGCGGCCGGAGCACGCGCCGCGGCGCCGGATCGTGGAGGAAGTGCGCGCGGAGCCCGCCGAGCACGATGCAGTCGAGGGCCGTCGGGCGGTCGCCGAGGAGGTACCGGGTCTCGGCGAGCTGGGCCGCGGCGGCGTCCATGAGGCGCAGGTACTCCGCTTCGGCGGCGGCCTGCTGCGCGGGCGAGCTGACGCCCGTCGCGCGGCACACGCGGCCGCCCCAGTCGCGGAGCTGGGCGGCGGCCGCCTCGTCTCCCCCGGTGGCGTCGAGGCTGAGCGGCGCGTGGTTCTCCTCGTAGGCCCAGCGCCAGTGCACGGAGGTGCGGGCGATCCACTCGTCGAAGTACTCCTCGAGGGCGTGCACGAGCAGGCCGTGGGCGCCCTCGGGGAAGAGCGCGCGCCCGGGGAAGCGCGCGTCGAGGACGCCGAGGATGGGCGTCGTGTCGGCGAGCATCCAGTTCTCCGGCGTATGGAGCACCGGGATCTGGTGCGTGCCGCCCCGCACGCGAAGCTCTTCGGCGTTCTCCGGCGTCTTGCGCGCGAAGGTGAAGGACGCGCCGTAGAAGCGAAGCGCGGCGTCGAGCTTCCGCGTGAAGTAGCTCCAGCGCCACCCGTAGAGCACGTAGTGGCCGAGGCGCGGCGGCGGCGTGAGCGGGGCGGCGTTCTTCGCGGGCGTGAACATGGCCCGCGAGCCTACGCGCATGCCGTCGGTGGGGAGAAGCAGGGGCGCCTGCGCTACACGCCTATCGTATGAAGAGGCGCCCCACGCCGTGGGCCAGCACGACGGGGTAGAGGGCGAGGTTGCGCAGCAGCGCGCCGGGCCATGACCAGCGCGGCAGGGCGCCTCCGCACGCCGCGTCGGCGAGCCGGGCCAGATGCGTGGGTCCGAAGGGACCGTCGTCGATGCGCCGAACGAGCCCTTCGGGTAGCGCCGACGCGCCGTGCAGCGCCCCGAGCCAGCCCCCGACGATGGCGGCGTGCGTGTCCGTGTCCCCGCCGGCGTGGATGGCGGCCCGGATGCCCTCGAGCGGGCTCTCGCCCGCGTGGAGGAAGCAGTGGGTGCAGAGGCCGACGGTGTGCACGACGAAGCCGCTGTGACCGAGGTCGCGAGCTGCCTCGGCGGGAGGCCGCGGACCGAGCGCGAGGCCACGGTCGAGGGCGCGCGAGAGCTCCGGGTGAGTGACGACCGTGCGGGCGTCGCGTACCAGGGCGTTCCGGTCGCGCGCGTCCGTGACCGCGCAGTTCGCGGCGAGCTCGGCGACGTAGAGCGCCCCCTCGACGGCGCGCGGATCGGTGTGCGTGAGCGACGCGAGCGCTCCGCCGAGCCGCCGGCGTCGTTCGGGCTCCCGGGCGAGGCAGACCCCGAGCACGCCGGCGCGCATCGCCGCGCCGTTGCCGGCGGACCGAACGCCCGGCCGCCGCAGACCGAAGGCCATGCGGAGGCAGGAGCGCAGGGTCGCGCCGCCGATGCCGAAGGGGCGCCGCAGCAGCCAGCCCACCATCGACGCTCGGAAGCGCGCGAGGCAGGCGTCATCGTCGCCCCGGGAGGCGACGAGTGCCTGCACGAGAAGCGCGCTCTGCTCGGTGTCGTCCGAGACGAAGCCGCGGGGCCCGAGGAGCCGGAAGCGGTCGCCTCGGTAGCGCGCAGTGACCTGCTGCGCCGGCAGCCCTTCGAAGGGCAGTCCGAGCGCGTCGCCGAGCGCGGTGCCCCAGAGCATGCCGAGCACGCGGTCCCGTCGGTGCATGGCGGGCGCGCACTGCGAGCGGCGTGCCGGCCGCCCGCGGCGTGGAAGCGGGGAAGGCGGACGCCGCGGACGCTCGGTCACCGCCACCTCGTCTGGGGAACCGGGCGCGGCCCGTCAGATTGGCGCCGCGTCGCTCTGGGCCGGCGCGACGGCCCCGGGGAACCAGGCCTTCGTGCGGTTCGCGAAGGCGACCAGGGAGAGCATCACCGGGACCTCGATGAGCACGCCCACGACGGTGGCGAGGGCCGCGCCGGACGAGAGCCCGAAGAGGCTGATGGCCACGGCGACGGCGAGCTCGAAGAAGTTCGAGGTGCCGATCATCGCGGCCGGCGCTGCCACCTCGAAGGGCAGCCCGAGCGCACCCGCCAGCCCGTAGGCGATGGCGAAGATGCCGTAGCTCTGGACGAGCAGCGGGATGGCGATGAGCACGACGCGGCCCGGCTGGGCAAGGAGCGTCTCGGCCTGGAAGCCGAAGAGCAGCACGACCGTGAGGAGCAGCCCGACGATGGAGGTCGGCTTGAGCGCGCTGGCGAGGCGCTCGATGGCGTCGTCGCCGCGCGCGCCGAGCAGGCGCGAGCGCGTGAGCACGCCGGCTCCGAGCGGCACGACGACGAAGATGACCACCGAGGCGACGAGCGTCGCCCAGGGTACCTCGAGGTCGGTCACGCCGAGCAGCAGCCCCGCGATGGGCGCGAAGGCGAAGACCAGGATGAGGTCGTTCACGGAGACCTGGACCAGCGTGTAGTTGGCGTCGCCGTCCGTGAGGTGGCTCCAGACGAAGACCATCGCGGTGCAGGGCGCGACGCCGAGCAGGATCATGCCGGCGATGTACTGCTGCGCGTCGTCCACGGGCACGAGGCCCGCGAAGACGTGCTCGAAGAAGAGAACGCCGAGCGCGGCCATGGTGAAGGGCTTGATGAGCCAGTTGACGGCGAGCGTGAGCGCGAGGCCCCTGGGCTTGCGGCCCACGTCCTTCAGGCACGAGGGCTCCACCTTGAGCATCATCGGGTAGATCATCAGCCAGATGAGCGCGGCGACGACGAGGTTGACGCCCGCGACCTCAGCGCGGGCCACGGCCTCGAAGAGCCCCGGCACGAGCAGCCCGAGGCCCACGCCGGCGGCGATGGCAAGCGCGACCCAGAGGGAGAGGAAGCGTTCGAAGATCCCCACGGCGTCACTCCGTCTTCGCGTTCCGCGTCAGAGCCCGGCCACGAGGGCCTTGAAGAGCGAGACGGCGCCCGGCTCGACGCAGTAGCAAACGCGCGGCCCATCGACCTCGCCACGAATCAGCCCTGCGGCCCTCAGCTGCTTCAGGTGCTGCGACACCGTCGACTGCGCGAGGGGCAGCTCGTCGACCACGTCGCCCACGATGCAGCCCTCGCGCTGCACCAAGAGCCGCAGGATCGCGACCCGCGCCGGATGCGCGAGGGCCTTGGCCAAGCGCGCGAGATGCGCGTTGGCTTCCGCCGCGTCCGTCGGCACGGGCGGCGTCGGCTCGGCGGGCGGGCAGCAGAGGCTGGTCGAAGCGGCGGGCATCAGCGTTCATCGTCGATATACGATGAATGGCGCGTTGGCAAGAGGGAGGCGGACGCGAGTCCACGCCGCCGCCGGGTCCTCGCGCATCGCAGGACGCACTCCGCCGGCTGCATCGAGTCCGGGCAGAGTGGACGCAGTCCACGGCGCCGGACG
>CALCTH010000569.1 GCA_937893795.1 uncultured Myxococcales bacterium | reverse complement strand
CGAGCTCGGAGTGCGCGTCGCGGAGGTGCTCGCGAGCCGCGGCGACGACGCGGAGGCGGAGCGCGAGCTGGCGCGCTTCGTCGATGGCGTCGACGCGCCGCTCTCCGCGCTCGTGCTCGCGGCGGAGATCGCCGCGCGCCGCGGCGCGCTCGCCGCGGCGCTCGCGCTCTACGAGAAGGTGCTCGCTCGAGACCTCGACTTTCCCCGCGCCCGGGAGCGAGCGCTCCGCTTGCGCGGCGCGCGGACCTCTCGCCCGGGCCTCGCCGGCGCGACCATCGCGACCGAGGGCGCGCTCACGCGCGGCCGCTACCGCGTGGAACGCGAGCTCGGCCGGGGCGGCGCGGGCACCGTTTTCCTCGCCCTGGACCAGGCCCTCGGGCGCCGCATCGCGCTCAAGGTCTATCACCGCCGGGGCCGTATCGAACGGGAGCGGCTTCGCGCGGAGGCCCGCACGCCAGCGCAGCTCGAGCATCCCGGCGTCGTGCGCATCTTCGACATCGACGAGCGCCTGGTGGCCGTGGCCATGGAGGCGGTCAGCGGCGGCTCCGTGCGCCGCGAGCTCTCGCGCGGCGCCGTGCCGCTCGAGCGCGCCCAGCGATGGCTCGCGACGGCCGCGGAGGCCCTGGCCTTCATCCACGATGGCGGCGTGGTGCACCGGGACGTCAAGCCCTCGAACTTCCTGCTGCGCGGGGACGACCGCGTCGTGATCACGGACTTCGGCCTGGCCACGCCGCTCGGCGAGGTGCCCCTCGCGGGCCGCGGCGGCCTCGGGGAAGGCACGCTCCAGTACATGCCTCCCGAGCAGAAGCTCAACGCCGTCGCGGAGCCCGCCGCCGACGTCTACGCCTTCGGGGCCAGCATGCAGGACCTGCTGGCCGCGCTCGCCGAGCCCCCGCCGGAGAGCTGGGTGGTCCTGGCGCGTTCGTGCCTCGACGAGGCCCCGAAGGCCCGGCCCGATCTCGGGGTGCTGCGACGGGCCTTCGGCTGAGGGACGCGCCGCAGCGGCCTTGCCTGGTGCCCCACGCGGGGGTAGCCCGAACCCGTGGCCAAGAAGAAGCGTCCGGCGGCGCCCAACCCCGAGGAAGCCCGCGCGAAGGCTGCGGAGGCGCTCGGCAAGCTCGAGCAGCCGAAGGTGAACTGGAAGGTCATCGCCCAGGTCGGCGTCGCCCTGGCGGTGCTCTGGGTGATCATGGGGATGCTGAGTCCCTACCTGGGGATCTGGGGCTTCGTGGTCGCCGGCGTGCTCACCGCCCTGGTGCTCGGTGCCGGCCTCTACCTCTTTCGCATGACGCGGAAGAGCGCGGCGCTCGTCGACATCCTCAAGGGGGCCACCGACGCCCAGGGGCGCGCGGACGCGCTGGCGGCGCTCCAGGCGGGCAAGGGCGACGCGATGAAGAAGATCGCCGAGGCCCAAATTCTCGCGCAAGAGGACCCCAAGGCGGCCCTCGCCGTCATGGAGTCCATCGACATCGACAAGGCGCCGCGGCTGGTGCGGAACGACGTCCGCGCCCAGCTCGCGCTGATGTACCTCATCAACAACAAGGTGGCCGAAGCCAAGGTGCCCGCCCTCGCCATCCAGCTCGACCAGGCGCCGCAGGCGAAGCAAAAGGCGATGTACGGTGCCGTGAAGGCGGAGGCGCTCGCGCGGACCGGCGACCCGCAGGCCGCCGCCAAGATCCTCGAGGGTTTCGACACCGATGACGACAGCCTCGCGGAAATGAAGCCGCTGCTTCACCGCGCCGAGGTCTTCACGTGGATCAAGCTGCGCAAGAAGGGTCGGGCGCGGACCGCGATGATGCGCCTCGCTCGCGCGGACGCGAACCAGCTCGCGGCCTTCCTCCAAAAGGGCGTGCACCCGGAGGCCAAGCGGCTGGCGACGGAGGTCGCCCAGCGCGAGGGCCTGGTACCGAAGCCCAAGATGCAAGTCCGCATGCGCTGAGCCGCCTCTCCGCGAGCCCCGAGGGGCGCGAGGTCGCGCGCCTGGCGGGTCCGGCCATCGCGCAGCAGCTCTTCCACACGCTCGTCTTCCTGGTCGACCGGGCGGCGCTCGGACACCACGCCGCGACGGACCTCGCGGGCATGCAGATCAGTGGGCCTATCCTCTGGTCCACCACCAGCATTCTCGGCGCCTACACCGTGGGCACGCTCGCCTTCGTCGGCCGCCGCGTCGGAGAAGCGGACCGGGCGGGCGCCGCGGCGGGCCTTCGGGCGTCGCTCGGACTCGCGCTCGTCCTCGGGGCAGGCGCGGCCGTCGGCGGCGTCGCTCTCATCGATGCGCTTCACCAGGTTCTCTTCTCCGGCGCGGGCCCTGCCGTCCACGCGAGCAGCCGCGCCTACCTCGAGGTCGCGCTTCCCGCGGTGGTCCCCTACCTGGTCAGCTTCACCGCGAGCCTGGCGCTCCAGGCCGCCGGCGACACGCGCCGCCCCTTCCTCGTCGCCGCGCTGGGGAACGTGCTGAACGTGCCGCTGACGCTCGCCCTCGTCTTCGGCCTCGGCCCGGCGCCGGAGCTCGGGAGCCGCGGCGCAGCGCTGGCCACGTCGGCCTCCCTCGTGCTGCAGAGCGTGGTGCTCCTGGGGCTCCTCGCCCGCCGCGAGGGTCGCCTCACCTGGCGTGGCCGCGGCGGGGAGCGCGATGCGCTTCGACGCATGCTCCGGGTGGCCAGCGCGAGCGTGGGGGAGCGGGTGCTCCAGCACGCCGGCTACCTGAGCTACGTCGCCATGATCGGAACGCTGGGCGCCACGGCGATGGCTGCGAACCAGGCCCTCCTGAGCAGCGAGAGCGTGGTCTTTCTGAGCGCCGACGGCTTCGGCATCGCAACGGCGGCCGTCGTGGCGCAGCGCCTCGGCGCCGGGCGTCGCCACGCGGCGTCCGTCGCGCTCCGAGCCGGAGCCGGTCTCGCGGCGGCGAGCCTCGGGGCCGTCGGGGTCGCCTTCGTGCTCGGGCCGGACCTTCTCCTCGGCCTCTTCACGAGCAGCCGGGAGGTGCGGGACGTGGCAGGGCCGTGCTTGGTCGTCGCGGCCGTCGCGGCGCCGGTGCTCGGAGCCGCCGTGGTGCACGCGGACGCGCTCCGAGGGGCGGGCGCCACCCGGGCCGCGCTCGCCGTCACGTTCTTCGGCGGCGTCGTCGTCCGGGTCGGCGCGACGGCGCTGCTCGTCTTCGGCCTCGCTCTCGGCCTGCTCGGCGCCTGGCTCGCGAGCACGGCCGACTGGGCCCTACGGCTCCTCTGCTTCGCGCGCATCGCGGCCGGCACCCGCTGGCGCAAGCGTCGCGTCTGACCGTCCTGGGACGTCAGCGAAAGCGGCTCGCACGGCGGATGTCGAGCACCTCGTAGCCGGCGGCACGGAGCTGCCGGGCCGCCAGGGCGCTCCGTACTCCGCTCTTGCAGTAGACGACCACCCGTCCGGGCGGGATCTCGCTCAGCCGTGCGGTCACCTCGTCGTGCGGCACGTTACGGGCTCCCTCCAGGTGGCCGGCCGCGAACTCTCGCGCCGAGCGCACGTCGAGGAGCGTGGCGCCTCGTGAGACCCACGCGCGCGCCGAGGGCGAGGGGTCCCGTCGCGGCAGGAGACGTCGAAGCAGCGAGGCCATGGGCTGAAGCTAGCCCACGGGCAGCGCCGGGGAAGTCTCGCCTTGCGGGGCGGCCCGCCGCGCTCGACACAGGGAGCATGGCCAAGCCCACCTACCGCGTCACCGTCGCAGCCACGGAGCGTCGCACCCCGAACCTGCGCCGGGTGCACCTGGAGGGGCCCGATCTGGCGCGCTTCCCCGACGGCTTCGAGGGCGGCTACGTCAAGCTGCTGCTCCGGCCGGACGGGAGCGCTGCCCCCGGACCCGAGGGCGCCAAGCGGCGCAGCTACACCGTCCGGGCCCTCGACCGCGAAGCGCAGCGCCTGAGCCTCGACTTCGCGGCGCACGGTCTCGCGGGCCCCGGCACGCGCTGGGGTGCCGCCGCCGAGGTGGGCGACGTCATCACGGTCGTCGGTCCCGGGGCCGTGAAGGGGCTCGACCCCGCGTCCACCTGGGTGCTCCTCGCCGGTGACCTCACCGCGCTCCCGGCGCTCTCCGTGCAGCTGGAGCGCCTGCCGCCGGACGCCACCGGCCACGCGGTCATCGCCGTCCCGAGCGGAGACGATCGCGTGCTGCCGGAGCTGCCGGCCGGCGTCGAGGTGAGCTGGGTCGTGGGCGCCGCCCCACAGGCCCTCGTGGAGCGTGTGCGCGCCGTTCCCTGGCGTGCCGGCACCGTCGGCGTGTGGTCCGCGAGCGAGTTCGAGGTGATGCGCGCCCTACGGAGCTACTTCCGCGACGAGCGCGGCGTCTCGAAGGACGCCATGTACATCAGCAGCTATTGGAAGCGCGACGCGACCGACGAGCAGCACAAGGCGGCGAAGAAGGCCGACCCGACGGCGTGACGGCGTGCCCTCGGCCGCCTCGCTGAGGCAGGCTCGGCGCGTGCTGCCCAGCGCTCGCCACCTCGTCCTCGTCGGAGCTCTCGCCGCGTGCGGCGACGACCCGCGCGTGCGCCTGAGGTGCCCGGGCGTGGAGCCGCGCACGGTTCACGTGGAGCTGGCCCGGACCGCGGAGGCGCGCCGAATGGGCCTTCGAGGCCGAAGCGGGCTTCCGGCCGGCACCGGCCTGCTCCTCGTCTTCCCCATCGAGGGCGACGTCTGCATCACGGCCGAGGGCGTCGCGTTCGCCACCGAGGTGCTCTTCGCGCGCGCGCGCGGTGAGGTCACCGCCGCCGAGCGCTTCGCCGCCGACGACGCCCGGGTCGTCTGCGCCCCGGCTCGGGTGGTGCTCGAGGTCGAGGCGGGAGCGCTCGACGCCGAGGGCATCGAGTGCACCCTCGAGCTCGTCGACGTGCCGCTGCCGCCGCTCTGACGGGGACGGGCACGGCCGTCCACGCCCCCTCTCCTCCGTTGCCCCGGTGCCGGTGGTCGGGTAGCACCGCGCCGTGACGGCGGAGTCGTGGACGGTGCGACGCATCCTGGCCTGGATGCAGCAGGACTTCGCCGCGCGGGGTATCGAGAGCGCGCGCCTCGACGCGGAGCTGCTCCTGGCCAAGGCCCTCGACCTCCCGCGGATGAACCTCTACCTGGACCTCGACCGGCCCCTCGCGCCGGAGGAGCGGAGCGCGGCGCGGGACCTCGTCCAGCGGCGCCGGACCCGCGAGCCCGTGGCCTACATCCTGGGCGAGCGCGCGTTCTACAAACACACCTTCGTCGTTTCGCCGGCCGTGCTCGTGCCGCGACCGGACACGGAGACGCTCGTGGAGAGAGCCCTCGCGCGTCTCGAAGAGGACGCGGAGGGGCCCATGCTCGACGTGGGCACGGGGAGCGGCTGCATCGGCCTCAGCCTGCTGGCGGAGCGGCCCGAGCTCGTGGCGGACCTCGTCGACCTCTCGCCGGACGCGCTGGACGTCGCGCGCAGGAACGCCGAACGCCTCGCCGTGGCCGAGCGGGCCCGCTTCCTCGAGGGGGACCTCCTCGCGCCGGCGGCGGGACCCTACGCGCTCATCACGTCGAACCCGCCCTATCTCCGCGAGGACGAGCTCGGAGATGTCGAGGCCGACGTTCGCGATCACGAGCCGCATCTCGCGTTGGTGGCCGGCGTGGACGGCCTCGAGGCGCACCGAAGGCTGGCCGCGGGCGCCGGCGCGCACCTGCGGCCGGGCGGCGCGCTCTTGCTCGAGGTCGGCGCAGGCCAAGCGCAGGACGTGAAGGCCCTCCTGGCCAGCGCGGGCTTCCGCACCCTGGCCGTGCACCGGGACCTCGGCGGCGTCGAGCGCGTGGTCGAAGGCACCTGGCCCGGCGCCTGAGCCCGGCGGCGGGGGTCAGCCCCCGCGCGGGATCACGCGGGCCAGCACGGCTTCCGCCTCGGCGATCGCCGCGTCGTCCAGCGCTTCGGGGCCGCGGCTGCGGCGCCGGCTCGCCGCCGCGCGCCACGCCTCCTCGG
>CALCTH010000568.1 GCA_937893795.1 uncultured Myxococcales bacterium | reverse complement strand
CGACAACGCGGCCGAGCTCGCCGAGGTCGACGAGTTCCTCGCCGGCCTCCCGCGCGTCGCGTGCGGCGCCGAGCACGGCGTCGGGGCCGCCCATGGCGCGTACGAGGCGCTCGGCGCGCTCGCGCGGGGCGACGGGATAGAGGGCTTCCGGCCGGCCGTCGAACCAGCCGAGCTCGTTGGTGTAGATGGCCTGCGCCGACCAATCGACCTGGCCGTAGAGCTCGGCGAGGGCGGGCTCGTCCGCGAGCGCCGGCGGCAGGCCGACCCGGGCGGCGAGCGCGCCCATGGGCTCGCCGGCGTTGGCCGCGCGCACGGTCTGGTCCCTCACCCACTGGATGCCGTCGCGGTAGCGCGTGAGCGCGCTGGCGATGGTCTCCCGGCCCTCGAGGGGCGCGGTGTGAGAGGGCAGGAGCAGCCGCGGCGCGAGGCGTCGCATGCGGTCGAGGCTCGCGATCCACGCGCCCACGGGTCGCGGGGAGGTGCCGCGGATCGTGTAGAGGTTGGGGAACGCGCGGTAGTAGTTGTCGCCGGAGGCGAGGGCGCCGAGCTCGGGCATCCACACGAAGAGCTGGTCGTGGGTCTCGCCGTGGGCTTCCTCGAGCACGAAGGTGAGGCCGCCGACGGAGAAGGTCGCCTTCTCCTCGAAGGTGTTCGTCGGCATGCGGACGCCGACGTCGAGCGCGGCCTCGAGGTCCACGCGGCGACCGATAGCGGAGCAGGGGAGCGCTTCCGGGCCGATGTGCCAGCCGAACTGCCGCGCGCCCCGGCGCCCCTCGGCGCGGCGGAACATGCCGTACTGCTTGTAGAAGTGCTCGACGAAATGGGCGGTGGCCCAGATGGGCAGGTCCTCGCCGGCGTGCTCGGTCCAGGCCGCGGCGCCGCCCACGTGGTCGATGTGGCTGTGGGTGATGACGAGCGCGGCGATGGGGCCCGGCGAGGCCTCGAGGAGGGCGTCGCGGGTCACGCGGCTGCGTGCCGGGCTCATGCCGGCGTCGATGACCACGGCGCCCTCGTCCGTGCGCACGAGGATCGTGTTGGCCAGGTCGTAGCCGATGGCCACGAAGACGCGCTCGCCGCGGCGCTCGATGCGCGGTTGCCCGATGGCGTCGCGGCAGTGGTCCTCGAGCACCGCGGGGCTCGGGAGGGCGCGGCGCTCCACGATCGTGACCTCCGAGGGGCGGAGGCTCCGGAAGAGCACGAAGCCTGCGACGCCGAGCGTGGCGAGGGTCAGCGTGGCGACGAGGGCGATGAGGCGTCCGCGGCTCATGAGTCGGTGTCCTCGGCGTCCCTACGGCGGGCGCGCTCCTGCATCCAGGACGCGAGCACGCGTTCTTCGGCGTGGGCCTCGAGGCCCGTCGCGGCGCGGAGGAAGGGGCCGAACATGAGCCAGCCGAGGCCGAGCGCGAAGCGTTCGGCGACGACGGCGCGAGGGTCGCGGTGCCCCGCTTCCCGGGCCCGGTCGACGAGCGCCTGGGTAACGGGGAAGACCGACTGCAGCGACGCGGGGAGCGCGTCGCCCTCGGCCTCCGGGGCGTCGAGGAGCGTCCGGGCGAGCACGCGCCAGTAGAGGCCCTCGTCGCGCACGGCCGAGAAGGCGGCGGCGAAGGCCTCGTCGAGGGAGCGCTCGCTGTCGTCGCCGGTGTCCCGGAGCCGCGCCTGGAGGCGCGCGGCGAGGTGCTCGAGCACGGCGCGGCGGAGCGCGTTCTTCGATCCGAAGTGCCGGTGGACGAGGCCGTGGTTCACGCCGGCGGCCGCCGCGACGGCGCGGACGCGGATCTCGGGACGCGCCGCGAGGAGGGGCGCGGCCGCCTCGATGAGGGCACGGCGGACGGCGTCTCGTCCGCGCGGACGCTGGGTCGTGGCTGGCATCGTAGTCGGATGACTACAACTGGCGGGCAGGTGCAGTCAAGTGACTACAAATCGACGGGTGTCGGTGTGGCGAACCGAAACCACATGGGTTTCGCGGTGCGTTGGTTTCGTTGGTTCCGTCCGTCCCCGCTACATCAGGATGGCGTTGATGGGCTCGCGGGGTGGGGGGAGGTCGGTCTCGCCGACCATCTGGCGGACGTCGCGCTCGATGCCGCGGGACATCTGCGTGATGGGGACGTCGTTGGCGAGGCCCTCGAAGGGGTTTTCGGACCAATCGCCGATCTGGTCCGCGGTGAGGAAGACCCAGCAGATGGCCGTGGAGAAGGGGACCATGCCCCAGATGCCGTAGGGGCCGAGCGCCTCGAAGGGCGTCAGCAGCGCCGAGGGGACCATGGCGCAGAAGATCCAGGCGAAGAGCGCGTTCACCGTCGAGAACTGCCGCGGGAAGGGGAAGTTCTTGATGCGCTCGGCCTTGCCCTGCTGCGTCATGAGCTCGTCGACCAGCCCCTGGAGGTGTACGTGGGAGAAGCCGTCGAGGAGCTGGCGCCGGCGAAGGCCCGCGAGCTCCCGGGATTGCGCGGCGAGGAGATGCGCCGCGGGGTTGATTTGCGCGAGGACCTCCTCGGCCTCCTCCGCGGAGAGCGGGGCCGCGACGATCGCGCGCATCTCCTCCCGGTGCTCGAGGCAGAGCTCCTCCCGGAGCGTCTGGATACGCGGGGCGTCGTGCTCCCAGCTCTTCACGCGGCGGAGCTGAAAGCGGAGCGCGTCCATCCAGGCGACGTGCCGGTGCACCATGCGCCGGTGGATGGTGAGCAGCTCGTCCGGCGTGGCCCCGCCGCCGTAGACGTCGCTCACGAGATCCCGGGCGCCGAAGGCGAAGCTGCGGCTCGCGTTGACGATGGCGCCGTAGATCTTCCGCGCCTCCCAGGTGCGCTCATAGGCCTTGTTGTTCTTGAAGCCGATGTAGAAGGCGACGGCGGTGCCGACGAGGGAGACCGGCACGAGCGGCAGGGCGACGAAGCCGACGACCTCGTGCGCCGCGACGACGAGCAGGGACCAGAGGAGGGGACCGACGATGCGATGCTGGGACCAGCGCAGGGTCTGGAGCGCGCCGTAGCGCTTACCGGTGTACATGGGTCCCGAGTCTAGGACGTTTGCAACGCGTCGCGGGCGCGCCCAACAAGAGGACCCGGGCGCGCCGAACAAGGGCGGGAGGAATATAAGAGGGCGAGTAGTCCACCCACAGCGACCGCGCCCGGCGCCGCGGCGCAAGAC
>CALCTH010000567.1 GCA_937893795.1 uncultured Myxococcales bacterium | reverse complement strand
GTCCGCGGAGGCACAGTCACGGCTCGCCGAGGCGCTCGCGCTACGCCAGGCCCGGCCGGTGGAGAGCGCCGAGAGCTATGCCGTCGACGTGCGCCTCCTGCTGATGCTGCGACCGGGCGCGGAGCAGGGGTTGGTGCCCGAGCTTCGCCGCTGGGTGGACGGCCGATGGGTCCGGGTGCCGCCGCTCCGCGAGCGCCTCGAGGACGTGCCCTCCCTCGTGCTGCAGGGCCTCGACCGAGCCTGCCGCGTCCTCGGCCGCTCGCCGCTGGGTGTCGACGAGGGCGCGATGGACGCGCTCATCGCCTACGACTGGCCGGGGAACGTCGAGGAGCTCGGGCGGGTGCTGGAGCGCGCGGCGGAGCACGCCGAAGGCACCGTGCTTCGCTTCGGAGATCTTCCTGCCCTCGGGCGCAGCCAGGGCGGCGACGCGCTCTCCGGCACCTGGGGGGAGATCGAGCGCCGCGCCCTGGTACGAGCCCTGGAGGGAGCCGGTGGGAACAAGAGCGAGGCCGCGCGATCGCTCGGTCTCAAGCGCACGACCTTTCTCGACAAGCTCCGGCGGGCCGGCGTCGAAGACCGTACGCCCGGAAACGACGGAGAGGACCGGCCGGCACGATGATCTTGCTGCTCGACGTGATGGGCACGCTCGTTCACGACCCCTTCCACGAGGAGATGCCCGCGTTCTTCGGCATGACGCTCCGCGAGCTCATCGCGCAGAAGGACCCGACGGCGTGGGTCGAGTTCGAGCATGGCGAGCTCACCCACGAGGCCTTCCTCGCGCGCTTTTGGGCCGACGGCCGCGACTATGATCGCGCGGGCTTCACGGGGTGCGTCCGCGAGGCCTACGACTTCCTCCCCGGCATCGAGGAGCTGCTCGGCGAGCTCCACGCGGCGGGCGTCACCATGCACGCGCTCTCGAACTATCCGGTGTGGTTCCGGTGGATCGAGGAGCGGCTGGCGCTCTCGCGCTTCCTGACCTGGAGCTTCGTCAGCTGTGAGACCGGCGTGCGGAAGCCGGATCCCGAGGCGTACCGCGGGCCCGTCCGCCGCCTCGGCGTGGCGCCGTCGTCGCTCCTCTTCGTCGACGACCGGGAGGCGAACGTCACCGCGGCCGAGGCCGAGGGCCTCGCGGGGCACCGCTTCGAAAGCGCCGCGGGGCTCCGCGCCGAGCTCGCGGCGCGCGGCCTGCTCTGAACGGCGAGAGAGCTCAGCGGGGCGGGCAGCCCCGGGCGTCGCGGGAGCGGCCGCACATCGGCGCCTGGCAGCCGCCCGAGGCGCAGCAGACCTCCCCCGGCGCGCAGTCCAGGTCGCCACGCGTCTCGTCGCAGCGGGGCCCGCGCTCGCAGGCGCGTTCGTAGCGGCAGCCGAGCGCGTCGTCCCAGAGGCTCTCCGGACCACACTCGCAGGCCGGAGCGGCGCAATCGGCGAGGCATGGCTCGCCGCAGGACGTCGGGCAGCAGCTGCCCTCGGTCCAGACCCCCGCCGTCGCGGCAGCGCCCCGGCGGGCACGCCGCGAAGGCCTCCTGGCAGGCCGCCCGGCCCGCGAAGCCGCCCGTGCAATCCGAGCCGACGCACGCGCAGCCCACGGGCTGGCAGCCGTCGGGTCCGTAATACCAGCGCTCTGGCTCGTCGCAGCCGGGCCCACAGGCCGCGGGCCGGGCGTCCTGGAAGGCGCAGGGGGGCGGAGCGCCCAGGTCCAGCGTGCCCTGGTCCGTCTCCGGCGGCGGGGCGGCGTCGCGCGGTGCGGGCGGGCCGCCATCGAGGCGCCCGGAGCCGCCATCGCCCGTTCCCTCGCCGACGATGAGCGTCGAGGAGCACCCGAGGAGAAAGAGCGTGCCGACCCGTGCCACGGCTGTCATGGGCGGAGAGGAAAGCACCTTTCGTTCCGCGAGGTGCGCCTCAGATGAGCTCACGGCGGCAGTTCTCGTCGCAGCCGTCGCCGTTGGCGGTGTTGCCGTCATCGCACTCCTCGCCGAGGTCCGGCTGTACGACTCCGTCGCCGCAGCGCCGGTCGATGGTCTGGCAGTCCGGGGCGCACTCGTCCGAGCCGACCGGCGTGCCGGCGTCACAGACCTCGCCGAACTCCTCCTGGACCACGCCGTCGCCACAGAAGGGCGCCACCGTGCAGGCGTCGGTGCAGCCGTTGTACGTGGCGCCGTTCTCCTCACCGTCGTCGCAGGCTTCGAAGCGGGTGACGATGCCGTCCCCGCAGGTGAACTCGCAGACCGAGGGCGCGCGGTTGAAGTTCGAGAGCGTCAGCCGGTACTGCGAGCGCGTCGTGTGGCGCTCGGCGTGGAAGACCACGGCCTCGTAGATGCCCCCGACGCGCAAGCCGAGTGAGGCCTCGGCTTCGGCAAGATCGACCACACCACGTTCGGCGCCGTGGACCCCGCCGAGGTCGACGGCCAACCGGTCGTTGATGAAGACCCAGACGTCGTCATCGCCGACGAACTCCAGCTCCTCCGTACCCTCGTACTCGAAGAAGAAGCGAATCTCCGAGGTGAAGAAGAAGTTGGCCTCGAGGTCGTCCATCGGCACGCCATCCTGGGAGGTGGGCTCGATGCCTTCCGCCACGAATCCCGCAGGAGCGCTGTCGTCGAGCGGCTCCGTCAGCGGGTAGAGCTGAGTCGAATCGAACTGATAGGTGCCCAGGGGAGCCCCGCTCAGCTGCGGCAAGGTGATCCCCTGCACCACCGTTCGGTTCACGTCGGAATCCGAGCGGTACCACTCGGCGAAGTTCTCGCGGGTGGAGAAGTTGTCGACCCCCTCGACCGCTTCGCGGAGCACGGGCTTTCCGGCGGCGTCGAGCGTCGCCTCCACGGCGCCGGTCTGGAGGCCGCGGTTCACGCACTGGAAGTCCCGGTGACCGAAGGGGGGCGTCGCGCCTGCGTCGCCCCGCTCGGGGAACGCGACGAGCGCCGAGTTACCGTCCTGGCAGGCGGGGAGGAAGTCGCGGATGACGATGGGGAGGGTCACCGTCGGCGGCGGATCGACGGGGACCTCCACGCAGGTGAAGCCTTCTTCGACCTGACAGCTGGACGAGCAACCGTCCCCGTCACGCACGTTGCCGTCGTCGCAGGTCTCCGGGGCGAAGATGACCTCGTCACCACACTCGGCGACGCAGGTTCCGTCGGTGCAGTCGGGCTCCGTCGTGCAGAAAGGCGTGCAGCCGTCGCCGATCTGGAGGTTCCCGTCGTCGCAGTCCTCCGTGCCCTCGACCACGCCGTCGCCGCAGGTCGTACGGCGGCAGCGGGTGCCCGGTGTGGGACACGCGAAGCCCTCCTCGAGCACGCAGCTCCGCGAGCAGCCATCGCCATTGCGCGCGTTGCCGTCGTCGCACTCCTCGAGGTCGACGCGGAAGCCGTCTCCGCACTCGGCGGCGCGGCAGGCGACGCCGGCGAAGGGGCAGGCCCG
>CALCTH010000566.1 GCA_937893795.1 uncultured Myxococcales bacterium | reverse complement strand
GCCGCGGGCGTCGCGCTCGCGGAGCCCGACGCCGGGCCCGCCGCGAGCGCGGCTGCGACGGAGGCCGCGCCGGCCGTTCGCCTGGGCGAGCGGCGCGAGGATGCGCCGGCCACGAGCCTCGGACGGCGCGCGCTCTCCCTCGTCGGCCTGGGGGTCTTCGTGCTGCTGGGCCTCGCCCTCAGCCGAGAGCGGAGCGCCGTACGACCGCGCCTCGTGGCGTGGGGCCTCGGCCTTCAGCTCCTCTTCGGCCTGCTCGTGCTCAAGACGGCAGCCGGGCGAGCCGTCTTCGACGGGCTGCACGAGGGGGTGACGCGGCTCCTGGCCGTCACCGACGAAGGCGCTCGCTTCGGCTTCGGTGGCCTGCTGGACACCTGCAGCTTCGCGCTGAACGTGCTGCCGACGATCCTCTTCTTCTCGTCGTTGATGACCGTCCTCTACCACCTGGGGCTCATGCAGCGCGTGGTGCGGGGGCTCGCGTGGGCCCTCGAGCGCACCATGGGCACGAGCGGCTCGGAAACGCTCAGCGCCGCGGCGAACATCTTCGTGGGCCAGACGGAGGCGCCGCTCGTCGTGAAGCCCTACCTGCCCACGATGACGCGCTCGGAGCTCCACGCCGTGATGGTGGGCGGCTTCGCCACGGTCGCCGGCGGCGTGCTCGCGGCGTACGTGGGCATGCTCCAGGGGCGCTTCCCGGACATCGCCGGGCACCTCTTGGCGGCGAGCGTGATGAGCGCGCCGGCGGCGCTCGTGATGGCGAAGCTCATGCTCCCGGAGACCGAGACGTCGCCGACGGCGGGCGGCGCCGAGCTGGCCCTCGGGTCCCCCTACGCCAACCTCATCGACGCCGCGGCCCAGGGCGCGGGAGAGGGGCTCAAGCTTGCCGCGAACGTCGCGGCGATGCTCCTCGCGTTTCTCGCGCTGCTCGCGCTGGCGAATGCGCTCCTGGCGGCGCCGGTGACGGCGCTCAACGCGCTCGCGGGCACGTCGCTGGAGCCGGTGACGCTGCAGCAGCTCCTGGGCTGGCTCTTCTGGCCCATCGCCTTCGTCATGGGCGTGGCGCCGGAGGACTGCGCCACCGTGGGCATGCTCCTCGGCGAGAAGATCGTGCTGACGGAGTTCGTCGCCTACGCGCACCTGGCGGAGCTCCTGGAGAGCGGCGCGCCGCTGCAGCCGCGGAGCCTCGTCATCGCGACCTACGCGCTCTGTGGCTTCGCGAACTTCGGCAGCATCGCGATTCAGATCGGGGGCATCGGCGCGCTCGTGCCCGAACGGCGAAGCGAGCTCGCTCAGCTCGGGCTGCGGGCGATGATCGGCGGGACGCTCGCCGCCTGCATGACGGCGACCGTGGCCGGGATGCTGGTCTGACGCGGATCTTCAGCGCGGCGCTTCGTCGCAGCCGACCTGCATCTCGACGTCCACCTCGTCGCGAGCCGCCACGGCGCAGCTCGCCGGGCAGAGCTCGACGAAGCCTGGCCGCTCCTCGGGTGCCACGCTCGGGTCGAAGAAGTAACCGCCGGCGAAGGGGTCGCAGGCGGCCGCGTCGGCGACCGGCGTGAGCACTTCGGGCTCGGCCCCCGGCGCGAGGAGGCGCACCGTGAGGTCCGCCGGGTCCGGGAGCACGCCGGCGCCGGGGATGGCGTAGACGCACGTCTGCACGGCGCCACGCAGCTCCTCGAGGATCTCCCGAAGCCGCTCGGTCACCGGCTCGTCCGTGGAGATGATGACGGCTTCCTCCGTACCGCCCGCGCGCGCGATCTCCGAGAGGTTCACCTCCGCGAGCGCACGGTTCTCCTCCTGGAAGACGCCGATCACGTAGCTGTCGATGCCGATGGCGGCACCGTCCGCGGCGATCTCCGCCACGCGGGGAATGCCCGCGCCATCGCTCCCGTCGGTATCGAGCGGGCTGATGGCCGGGTCGCAGGCCGTCGGGAAGCCGTCCGTGGCGAGGAGCACCACGACCTTGTTGCCCGGGCTGGCCTGACGCCGGTCCTGCGCCCTGCGGATGACGCCGGCGAGCGCCGGGGCCGTGGGCGTTGCGCCGTCCGGCTCGACGGCCTCGAGCGCGTCGGCCACGGGGTCCGCGTTGCCCGGTAGCGGCGCGAGGCGGACGGCCGGGCGCCGGTAGTCGCCGGGGAGGCAACGCACGCGGTTCTCGCAGAAGCCGAAGTCGCGGCTGCAAAGCTCGCCGGCCGGGCAGTCGGCGTTGTCGAAGCAGAGGCCGTTGTCCTCGCCAGAGCACCGCTGAAGGTCCCGGCAGAAGGCGCCGTCGACGGGGCAGTCCTGATCGTCGAAGCAAAGGTCGGTCTCGCCCGGGCGGGACTGCGAGCAGAGGTCGAGGATGCGGCACAGACCGTCGTCGCCGCACTGGTCGTCACGAACGCACTCGTCGGGCACGTCTTCGTCCACCCGCGGAAAGAGAAAGAGCCCGATGCCCACCCCGTCCGAGGCGTCGTCGCGGACGAAGCCCTCGATGGCCGCGGCCACGGCCTCGGCCTTGCTCGGTGCGCCGGGGTCGCCGTCCACCGCGTCGTCCATGGAGCCCGACGTGTCCACGAGGAGCATGAGATCGATGGAGGCGAGCTCGGCCACCTCGCGGAAGGGCACGCAGGCGGGCACGTCCTCGGGGACGTCGGGCGGCATGTCCGTCGCCGCGTCCTCGTCGAGGCCGAGGTCCGGAACCAGCAGCCCCGTCTTGGCGCCGCACCCCGCGAGGAGCGCCAACGTCACCCACCCGAGTGCCCCGCGGACCATGGCTCGTTGTAACAGCCCGGGGCGACCCGCGCCCACACGACCTCAGGGCGCCGGGGCGTCCGTGGCGGCGCCGGCCCAGGTCGCTTCAGCCCGGGCCTTCAGGTCCTCGGCGACGAAGCCGAAGCCGCGCCGAAGCCGACCGCCCATGAGCCCCTCGACGACGCCCGAGAGCGGTCCCTCGATGCGGTCCTCGGTCACGTAGTGGCTCGTTGCGGGTCCGCGCGCCTCGACGGTCTGGACGCGCTCGGCGCGGAGCAGCGGACCCGCAAAGCCCCAGGCCACGCGCGTTCCCGGCTCGAGCGCCGTGATGCGCTCGCGCTGGGGCTGGGCGACGCCGTAAAGGCGGACCCGGAGGCGCATGGTGGTGCCCTCGGCGAAGGGGCCGTCGGGGCGCGCCCCGGGCGTGAAGCGGTTCCACGCGGCGTAGGCCTCGAAGTCCGTCAGCACCGCCCAGACGTGGGCCGCGGGCGCGGCGATCAGGGCCTCGGCGCGGTAGAGCATCGGGCCCAGCCTGCCATGGCTCGGCCTCGGCGGTGACGCGCACGTGGCGGACTTGCGCCCGGCCCGACGCGACGCATGTTCCGCCGCTCTCCTTCGCGCCCGCCCCTCTTCGGAAGGACCGCGTCATGGAACCCGAGCTCGTCCTCACCTCCCTCGACCGCGCCGGTGTGCTCGTGTTCGCGCTCAGCGGCGGCGTCGCGGCCGTGCGCCAGAAGATGGACGCCTTCGGCGTCGTGGTCCTCGGGTTCCTGCCCGCGGTGGGCGGCGGCACGCTCCGGGACGTGCTCCTCGGCGCGCCGGTGTTCTGGCTGAGCGACACCGTGTCGCTCTGGCTCGCGCTGGCGGGAGGGCTCCTGGCCTGGTTCCTCCACCCGCTCTGGGAGCGCTTCCGCGCGAAGGTCTGGGCCGACGCGGTGGGCCTGGCGGTTTTCGCCGCCCTCGGCGCCGACAAGGCCCTCGCGCTCGGTCACGACGGCCTCGTCGTCGTGATCATGGGGACGCTCACGGCGACGGCAGGAGGGCTCTTGCGCGACGTCGTGGCCAACGTGACGCCGCTTCTCCTTCGGCAGGACGTCTACGCGACCGCGGCCGTCGCGGGCGGCCTCGCGCTCTACGCGACGGACGCGTTGGGGGCGCCCCGGGACGCCGGCCTCATCGCGGCCGCGCTGGTCACCTTCGCGATCCGCGCGGCCGGCATCCGGGGCGGATGGAACATGCCGCGCCCGGCCTGAGCGGCGCGCGGGCCCTCAGCCACCGAGACCAAAGAAGGCGCGCACCCGGGCCACCGCCGCCTCGCCCACGGCCTGCCCGGAGATGCGCCCGTCGAAGACGACCCGCACCACGTGAAAGCCACCGTAGAGGCGTGACTGGCCGGCCTGGTCCGAGGCGTCGAAGTAGGTCGACCACTGGAGCCGCACGTCGACGCTCGGGCCCACCTCGAAGCTGAGGTAGCCGTTCCGTGGGAAGAGCCGCTCGCCGAGACCCCCGGGGAAGTTCGGGCTGCCGGTCAGCTCCGCGAGCACCACGGCGGCGGCGCGGCTGAAGGTGCTGTGGCCCGAGGTGTAGCCGGGGAAGGAAGGCGTCACGAAGGTCTCGCGCTGGTAGGGGATCCAGAGCACGCCGCGAATCCAGCCGACGCCGCCCACCTCCGTGGCCGCGTCCACGGGCGTCCCGCGCCAGCTGAGCACGGCGATCTCCCCGACGAAGTGGCGGAGGTGGAAGTGACGCTCGCCCGGCGCGCTCGATGCCTCGGTGATCACCTCGATGAGCCCCGGCACGAGCGGGATGCCCTCCGGGTCGAAGCTCGGACCCTCGGGATCCGACGACTGGCCACGCTCCGCCATGTAGCGGATGAGCGTGATGGGCCGCGCGGAGGTGAACTCGCGCTTGAGCTCCCAGGCGACGATGGCCGCGTCGTGCACGGCGCCGTTGAGGGCGAGGTAGAGGCGCACGTCCCATTCGAGCGGGTCCAGCGCATCCCCGTCGCCGAAGAGCCGGCGCTCGAAGCGCGGGTCGTCGGCCACCTCGTTGGCGATGACGTTCCAGTGGCCCGGCGGCGTCTCGCTCTCGGGGCCGTCGGCCCAGTACTCGGCGAGGATGCGGAAGAAGTCGCCGGCGGGCACCGGCTGCTCGACGTAGGGCATGCCCGTGACGGGGTTGAGCGGATGCCCCGCGCCGTCGTCGGTGCCGAGGGGGTTGTTGCCGTAGCCGCCGGGGCTGACGTCGATGGTGACCCCCGGGTCCACGGCGAGGATGGCCGTCTTGTCGACGACCTCGACGGCGAAGGGCCGGAGATCCTCGAGGGTCTCGAGGGGCGGCTCGCCGACGTCGAAGTAGAGCTCACCCGGCGCCGGGCGCTCGATGGCGAAGGGCGTCACCTCGCGCCAGTGCGGGCCGATGTACTCCTGCAGTCCGCTCTCGAGAAGGATGTCGTTTTGGGTGATGGCCTCGGCGAGGTCGAGCTCCTGCCAGCGGAAGGGATCGGCGACGCCGGTGGTGCCCGGGAGGTCGACGATCATCGGCGGGCTCACCGGCGCGTAGCCCGTCGAGTCGGAGTAGTCGGTGGCCTCGTTCGCGCCGTCGTCGGCGGCGGCGTCGATGACCGCCTGCCCGATGCGGTTGCCGAGGGCGCGCGCGCCGTCCCCCTCGCGCGCCTCGTCATCCGGGTCGAGGCCGAGACGCTCCATGAAGGCGCGGAAGCAGGCCTGGGAGATGTCCGAGCCCGGCTGCAGCGCCCGGGAGGCGTCGTAGCGGTGACGAAGCACGCGGAAGGCGGCGTAGCTGATGGCCTCGGTGCGCTCGGCCTCGAGGTCCGCGGCGGTCGCGCGCTCGTCGGCGAAGAGCTGGGGCTCGTCGCTGAAGGCGGCCCAGCTGTCGTACATGGCCGCGGAGACGTGGAAGAGGTTTCTGGCGTGGACCGTGGGACGCGGGATGTCGCGGCGGATGGCGCCGAGGATCTGCTCGTTCCAGCGCCGCGCGATGGACCCGGTAGGCGCCGGGTCGATGGCCTCGTCGGGACAGGTCGGCACGACCGGCGGCGGGTCGGGCACGACGCCCACGTCGCCGACGGGCGGTACGCCTTCGCCGCGGTGGACGAGGATGCCCGCGTCGAGGTCCGTGTCGAGCACCGAGCCGCCCACGGCCCAGAGCCCGCCCTCGGGGTCGATCCAGCCGGCGTGGAAGGACTGCACGCCGCTCACGTCGATGCCGGGGTCGATGAAGTCCCAGGTGCCGTCGACGCCGCGCTCCAGGAGCGTCCCGCCGGCGCCGGTGGCGAGGCCGGTCCCCGCGGGGCCGAGGAAGAGGCCCTGAAGGAGCCCGATGCCGAAGGGGCTCCGGTCCTCCCAGGCGCCGTCCGCACCGCGCTCGTAGACCACGCCGTTGGTGCTTCCGCCGACGGCCGCGAAGGTCCCGCCGTCGAGCGAGGCGCCGGCTCCGGCGACGGTGAAGAACGTCCCCTCGTGCGCCGTGCTCTCGACGCTCAGCTCCCCGCCGCCGGGCGCGCCGCGGAGCACCGTGCCGCCGGCGCCGACGATGATGGCGCCGCCGTCCTCGGCGCCCCAGACCTTGAAGAGGCCCGGCAGCTCACCGCCCCCGACGCGCGGGACGTCGAGGGGCAGGGGCACCTCGGTCCAGGAGGTTCCGTCGTAGTGCCAGACGAAGCCCGCGCGAGCGCCGATGCCGCCAACGGCCCACACGTCCGTGGGGCTCGTGCCCCAGAGCCCGAAGACCGTGTCCACCGCCAGGCCCGGGACGGTCATGCGCTCGAAGGTGCCGTCCGCGTAGCGCAGGATCTGCCCGCCGGCGCCACCGAAGAAGGCCGTCGTGCCCTCGCTGCCGGTGAAGGCGTGCACCCACCAAAGCGCCCCGCGCGTGCCCGTCTCGAGGCGGCTCCACGCGGTTCCGTCCCAGTGGAGCACGAGGGGGCCGTCTCCCTGGTCCGCGCCCACGGCGTAGACGTCGTCGGCGCCGGTGCCGGAAACGGCGAGGAGCGCTTCGGCGCGGCCCTCGGCCAGGATCTGCCAACCGGGGTCATCGGACTCGCCGCAGGAGACGGGTCCGGCAACCAGAGCAGCGACGAGGAGCGTCGCGAAAGCGAGGGAACGAGGCGAAACGAAGAGACGATGAAGGACGTGCATCGGGAAGCTCGAAGGGTCCGTGGCGCGCGCGGCCACGACCCGTCGTTCTGGGTTCCGCACCCCCCGTGCGGCAAGGGCGGGGGCGCCACGAACGCGGGGACGCGCGTTCGGCGGCCTCGGGAGGCTCCGGTGAAGTCCGTGGGACGGCAACGGCCGCGGCGCCGGCAGGAGAGACCGTTCATGACGCCCCTCTCGATTCGTGTTTCCCTGTCGCGTGATGCGGAAGGTTGATCTTCGATCGTGGGCGGGACGCCGCGCCGTGCTCGCGGCGACGAGTCTACTCGTCGGCTGCCTGGGTCCGTGGGGCTCGGACGACTGCGGCAACGGCGTGCTCGACGAGGGCGAAGCGTGCGACGACGGGCGCGGCCGGGGCGGACTCTTCCAGCCCGAGCACCCCTGCGAGTCATGTCAGCCGGGCTGGGGCTACGCCTGCGACGAGGACGGCGTCTGCGAGCCCGTCTGCAACGACGGCATCCTCGCGGACGTCGAGCTCTGCGACCCGAGCACTCCGTCGGGGGCCGGGTACTGCGCTCCCGACTGCTCGGCCCTCATCGCGTCGTGCGGCGACGGCCTCGTGCAGCCGGCCCAGGAGGATTGTGACTCGGAGTTCCACGGCTGCGTCGACTGCCGGGAGGGGCTGATGATGACGTGCACGGAGGGGGATTGTGTGGGCAGCGGCCTCGACCCCGAGCTGCCTTTGCCCCTCGCCACCGAAGCCGAACGCGCGACCTTTTGCGCCTTCTACGTCGCCGGGCTCGGCGGCGAGCGCGTGCGGCTGACCTGCGGCACCGTCTTCGTCGAGACCGGCGACGTCGAGAGCTGCATCGACCACGTCGCCACGCTCCCCGAGACCTGCACCGTCGAGGCCTACGAGCGCTGGATCGCGACGCGCGAGAGTCCTTGCCAAGTGCTGCTCACGACGACCCGGTCGGCGGCGTGCTGGCCCCCCACGGGGGCTTGAACGAGCGCGCCAGAGCGGGAGGCGGCGACGACGGCACGGGCACGCTCGGGAGCGAGGCGCCCGTGCCGGTTTTTCTACCGGTCCACCCAGTAGTTCAGCACCTCGAACTCCTGCTGTGGGTGCTCGTGCACGTAGGTGAAGAGCCCGAAGCGGAAGGCGTTCTCCGCGAAGGCCTCGGAGCTCATGCCGGCCACCGTCCCCGCGTAGTCGGACTCCGCGCCGTGGCTGATGCGAAGCGTGTCCTCCACGCCGCCGCCGACGCTGAAGCCGAGCACGACGCCCGCCGCCGTCGCCTGCACCGCGAGCTCCGCCTCGGCCCCGTACGCCGTCGCGCTGGAGGTCTCCTCGAAGACGTTCACGCCGACCGTGACGCTGCCGCCGCCCTGACCCACGTCGACCTGCCGCGTCGCGAAGCCGCGCGGAAACATCTGCTGAATCGCGTCCCGCTCCGCCACGGTCGGGTAGCTGCGGAGGTCCCCGGGTACGTGCTGGAAGACGTCCGCGTCGATGGGAATCCCGTCCTCCGTGATGTTCGCGTTGTAGAAGCTGGGCTCCACCAGCACCGTGATCGGTTCCCGCGGAAGCGAGATGACGATGGGCGCGCCGATCAGCTGCGGGTCCGGGTGTGAGACGATCTCGTAGGTGTACTGGTCGTAGGGGACCGAGGTGAAGATCACCCCATCCTCGTTCGGACCCGTCTCGTACTCCACGCGCTGCGTCAGCGTGTAGGCCGTCGCCGAGCTCCGCGCGTAGGAGCCCTTGATGGTCGTGACGGCCTCGAAGGCGGACACCTCGACACCGAACACGCTGAAGCTCGTATCGATGCCGACGGCCACGCCCGCGGTCACGGTCCACGTGAACTCCGTCTCCACGGTCATGGACTCGGAGGTGCCGAAGGCCGTCCGGCATGCGTCGAGGTTCTGCCCGAGCGCCTCGTCGCAGGGCGGCGCGGCCAACGCCGCCAGCAGCACCGGCTCCGTGAAGACGAGCTGGTAGGTCCCCTCCGAGTACTGCAGCGCGAGGCTGTCCTGATCGAGGTTCGCCGCCAGCAGCAGCGGCCGCCCCGGGCCCTCCACGGGCGCCACGACCTCCGTCGCCACGATCTCCTGCCAGCAGCCCTCGGGGATGCCGAAGCCCACGGGACACGGCAGCGCCAGCATGTCGAGGCCCCACACGCGCACGGCCCTCCCGCCCGTGGCCTCGGAGAGCACGCTCAAATCCTGGCGCGTGTCCTGGGTGACGTCCCCCACGGCGAAGGCGACCGTGTCCCGGTCGAAGCGCCCCTCGAGCCCCGTCTCCCGCGAGCCACCGAAGAGCACGTCGGGCGGGATCCCGAGCGTCGCCCCCGGGTCGTCCTCCACGTCCACGGGGATCTCCGTGAAGGGGGCCCCGTTCCGAAAGTCCTCGAAGAGCATCTCGTTCGCGTGCAGCTCGAGGGCCCCGTCCCCGTCGAAGTCGAGGGCGTCGACCTCGACGGTCCGGATGACGCCGCCCCCGCATCGACCGAAGGGCTGGCGCTCGGAGAGGAGCGAGCCGAGCGGGGCGAGATCACGTTTGGCGTCGTCCAGCGCGAGCAGCGCGTACTCGTAGATGCACGTGGTCCCCGGCTCGAAGTACGTGAGACCCGCGAACACGATCTCGTCGACACCGTCGGCGTCGAAGTCGCCCACGGTGACGTCCGCCGTCACCGCCGTACGCGTGGTCATGCCGACCTCGACCCGCACGGGCTCATACATCGCGAGGCGGTCGAAGCCCGTGCTCTCGTCGTCGATGACGAACCAGCTCGCGGCGCCCGTCTCCTCGCCATCCATGCGCCGGAAGGTCTCGTTGAGCACCACCGCGAGCTCCCACGGGTTGTCGCGGTCGAGGTTGCCCGCCGCCATGGCGACGCTCACCACGCCGGTCGGGGACGCGCGCGGCAGCGTGAGGGTCGTGCCCGAGGGCTGGAGCGCGCCGGCGACGTTCTCCAGGAAGAGGATGTCCGCGCGCTCGTCGAAGCTGAGCGCCACGGCGACCTCGCCGCGCCCGTCGCCGTCGAAGTCACCGGCGACGACCTCGATCTCCCGCGGCGCCCCCTCGGCGATCGTGACCGGCGCCGCGAGCGTGAAGTCCATGGTCCGGTCCTCCACGAGCACGAGCTCCACGGTCTCCGTCGTCATGTCCCGAGACACGATGACCAGCTCATCCTGCCCATCGGCGTCGACGTCGACGCCCACCGCGGCGCGCAGCGAGGTGGGCTCGGCGCCCACAGAGGCCGCCCAGGGCGTGTCCTCCGGCGCCAGCGCGCCGATGACCCGCGTCGTGAACTCGTTCGACGCGTCCGGCACTTGCTCGAGCACCGTGACCTCGCCGTCGATGCCGAAGCTCGGCGCGAGGCGAGGGCCGATGACGATGAGCTCCTCGAGCGTGTCGAAGCTCTGGGCCGCGCCGAAGGGCGCGTAGTCCTCCGGCAAGGCGTCGGCGTCCTCGTCGACGCGCGGCGTCGCGGCGACGTCGATGCCGAAGGCCGAGAGCGACTCTTCGACGGTGACCGGACGCTGCGCAGGGAGGGACCCCGAGGCGTCGTCGCCACACGCGGCGAAGGTCAGGGCCGGGAGAAGGGCGAGGAGCGCCGGGGAGCATCGAAGTCGGTGTGCGGTGGTCATGATGGC
>CALCTH010000565.1 GCA_937893795.1 uncultured Myxococcales bacterium | reverse complement strand
GCGTCGAGGAGCGCGTCCTCGGTGGCCCCGAGCCCGGCGCCGCCCATGGTCAGCCGCGCGCGTCCCGGGCCCTCGAGCTCCGCCTCGAGCGTCACCATGGCCCACGTCGGTACCTCGAGCGTCGCGTCGCGAAGCGTCAGGGTCACGGCTCGGCCGGCGCCGACCACGCGCGCCGTGGCCGGCGGAGGCTCGGGCGCGGCGCACGCGAGGAGCCCGAGGGCGAGGGTAGCGAGGCTCGCGTCCCTCACGAGTCGTCGCCGGAGAGCCGGACGAGCACGAGGGGACGGCGCGCCGTCGAGCGTGCGAGGCGCCCGGGGCCCGGCCCGGCACCGCGATAGGGGTTCACGTCGTCGGTGCGCGGCGCCGGGCGTGCCCGGCGCACGTCCCCCCCGAGCTCGACGTGGTCGAGGCGGGGCACCTCCTCGAAGGCCGCGGCGTGCACGCGGACGCGGTCTCCCTCTTCGAGCGCGACGTAGTGGACTTCGTCGCTCAGCAGCTCCGCGCGGCCCTCGCGGCTGAGCGGCAGCATCGCCACCGCGCCCCGGGAGGGCTCGCCGAGCACGAGCGGCGCCGACTCGAAGCGCACGACCAGCGGGAGACCCTCGCCGAGGGGACGGAGGAGGAAGTCGTCGCATTCCACCACGCGCCGCGGGGCCATGGAGCGCCCCCAGGCATCGACGAGGAGCGTGTCCCCGGACGGGCCCTCCAGGCGCTCCACGGTCCCGACCACGCTCCTCGCGCCGACGCCCAGCGCCGCCGGATCGAGGTCGAGGGCGTTGGGCTCCCCGGGCGCGTAGGGGACGTGCACGGTCCAATCGCGCGCCGCGACGAAGGCCATGGCGGCCACGATCACCCAGAGATCGAGCGCGCCGAAGAAGAGCGCCACGTGCGCCGTGAACGCCGCGATCGCGACGCCGCCGAGCCCGAGGTAGAGCAGGGGATAGGCCGCGACGCCGCCGAAGAGCCCGAGGCCGAGGGGGCGGAGTAGACGCCCCAGCGCTCCCTTGACGCGGCGAAGCCCCTCGCCCCGCTGTCGCAGCGTGAACGCCGGAACGGGCCGGCCGCCACGGTCCCGGCCGTCGACGGAGGCACGTTCGCGGGCACGCTGACCTTCGGGTCCGCTCGCGGTCTCGAAGGCGTGCACGAAGCGGTGGCGCGACACGGCCTGGAGGGTGCCAGCGCGCGCGCGGTCGAGCTACCGTCCCCGCGTGAGCCGCTTCCTCCTCCTCCTCGGCGCCATCGCGCTCACGGCCCTCGTGCTGGGCGGTCTCGCGTGGGGCGAGCCCGAGACCCTGGTCTTCGGGTGGCCGGTCATCGCGCACGGCATGAGCGGAGGGCCGGCGTGGCTGGCGCTCGGCGGGGGGGACGGGGTCCTGGTGGTCGGCATCGCTGGCCGGGGCCTCGTCGTGCTGGGCGTCGCGGGCCTCGGGCTCCTCTTCGCCACGGGCCAGCTCGCCGCGGGGCTTCTGACCATCGGACAGGTCGGCATTGGTCTCTTCGGCTTTCTAGGCCAGCTCGGCGGCGGCTTCGCCAGCCTCGCGCAGCTCGCCGTGGGCGTCGTGGTGCGGGGCCAGGTCGCCCTCGGGCCCATTGACGGGAAGGCCTTCTTCGCGGAGACGAGCCGCGAGCTGGCCGCCCTCCTTCGCGTGTTTCCTCCCAAGGGAGGTTGAGCGCCGGTCCCGCCGCCTGCAGGGTCCGGCCCGGTCGCGCCGCGACCGCTCCTCCGAGATGTCTCGCGACCTGCCCGACTCCGACCCTCCCGCCGGGATCGCCGCCCGCTGGGTTCGCATCGCCGCCCGTGCGCCGGGCGCCCTCGTGGCGTTGGGCCTCGCCGTCGCCGTCCTCGGGGTGCTCGGCGCCGGTCGCCTTCGCGTCGACACGCGCACGGACCGGCTCCTTCCTTCCGCGTCGCGCTCCATCGCCGACCTGAACGCGCTCCGGGAGCGGCTCGCCGGTGACGCGCCGCTCATGGTCCTCGTCGCCAGCGAGGAGCCCGCGCTCAGCCGCCAGGTCCGGGACGCGCTCGGCGCGCGCATCGCCGCCTGGGACGACACGCGCTGGGCCATCGGCGCCCGCGACCTCGGTGACCTCGTCTCCCGCCGGGTGCACTACCTGCCGGCCGAGGACCCGCCCCGGCAGCGCGGGGACCTCGGTCCGCGCCCGCGCGCCGGGAGCATCGACGGCCTCGCGCGTACCCTCGAGGCCAACGTCGAGTTCCACGAATGCGCCGCGCTTCCGGGCTGCGTGAACCTGGACGACGAGCCTCCGCCGCTGCCCACCTCGGAGGAGCTCCGGGATACCTTTCGCGCGCAGCCCGCCATCGCGGCCTTCGAGCGCTTCCTCGGGGAGGGCGCCCTGGACGCCGCGACCGGTGACCAGGACGACCAGGTGGACGCCGACGCGACGACGGACGACCTCTGTGACGAGGAGGGCGTCTGCGCGCTCATCGCGATGATGGAGGGCGACCCCGGACGCCTCGCCTACGCGACGGAGGTCAAGGAGCGCGCCGAGGCACTCTTCGAGGAGCTCGGCCCCGCGGACGCCCCGGCGTCGCTCCGCATGGTCGTTAGCGGCCGCTACCGCAACGCTCCGCTCACGCAGGCGGGCGTGGCCGACGATCTGCGGCGCGTGACCTGGATCGGCGGTGTGCTGGTGCTGCTCCTGGTGCTCGCGCAGCTCCGGACCGCGCGGGCGCTCGTCGCCGTCTTCGTCCCCCTCTTCATCGGCCTCGCGGCGAGCCTCGGGGCCATCGGCCTGCTCTACCCGAGCCTCAACCTCCTCAGCGCCTTCACCCTCGCCATCCTCTTCGGCCTGGGTATCGATTTCGGGCTTCACCTCGCGACCGCCTATGGCGAGCGCCGCGACGCGGGGCTCGACCCGGAGCCGGCCCTCACCGAGGCCCTGGAAGAGCTCGGGCGCTCGCTCCTCGTCGCCGGCCTCACCACGGGAGCGGCCTTCGCGGCGCTCGCCGCCGCCGAGCTCCGTGCCTTCGGCGAGATGGGCGTGCTCGCCGCCGTCGGCATTTTCCTGAGCCTGGCAGGGTTTCTCGTCTTCCTTCCGCCGCTGGTGCTCCTGCTTCACCGCGTGCGTCCCGAGCGTGGGCGCTGGTTGCCGCGGGTGGAGGGAGCGCCCGGCCCGCCGCGACGGTCCCTCGCCCGGCGCGTCGCGCTGGGCCTCGGCGTGGCGCTCCTGCTCCTGGCCGTGCCCGGCAGGGACATCGCCCTCGAGCGCGATTTCCGGAAGCTCTCGCCGCCCAACCTGAGCCACGGCATCTCCACCGCGGGCGCCGTGAGGTCCGGCGGCTCGCTCACGGTGCACCTCCTCGCCGACGATCCGGCGCTGCTGCGGGACCTCGAGGACGTGCAGCGCGAGGCCGACGCGCTCGCCGGGACGCCCTCCTTCTTGCTCCTGCCCGAGGACCTCGTCCCGCCGCGCAGCGACGCGAAGGACCGGGCCCTCCTGCGCCTGAACGAGGCCCTCGCCCGCGCGGCGCGCCGCGCCCGGGGTGACGACCGGGACGGCGTCGCTCGCTTCCAGCGCCTCGCCGCCGCGGAGGCCCCGACGCCGGATACGCTCCCTCCCTGGCTCGCCGATGGCCTCCGGGAAGAGGACGGGACCTTCGGGCGGGCGGCCACGCTCCAGCTGAAGCTCCGCGGCGTCGACGGAGAGGCCATGGAGCGCCTGGCGTCGGCGCTCGAGGGGTGGCGAGACGCCCACCCAGGCGTGGCCTTCGCGAGCCCGGACGCCGTGCTCGGGGAGAGCCTGCCCGCGCTGCGCCGGGACGCGCCGCGGCTCGTGCTCCTCGCGCTCCTCGGCCTGCTCTTCGCGACGGGGGTCGTGGGCCGCTCCGCGCGGCGCAGCTTCCTCGTCATCGCCCCGGTGGCCCTCGGCATGGGCGCGGCGCTCGGCGTCGCCACGCTCCTCGGCTGGAACCTCCACCTCTACAACGTGCTGGTCCTGCCCATCGCCTTCGGCATCGGCGTCGACGGGGCCGTGTACGTGGCCGCGTCCATGCTCGACGGCCCCGAGGCCGAGCGGGAGCGGCGCTTTCGGACCACGGTGCGTGCCGTGCTCGGCGCCACGCTCACCACCATGGCCGCCTTCGGCAGCCTCATGGTCGCCGACAACCCGGGCATCGCCGACCTCGGCCGGCTGGCGCTGCTGACCATCGGCGCCTGCCTCGTGACGAACGTGCTCTGGCTCCCGGCGCTGGTCCGTGCCGTCGGCGGTGCGGCAGCGGGCGGTGCGGAGGGCGGCGCGGCGAAGGGCGGCGTCGCGACGGCCGGCGCGGCGAGCGGAGGCGTAGCGAGCGGC
>CALCTH010000564.1 GCA_937893795.1 uncultured Myxococcales bacterium | reverse complement strand
GGGCGCGGGCGCGGGCGCGGGCGCCGGCGCCGGCGCGGGCTCGGGCTCGGGCTCGGAGCGCGGGCGGTCGTCGCGCACCCCGAACATGTAGGTCGCGCCGAGGCGGAAATAGACCTGCAGGTCGGGGTTCCCGAGGCCGAAGACGTCGCTGACGATGCGCCGGTCCGCGCTCGTGAGCACGCCCTCGAAG
Organism: uncultured Myxococcales bacterium; assembly: GCA_937893795.1. Lineage (GTDB taxonomy): Bacteria > Myxococcota_A > Polyangia > Polyangiales > Houyiibacteriaceae > CALCTH01. The sequence continues at coordinate 2,690 of CALCTH010000564.1, read as the reverse complement.
GAGCCCCAGGCGTTCCAGCGGTCGTTGATGATGAACTCGAGGGAGCCGCCCACGCGCACGCGGGCCAGGCCCTGCGTGTCGTCGAGGCGCGCCGCTTGGCGCTCCGCCGCCTCGTCGAAGTTCGCGTCCGCCATGATCTGCGCGTCCGTGGCCTGACAGATGGGGACGTCCTCACCGCCCACGCTCACGCTCTGCCCGCCGAAGCGGCAGCCGTTGTCGCCGCTGTTGTAGGCCCAGCTGTCCCGGAGGAAATCGAAGCCCATCCAGAGCGTAAAGTTGCCCGCCCGGAGGAAGTGCAGCGAGATGAGCCCCTCGAGGCTCACGAAGAAGCTGTTGGTGCTGAAGCTGAGGTCCGTGGGGGCGTCCGCGTCCCCGTTGAGGAAGTCGGCGTCGGCGATCTCGAGCGCTCCGGCGTCGTTGCCCGGTCCGATGCCGCCGCCGATGCGGAGCTGGCCGCCGAGCGAGACCTGGCGCACGGGACGCCAGCCCGCCTTCACCCGCCCCTCGAACTCCGTCAGGCGTCCGAAGGTGCGGAGGCCGATGCCGGCCTCGAGCCAGTCGAGGATGCCGATGCCGAGCCGGAACTCGAAGAGGTGCGGCCAGCCCGCGGAGAAGTCGAGCACGGCCAGGTCGGAGGGCAGCGTGGCGCCGGAGCGGGAGACGGCCTGCGTGTGACGCTCGCGTCGCGCCTCGGCGCGCTCCTGGCGCTGCTCCTGGGTCATCTCGTCGACGCCCACGAGCGAGACGTCGAAGACGCGGGTGTCGCTGGCGGGCCGGAGCGCGACCTGCGCCTCGTAGGGCCGGTAGCCCTCGGCCCGCACCTCGATGCGGTGCGTGCCCACGGGGAGCGTACCCTCCCAGGGCACCGGGCCCTCGAGGGAGCCGTCCACGAAGAGCCGCGCGCCGGACACGTTCGAGACGACGCGGACGGGGGTCCCGATGGGCTCGAGGCGCGCGTCGATCTCGCAGTCGCGGCCGGGGCCGACGAGGCAGGTGGAGCGGTACTCCTGGTAGCCCTCCGCGCGGACGACGATGGCGTGCGTGCCTTCCGGAGCCTGGGGCACGACCACGGGCACGGACCCTCGCTCTTCGCCGTCGATGAAGACCGACGCGCGGTCGACGTTCGCGTTGATCACGATGCGACCGGGCTCCTGCCCGACGGGCTCGAGGGTCAGGGAGATGACCCGCTGCCGGCCGTCCTCGATGGTCACGGTCTGCTCGGCCCGCTGGTAGCCCTCGGCCTCGGCGATGACGATGTGCTCGCCGGGGGCGAGGCCTTCGGTGCCGGCCGGCGCCTGGCCGATGACCTCCCCGTCGACGCTCACGACGGCGCCGCTCGGGTTCACGATCACCCGAAGCGTGCCCCCACCGGCCGTCGCCGGGCGGAGGCGCGGCGCGATGGTGAGGCGCTCGCCCGCGATCACCCGCACCAGCTGGCGGAAGGGCGTGAGGCCCACATCGTCGGAGCGCACCTCGAGCGAGTGCTCGCCGGCGGGGATGTCCTCGATGACCGTGGGCGTCCGGCCCCGGGGCGCGCCGTCGAGGAAGACCTCGGCCCCCGGGGTGTCGCCGGCCACGAGCAGCGAGCCCGTGGGCGCCTGCTCGGCTTCGAGGAGCACTGGGAGGGCCAGCACCTGGCCGCCGCTCAAGGTGACCCACTGGCTGAAGGTGCGGTGCCCCTCGCGGCCGACCTGGACGAGGTGCCGGCCGGGCTGCACGCGGCCCTGGTAGGGCACGTTGCCGACGGGCTCGCCGGCGATGCGCACCGCGGCACCGGCGGCAGCCGTGTTCGCGGCGGTCACGTTGATCACCGAGAAGGGGCGCAGCGTGGCGGTGAAGGTCTCGCGGCGGCGCTGCACGCGGACCTCCAGGCGGGCGTCCTCGTGACCCTCGAGCTGGAAGATGAGGACGCGCTGGCCTCGCGGGATGCGCGCCGCGGTGATGGGGGTGACGCCGACGCGATTCTCCGGCGCGACGGACTGGTAGTAGACCGTGGCGCCCGGCGGCGTGGACTCGATGTTGATGGGGATCGGGCGGTTTGCGCTTCCCTGCGCACTGGCGGCCGCCGGCAGCAGCGCCAGGCTCGTCAGGGCGGCGAGGAGCAGGCCCTCGCGACGCCGCCGGCGCGTGTGAAAGCGGTCGTGGGAGCGGGCGAGAGTACGGCGTCGTCCGGTCATGGAGATCCCCCTCGGAGAGCCTACGAAGCCGCGCCGGCTCCGCCGCTCCCGCGGTGCCGCGACGCTAGATGGCCGAGGCAGAAATTGCGACTGGTATCGGGCTGAATCCTGCTACGCCAGTGGCACATGACGAAGCGCATGCGATGGGTGGGGCTCGTGCTGTTCTCGGTGGGGGCGTGGGTGGCCCTCGACGCCCTCGTCACCACGGATCGGGAGCAGGTCGAAGCCATCGCCGCGGCGTTTCGGGGCGAGGTGACGGACGCCAGGCTGGAGACCGCCCTCGCGCACGTCGACGTCGACCGGATGCCGCTGGAGACACAGGTGCGCGGCACGACGCGCGTGTACGGGCGCGGCGCCGCGGGGGACCTGGCCCGCGATGCCCGGCGACGCCTCGCGCCGCTGCGGGGCGCGCGCTATCGCGCTCATCGCGAGCGGAGCGCGGTGGAGGGCGCCGGGGCCGGGGTCCAGCAGGGGAAGCCGAACCCGTCCTGTTTGGCCAGGCACTCGTCTGCA
>CALCTH010000563.1 GCA_937893795.1 uncultured Myxococcales bacterium | reverse complement strand
GAACCGTCGTGGGCGGGAGCGAGACCACGGCGGCGGCCGGCGCCTGGGAATACGCGACGCTGGTCCGCGGGTCCCCCGGCGGCAGCGAGGCGCCCAGCGGCGCGCCAATGGGGAGGTCCGTCAGGCTCGGCTCGCGCGCCGGCGCGAGCGCGGCAGCGGTCGGGGGCGGCGGCGGCGGCACGACGGCGTCATCGCTCAGCGGCCGCGGTGGCGGTGGCGTACGCGGCGGGGTGCGCCCACGTCGCTGCTCGAGGAGCGACGCCAGCTCGGCGACCTCGCCGAGGGGTCGCCAGTCGTCGAAGCCCTCGCGCCAGCAGAGCGAGTCCTCGTCCACCGCGCCGGAGCCGACCTTGCGCGCGAGCTCCTCACGCTTGATGGGTCCGACCGGGACGTCGTTGATGGCCACGTGCCACTCGGGGCCTGCGCGGCCCGGCGGGGGCTCGCTGACGTGGCTGAGGGTCGCGGACTTCCGGAACTCCGCCCCGAGGGCCGAGTGCCGGGACGACGAGGCCCGGCGCTTGGAGACGCTCGCGGGGCCGCGGCGCCGGGTCGCTCCGGGGCTGCTGGCCGTCCGCCGCGCCGGGGCGTCCACGGGGGGCCCCTTGATCACCATGCCGTGGCCACACTTCCGGCACTTCATGCGGAGCGTGCGACCGGCGATCTTCTCGTCGGGGAGCTGGTACTTCGCCTTGCAGTTCTCGCAGAGGAATTTCATGGCGATGGGCTGCCCCCGGGCGGACCTCCGGGCGCACTATAGAGCACGTCGGCTGCTCTTCCGACCCCCGGCTGGTGGGTGTCCTTGGTGACCCCTTCGTCGCGGGTCGGGCTCTGGTCGCGCGAGCCCGGTCAGAGCAGGCTCATGAGGTGGTCCTTGATGCTTCTCCGGGTGTCCTCGTCCGGCGCGGAGCCGAGGGCGCGCTCCCACAGCTCGATGGCTTTGTGCTTGAAGCCGGCGCGCTGGTAGAGGACCGCCAGGTTCTTCAACGCCGAGAAGTTCTTCGGCTGTAGGTCGACGGCGGTTTCCAGCTGGTGAATCGCCTCGAAGGTGTCGTCGCGCCGCCCCTGCAATAGCCCCAAATGGTAGTGGAGCTGGAAGCTCAGCGGGTCGATGGCGATGCCCTCGCGGAGCCGGGCGATGGCCCCGTCGAGGTCGCCGCTCCGGTAGGCCGCCATGCCAGCCTCGAGGGCCGCGCCGGCCTCCTGGCTGAGCTCGTCGGCCTTCGGGCCCTCCGGCGGACGACCGTCGAGCGCCCGCTCCACGTGGGTGACCACGTCGGAGATCTTGAAGGGCTTCTCGAGGAAGACCTCCACCCCGTAGCTGGCGCGGAGATCCTCGGCGACGCGCCAGCCGCGGTAGATGGCGCTCACCATGATCACCGGGATGTGCCCGTAGCGCTTCGAGCCCTTGATGCGCCGGCAGATGTCGAAGCCGTGCACCTCCGGGAGCATGGCGTCGAGCAGGATCACGTCGGGCGTATCGTCGCGGACGCGCTGGAGCGCCTCGAGGCCTTTCGCGGCCTCCACGACCTCGAAGCCCTTCTGCTCGAGCACCCGGCGGAGCAGCTTCCGGATGTCCTCCTCGTCGTCGACCAGGAGCACCTTGGCCGTGCCCGGCCGCCGCGGGCGGCTCGGGGCCGGGTCCTCGGGCAGCGGCGTGACCTGAGACGCGAAGGGCGCGTTGGTCGCCTGCGTGCTCGGCGGCGTCGGCGGGAAGCTCGACGCGCGCAGGCTCGGCATCTGCGCCTCGATCTCGCGGATGCCGAGCTCGTCGCTCGATTCGTTGACGATGCCAGAAGGCGACGCCGGCGGCACGCTGCTCACGCGACCCGGGGGCGGTTGGCTGAGGCCCAGGGAGGCCAGGTAGTCCGCCGGGACGTCCGGGCCGATGTAGTGCTCCTCGCCGCGCTCCGCGAGGCGGTAGCAGCGCTCGATGATGTCCTCGAGCGCGTGCTGGAGCGCGACGTAGGGGAACACCCGGCGCCCGGTGACGAACTCGATCTCGTCGACGATGCGCTTGTCGCCCGGGTCCGCCATCGCGAGGAAGATCCGGTCTTCCTTCACCAGGATGGGCAGGATGAGCTGGGCCTTCGAGATGTCCTCGGGGATGAGCTTCAGGTTGTCGAGGGGCACGACGACCTGGGCGAGATCGATGCCCGGCAGCCCGTGCTGCTCGCTGAGCGCCTTGAGCAGCTCCTTGGCGCCGACCATGCCCACGGCCTCCGCCGTCGACGCGAGCCGCTGTCCGGGGCGCACCTTCTGCTCTTCCAGCAGCCCCTCCAGCTCCTGGGGCGTCACGAGGCGCTGCGTCAGCAGAATGCGACCGAGTTTCTTGCGTTCGCCGCTCATCGAGCCGGCTGGATGCTAGCCGACCCGTCCCGGTGGGAACAGCGGGGATCGTCCAGGCCCGCTAGAGGCCGGCGACGATGCGGAGCTCGCCGTCGGCTTCCCGGACGAGCACGAGGCGGTGGTTGGCGATGCGTCGCGCCCAGCGCTCCTCGCCATCCGGCGCCGCGGTCAGGAAGCGCCCGCCGTAGGTCACCTCGACGATGATGCGGCCGTCCACGTAGGCGACGTTTCGGAACTTGATGTCGTAGCGGACGTCCTGGACCCGCTCGGACCACGCCACGAGCCGCTCCTGGAGGCGGCGGAAGTCGAGGTCGTCGTCGCCGGAGGGCGTGCCGTTGTCGTCGAAGTAGTCCTCGCTCGTGAGGCGCAGGAGGGCGCCCACGTCTCGGTCCTCCACGGCGCGCCGGTAGCTCTCCACGAAGGCGATGACCTCGCGGTTTTGCGGCGAGTCCTCGATGGTGGTGCCCTCGATGGGCTTGGCGCAGCCGGAGGCGATGCCGAGGGCCTGGAGGGCAGCGAAGGCGAGGGCGGTGCGAGACATCATGCGTGGAGGTCGTGCGAGGCGAGGTCGGTCGCGGCGGAGTCGGTCGCGGCGGAGTCGGACGGGGGGTGCGGCGCGTCAGAGGCCACCGCGCGGGCGGGCGCCGCTGCGACAACGCGCGACCTCCGTCGGACCCTTCCCGGCCCGGCGCCTCGTGTAGCGCGACCGTCGCAGGCTGCCAAGGAAGGGGAGGGCCAGGCCGAGCGCCGAGGCCGTCCCGGCGGGGGCGAGGCAGCAGCCGCCGGGGCGCACCCCGACGCTCTCGACCGGCGTTTCCGTTCGCGCGGAGGGACCCGGGCCCACGGCGAGCGCGTGGAGCTCGACGACGCCGAGACGGGCGGGCCTCAGCGCAACGCTCCGCGTCTCCGTGAGCCACGCCATGCCGTCTTCCTCCCAGGCCAGCGCCACGCCTCGGGCGCCCTCGGCCGCCACGTCGACGCGGGTCGCGGCGTGGGGAGAGGCCGCGCCCCGGGCCCGGACCTCCGGCGGCGAGAGGGGCGCC